>JABIJZ010000004.1 GCA_018655275.1 Candidatus Peregrinibacteria bacterium | reverse complement strand
CCTTCGCCCTCGCCGCCTCCTCCTCCAATCACAACCACACCTCCATCATCATCACCACTATCATCAGCAGTAGCTGTTGCAGCACCCGCAACGAAAGTCGAAAAGTGTCTGGTAGCTAGGTAAACATTATTTGAGTAATAAACATAACAATCCTCACCCGCAGAAAGCGAGTAGTTAGCTGCATCTATCAATGCAGAGGTACTTGTTGTACTTCCAGTGTATTCAGAACCTGTACACACAGTGCTTGTTGTTGCTGTGGCTCCATCTGCTCCAACAATCCGCACTGTAGCGTTTGTTGTAGTATCAAAATCTGTATATGGAACAACAACAACAGCTTCATCCGTTAGAGCCAAATCTGTCGCTAAATTCCCACCAGATTTCCCAGCAACAATCCCAACCACAACTCCAGAATCCAATACACTCGAAAGTGCAGAAGGAACTGTTGTTGAGCCTGTACTAGAAAGTGCTCCACTCCACAATGCTGTACTATCCGAAATAGTCGTTCCAGAATTTAAATAAAGCTTCACGCCAGCCACAGGGCTGTCGTTTGTTAGTGTTGCATCACTAGTTAAAGTAGCACTCGTAACTCCACCTGTTGTTGTTACATCAAATGTTGTTGTTGTTAGATCAGGCACAGTAGTTGAATATGAAATCGCAACCTCATTCAACACTGGAGTCTCATTTGCATCTGTTGTGCTCAAAGTTGCTTTCCAACGAAGCGCTGATCCTGAATCAGTGAATGTTGCTTCCTCACCACTTGTGACTAATTCCCAAGTCGGAACACCACCTCCAACATCATAAACCAATGTAGAGCTTGCACCAACCGCATAAGGATTGGACTCGTCAGTAAAGAAAGTAACACCTGGCAAATCAACTTCAACACCAGCATCAAAAACTGAAAAAGTAGCACCAGTGTCGTCAGAATACAGAACTGTACCGTCCGCACCTGAGATAGTAACAAGATCACTATCTAAATCAGACACATGAATACTATACAAATCAACGGAAGTTCCCGACTCAACCTCAGCAATAATTATTTCATCTTCACCACCTGCTGTAATAATTGTACCTCCATCACCCACAATCATTAATCCATTGTTAACAACTTCAAGATCATTCAATCCAACAGAAGTACCCAACTCAACAGTCTCCCATGTAACCCCCGAATCCTCCGTAAGAATCAACGTACCCTCTTCACCCACAGCATAATAATCAATATCTGCTTCCAACAAAGCACCATTCAAATCCACAGAAACTCCTGTAGTCAATTCTGTACAAACAGGATCGTCACCAGAAAGATCACCCCGGAAAGCCGATCCATTATCCCCCACCGCAAAAGTATAATCCGAAGTCGAAGACCCACTAAACGCATTAATATTCTCAGTCGTCAGCCCCTCACATACTTGAGTAGCTGTCCCACCAGCAAAAGTAACAACATACCCTCCATCACCAACCCCAAACGGTATATCACCATCAGTCGCAACGCCACCACCATTCAAATTAGCAGTAATCCCCGTTATTTCCGTCCAATTGTCCCCCTCGTCAGTTGAGTAATAAACCTCTCCATTATCACCATAAACCACTATCGTCCAGCCATCATCATCCCACGCAAACACACCATTCAAATCCTCACTACCACCATATGTAATAGTTGGCCAACCATCATCAGTACTAGCTGCCATATAAAGCGCTAACGCAGAACCAGTAGGCGCATATCCAGTAGCAGTCAAAGTAGCCGAATAAATTGTATCAGCAGTAGAATCAATCACTCCAGACTGAACAGTATACGACGTTCCAGTCGTGTGGGTTTGTTTATTTACAAACAAGCTACTCGTATCACCATCTTCAGTATCACTCGAACCCGTAACAATATCCACATCCCCATCCGAATCATAATCCACAAGTTGCAAGTAAGCATTTGTGCAATCATCAAAAAACAAAGATGCATTTGCAACAAACGAAAGATCTCCGTTGTTCATAAAAACCAAATCAGAATCCCCATCTTCTGTAGGTATCACAACATCCAAAAGACCATCCCCATTCATATCAGCCAAAGCAACACCAGTATGAGTGGCAACAAAAGCAAAATAATTTATACCACCCTCAAACGTCCCCGAACCATCATTTATATACATCTCCCCAGTTGCAGCAACCACATCTATATCTCCATCATTATCCATATCTCCAACAGCCGTTTCTTGCTGAAAAGTATCAGTAATGGCACCTGAAACCTGAGTAAAAGTACCAGACCCATCATTAGTAAAAATATCCGTAGTATTGTCAGACTGCGCACCAACTACATCCGTATCTCCATCATTATCCAAATCTGCAACAGAAATATAAGTAGTAAGAGCCCCTAAAGGATTTCCAGCTACCTCAGAAAAAGATCCGCTACCATCATTAGTCCACAAAATTGGCGCACTACTTTTGTTCCAAAAAATCACATCCCAATCATCATCATTCTCTATATCAATTTTCTCAGCCCCCTTTGCAGCATCCGCTTCTGAGCCAAAAGCCTCAACGGACAAAGTAAACGTATTAGATCCCCCATTTATATAAAGTTGATTAGCCATATCATCTTCATCCACAGACAAAACAAGATCATTATCTCCATCTTCATCAACATCAACAGCTAAAACATTTTCAACAAAACCTGTAAATCCACTAAAAATCGTAGTTTCAGTATAACTTTGAGCCCCATTATTCACCCATAATGAATAAGTAGGTGGAGTCTCATCATCAATAATAGACATAACAACCATATCCATATCCCCATCGCTATCAGAATCAAAAACACCCGCAGGTATTTCATCAGACTCAAAAAGCCCAGCCTCTTCATAAACCGGTTCAGTCTCATTCAAAGACAATTTATTCGCACCATCATAACCTGCATATATAAGGTCTTGATCCCCATCTCCATCCAAATCCGCAGCAGCCATTGCATACACAGCATCAGTATAACTAGTGTCCACGGTTTCTCTAGAACCAAAAGTTCCATCTCCATTATTTCTAACAATCCAGCTTGCCACACCATCACCCGAACCACCCAACAAATCTTCATCTCCATCTCCGTCTATATCAGCAACACCATATACCCAAGCATAATTACTCGTTAAATTAGTAATAATCGCAGATCCAGCACTGAAAGACCCCGTTCCATCATTGAAATACAACCTAGAACTTTCATCAGGTCTTCCATTAATAACATCAATATCTCCATCACCATCAGCATCCAAAGTCACAACTTGATATGTATTATGAGAAGCTCCAAACGCATTACTCTTCGTAAACGTAGAATCTCCATCATTCATATATAGATAGTTCTGAGACGCTGAATTAAATATGATAATATCCTGATAACCATCCCCATTCAAATCTTCAAATCTACCATCCACAGAAACATCAGCAATCCCATCAAAAGGATTCGTACCAATAGCAGTAAAAGTCCCACTTCCATTATTCAAATATAAATTATTTATCTTGGTCCCCGAATCACGCACAATCAAAAGATCCAAATCTCCATCCCTATCTATATCACCAAGATCCACAGCATTAACATTAGAAATACTAGGAGCACTAAGAACAAAATTGCCTAACCCATCATTTGCATGAATCGCAACTGATCCATTGCCACTCTCCACCATATCAACATAATTATTTCCATCAATATCCCCAACCGCAAGCCCTGAACTATCTATCGCATTTGTAGCAACAGAAAAACTTCCCGCTCCATCATTAAAATAAAGTTTATTTGTAGAATTCCCCATCAAAACATCCAAATCCCCATCACCATCCGCATCAAAAATTTCAATCCTCGCATCACCTCCACTATTCATACCAAAAGCACCAGCTGCATTCGCAAAAGTATTTGCAGCCACAGGAATAGTCGCACGACCATTCTCCCAATCAGCAGTAGTATTAGTCGTATCAAGATTCGTAGATCCATCAAAAGTCTCCACAAAATCCACATCGTCCTCCTCATCCTCAGACGAACTCAAAGTAGTAAAACTCCGAGCCGTAGGATAAGCAGAATAATTACTATAAACATCCACCGCACGAACCCTCCAATAATAAGTAGTATCTGTAGAAAAATTATCCAAAGTAGGAACCGCAAATGAAGTTGTAGTAGTCGGAGAATCAGGCTCATAAAGAACCGTAGCTCCCGCACCAACCGCATAAAGAGTACCATCAACATCAGCAACTCCCATAAAATTCACTACAGAGCCTGAATCAGTAACTGTAAAAGTCGCACCCCCATCACTAGAACTCAAAATAGTACCACTCGCCCCCGAGATATTAACAATATCATTAGCAGCACCATCCACCTCCTCCACAACGACACTATTCAAATTAACCGAAGTCCCAGACGTAACAGTGTCAAAACCTTCATCACCCAATTTCAAAATTGTTCCCCCATTTCCAACAAGCAACATCCCCTCCTCGGTATACATAAAGTCATTAAACACACCAGCTTCATCCGGAGTAGCAAGAGTAGACCATGTATCCCCAGCATCATCTGTAAAAATAAATACACCTGCTTCAGTCATAGCATAATACTCACCAACATTTCCTGATATATAGACGCTATTCAAGTCAGCAGAAACCCCTGTAGTTAAAGATGAACAAACAGGGTCATCACCAGAAACATCAATCTTCACAGCCGTACCACTCTCTCCCACCACCATAATAGTGTCCTCCCCCGAACGAGCATGCGCCGCATTCAAATTCTCAGTCGTGGTTCCAGAACACAGTTGAAAAACTTCATCACCAAGAATTGCCACATACCCACCATCACCAACCACAGCCGTATCCCCATCCCCTATCTCAGTCATATCATTCAAATTCGCAGTAACCCCCGTAATCTCTGACCACGAACTATCATCATATTCATACAACTCGCCACTCTCACCATAAACCAAAGTCATCCAACCACCTCCATCTTCAAACGCCAAAATACCATTCAAATCCCCGCTTCCCCCATACGGCGTATCTTCAGCTACCCAGTCCGAACTTGTCGTCTCAGACCATCCAGTAGCATCCTCTCTTTGGTCAAAAGTCCTAACAACATCCAAGAAAGTAGAAGCCGTAGCTAATTCAACAACATATTTAACATCATCACCGTCAGTATCAGTCGAAGAAAATTGGAAAGTTGGACTCACAGAAACGCCTGTCGCACTAGCAGACGGCGAAGACAATGTCGGAGTAGCTGGCGCTGCATTCGCAGTAGTAGACGCAGCCGAACAAAGAGCGTAAGCAGATCCACCATTAGCATTCGTAGCCTTCACTCTAAAATAATATGTAGTACTTCCAGTCAATCCAGTAATGCCAGTCGTACTAGCATTTGCAACCGCCACTGTGCCTCCAGTAGCAGTAGCCCACGAAGCTTGATCCGTAGACTGCTCAACAGTAAATCCTGTTTCATCAGACGCATTGTCTGTCCACCCCACAGTCAAAGTCGTAGTGGATAAATTAGAAGTCGTACAAAGAGTAGGTGCATCAGGCGTCCCCGCTTCAGCAACATCAAAAGCCATCACACGATGCCAATCAACATCCGCCACAAACAACCTTTGAGCAACAGTATTATAAGCCATACCAGTACCATAAGCAGAAGTTGAAAAATTCAAACCATTCTGAACTGGATTAGCTCTCCCACCATTAGAATTTGCCCAATTATCAGCACCGACCATATTCACAGCATTGTCACCATCACCAATAGTTAAAGGATCTGTATCGTAAACCACAACACGCTCACTCCCAGCTTCAGCCACAAACAATCGGTCTGTGCCAGAATCATATTCCAAACCTATAGGAATATTAATTTTATTTTGAGCAGTAGTGGTAAACCCAGTAGTTGTCATATCTACCTGCCCCAAAACATTATCCGCATCAATATTATTCGTATCCAACCCATCCACATCAAAAACCAAAACTCTATTCCATGTTCCATCACCAACAAACAAACGACCATTAGTTTCATCATAAGTCAAAGACGTAGGAAAACCAAAATTATTTGCAGCTGCAACACCCACTCCAACAGAATTCAGATCACCTTGCCCCAAAACATATTCAGCATTCAAATTACTAGACAAATTAGATACATCAAAAACCAAAATACGAGCACTATTTACATCAGCAACAAACAATCGATCATTAGTAGTATCAAGTTCAATATCAGTAATACCATTAAAGTTATTAGCTGCAGCAACAAACGCACCACCACCATAGGCACCATTAGATGTCCAATCACTTTGCCCCAAGACAAAAGAAGCCTCAGCAAGATTAGTATCACCCCCGGCATGAAAAACCATAATTCTATTCCCATCCGCTACATACAAATAATCCCCATCCGGATCATAAGCCAAAGCCGTAGAATCCTCAACAGAAGTCACTGAAGTATCAACATCTCCACCTTGAATCGAATAACTTCTACCAAAAACCTGATCTGCATAATAATCAACAAGTTCATTAGAACTATTTAAATCAAAAACCAAAACACGTCCATATTCATCCGAAACAAACAATCGATGTCCATTCTCATCTAAAGCCACACCTCTCGGCGAATCAAAACTATTAGAACCAGGACCATTATTCGCCCAATCAGCATCATGCACCATAGGATACCCAGTATCATCAACCACGCCAATAGCATCTACCGAAGCACCACCATTAACACCAATCACAACCACTCTATAATCCTCAGCAATATACAAACGATCCATAGGACCATACAATAAGTTATCACCCAAAAAATCCTCTTGTCCCTCAAGAGTACCAGACATACCATCTGTAATAGACCCGGTACTATAACTCAAAAGCCTCGAATTCCCATAATCAGATACAAATATTCTGTTATTATCCTCATCATAATCAACACCTTTTGGCCCACTCAACTGCCCTAAACCAGAGCCTGTGCCATTAGCCTCAAAACCAGATTGTCCCAAAACCTTATCCGCAGCACGTCCATTGCTCAAATCAGCACCACCACCAAAATCAAAAACCAAAATACGATTAGCTCCCGTATCCGAAACAAACAATTGGTCACTCATATCATCATAATCAAGATAAGTCGGAGTAGTCATCCCAGCCTGCGTAACCGCAGGAGTATTAGATGTCCAATCACTCTGTCCCAAAACAAAAGCAGCAGCACTACCATTCCCAAGAGCCACCATAGAAAAAACCATCACACGATTATTCATACTATCCGCCACAAATAAATACCCATCCGCCCCAACAGTACCATATGTAACATCAGTAGGATGATACAACCCAGTCTGTGAAGTAGAAGACCCTTCAGTCCCAGTAAAATCAGTATGCCCCAAAACCATCTCTGCACTCATCCCAGTAGCAAACGAATCCATGTTGTAAGCCACCACCCTGTCATTATCAGAATCTGCAACATAAAACAAAGCACCATCATCAAAAGTCATACCCTCTGGAGCGCTCAAACCTCCATTAAGAGCAGCTGCATACTTACCAATAAAATTACTCTGTCCAATCACATAGTCCGCCTTATAATCCAAAGGACTCGTACCAGACATATACCCCGAAGCATCCGCCTGGTGAACAACTATTCTATTATTGCCACTATCCGAAATAAAGTATCTCTGAGTAGAAGCCTGATACAAAACATCTGAAGCTGTATCAAGACCAATGGCATTCGGCCCATCATTTGGTAACAAACCTTTGGTATAATCCAAAGTTGTACCATCAGAGGCATATTGACCAATCATATTGACCGCATTTGCGCCATCTGCGATAGCAGCATTTGCCGTCAAAGGACTGGCCACAATATAGCCAGACATCAATGAAACAATCCCAACATAGGCAATCATTTTGCGAAAGAACTTTTTCATAACTATTTTTGTTATTTATTTATATTTTTTGATATTTACATATCACCAAATTATAACACAAAGCCCCTCGCCAAACAACCCCTTTCAAACCTTAAAACACCTCATTTCCTTTCCCCACAAAAAAACCCCGCAATGCCGCCGAATCTAATATCGTAAGCCCCTGCGAATGCAAGGTGGGTATCCGCACCCTCTCACCACAGTGAGAAGAAATATTAGACTCCCTTAACGATAGTTACAGAGAAATTAATAAAGATCCTAGCGCTACATTTCAGAGTTCGAAACAAGCTTACCAAAACCCCCTCCTCCCCACAAGAAAACCCGACTTTACACATCAATCCAAACCATCCTCATACAATTTCCATTCTCATGCAGCTACCATCTCAAGCAATTCGATCAACTTTTCCTGTCCACCCCCACGAGTTTCAGCATATTCCACCATTCTTCCCAACAAAGTCTCAGAAACACCACCTCGAATATCCGCTATATTCGCAACCACACCCTCCACAACACCCTTTTCGCTCAAATCATCCAAAAATCTAACCTTGTCACCATACAACTCGATAGCTCCCATCCCCACCAACAAATGCAAAGCTGAATTGACACTCCCCCTCTGACTTCTCTGCCCTCCATTTCCCTTCATCCAAACAGGCACATTTCCCATAGCACCATAACACAAATACTCCATAATAAACTCTTGCCATCCATCCTGCTCCCTAGCAGCAATTTCCTTAAGCCTTTCATAAACAGCCCACACAAATCCACCCGAAAGAAGCTTCCTTTCATTGAAATTTCGCTGCGTTTTAAGATCCTTTTCATCATACAAAAGCACACAAGAAGCAGCCTCTCCATCACGCCCAGCACGCCCAGTTTCCTGGACATAATTCCCCACATTTCCAGGAACATCAAAATGAACCACAGCCCTGATATTTGGCTTATCAACGCCCATTCCAAACGCATTAGTGGTGAAAAGAACATCAATTTCATCAGACAAAAACCTCTCCTCTATGTCCTGCCTCTCACCTCCATTCAAACCCGCATGATAAAACTCAGATTTTTTCCAAGGCATAGTCTTCGCAAAAGACTCCTGAGCCTTCTCACAATTTCTTCTTTTGGCACAATAAACCAAAACAGGCCCTCCTTGTACACGCGGAACTATCCTCGCCAACCTCAACATCTTCCCATTGAAACCAGAAATCTTCTCAACACTATAAGACAAATTTTCCCTAAACGGAGAAATCTCCACAAATTCATGATCCCCCAATCCCAAAGAAGAGACAATATCCTTACGAACATCCGCCGCAGCAGTCGCAGTAAAAGCCATAATTTGATCAATCCCCCTCCTGTCAGCAAACTCCTTGATCCTCAAATAATCAGGCCGAAAATCCCGCCCCCACATACTTATACAATGCGCTTCATCAACAACAAGTCTCGCAAAATCCACACCTTCCGTTCCATCCAAAAACAGCCCTCTCGCCAACTGCTCAGGAGAAGTATAAACAAGCGCCTGCTCATGCTCCCGCATACCATGCAAAGCCAACCCCCTAGTAGTTTGCGAAACTTGCGAATGAAACTCAATCGCAGGAATCCCCAAGGCCATCATGCTCTTCACTTGATCCCTCATCAAAGCAATCAAAGGCGTAACCACCAACGTAGCCCCCTTCTCACGATAATCCAAAGCCGCCGGCCCCTGATAACACAACGACTTTCCACCTCCAGTCGGCATCACCCCAAAAACATTCCGCCCCTCCACCGCTGCACACAAAGCTCGCTCCTGCCCAGGTCGAAGGTCAGAGACATCAAATTGAGATTTGATTTGATCTAATTTGTCAGGCATTGCATCACCAGTCACTTCTTCGGATAATCTTTTAGTCATTTGCACATAATAAAAAACAAAAAGGAGATAATCCTATAACAAAACTGGGCCAACCACAACCTCGCCATACACATTTCCCGGAACCCACCTTCCCTTAAGTATTGTCCGGTGCACCACCCCGGACAACACCTAAAAACACAAGCCTTCCGGAATCAACCCTCCATTAAAACCAATAATTTAAGAAATATTTAAGGAAAATTTAAGGTTCTTGTAAGACAAATACGCTAAAATACCAAAACTAATTAAACATTTACCTAGAAAATGCCAAAACGTACAATAAAATTCACTCCAAACAAAAAATGTCACATATACAACAGAAAGAAGAACAAAACACTACTGTTCAAATTAAACCAAGACACAAATAAATTTAAAAAATCAATAAAAAAATATTCCGTAAAATATGGTGTAAAAATCCATGGCTACGCCATAATGGACAATCATTTCCACATACTGGCGTCCCCATACAAAAAAGATAGCTTCGAAAAATTCTTAGGAAACTTGCAAAAAGTATACGCCCTATACTTTAACCACAAATACAAACAAAACGGTCAAGTTTTTGAAAGCAGACACAATCACCTATTACAAAAATTTGAAGAAATATATTTTAATCAATCCCATAGACCGGATTTTAGAAATATCTGTAAATGACCTTTCCGCATCAAGTTTTTCCTTCCCGGACAACCCCTTCTCTTAAGTATTGTCCGGTACACCTCCCCCGGACGACACCTAAAAACCCCGCCCTTCCGGGACAATACCAACCCCTAAACCCCAAATAAAATCACACTCCTAACAAATTCAAACGCCCCAAGAACCACAAATCGAACCAACGAAAACCCAGCCACAGGACGGAAAAACAGCCCAATCACATCCCAAAACACAAACATGTCCAACAAAATAAACGCTGCAAAATACACCAAACCTTTGTTCTGAAACTCCATAAATCGCCGCTCAAAACGTCGCGGCACAATCAGCCCAAGAATTTTCCCACCATCCAACGGCGGAATCGGCAACATATTGAAAATTCCCCAAATAATAGACAAATCAAAAATCCACCAAAGCTGAGTCGCCACAAAAACAGGCAAAAACTCGCCCATATATTTCAACGGCAAAGCCAACACAAAAGCCAAAACAAAATTCGAGACCGGACCAGCCAACGCAGTCAACGCACTATCACGCATAGGATGCTTGAAATTCCCGGTATTAACAGGTACAGGCTTCCCCCATCCAAAGTGCACAAAAATCAACATCACAAACCCCAAAACATCAAAATGTCGAACCGGATTCAAAGACAATCGACCATTCAATTTCGCAGTCGGATCCCCCAAAAAATACGCTGCCAAGGCATGCGAAGCCTCGTGTACAGACAAAATCACTGCCACCGAAACCAAAAAATATACTAAGTCGATCAAATCAAGTCCCATAAATAAAAATTATATACCGAAACTATAAAGGCTACCCCCACCCCCACGCAAGCAAAAACGAAAACCATTAAACTTAACCTTCTCTTTCAACACCAATTCATCTAAAATACAGGTCCAGGAACGCAAAATCATGACCAAAGAAAAAACAAAACGCATCTCCGCAAAAAAATCGATTCCAACATCGCCACTTTTAGCAAAAAACAAAAAAGCCTACCACGACTATGAAGTCCTCGACACGTACGAAGCAGGCATAGTTCTCACAGGACCGGAAGTTAAATCAACCCGCGAACACCGCGCAAATCTCAAAGGCGCATACGTCCACATCCACAACAACTACGCATTCGCAGAAGGCATCCACATTTCACCATACAAATTCGCACCCGACACAAAATACAATCCCACCAAACGTCGAAAACTCCTCCTTCACCAAAAACAAATCGACAAAATCGGCATTAGCCAAAAAGAACAAGGCGTCACAATAGTCCCACTCGAGCTTTACCTAAAAGGCAGCTTGATCAAAGTCAAAATCGGCATCTGCCGCGGACGACAACTCCACGACAAACGCGAAATGCTCAAAAAACGCAGCCAAGACATGGAAACAAAACGTGTACTCAAAGCACACACACGCTAAATCCCAACCTCCCAACTAACTCGTCCATAAGACCGTATCTTCTTCATCATAAACAGATTCAATATACCGGCCATACAAACCCTCCACCCTCATCTGAGCCTTTATTTCCGTAACTCGAGAAAAATACTCCTCCCGAGAATATTGCTTATTCAAAATACAATGTCTCTTTCTCTGCAAAGAAACACACCCAAAACAATCATGACAACTATAGCAAAGCTCGCAGTATTCAAGATCCGAACAATCCACACACGTCGCCCCACAAAATTGCAAATTGGTAGAAGTCACAAGCCCCATACATTCATAACACTGCTCAACATCACCCACACAAAAACAATCCATACTGTCCTTCGTTCGATACGCCTGGGTCATATAGGTTAAATCCCAACCCTCCTGAACATCGTAACATTCTCGACAATTTTTCGAATTCAACAAATAATCCCCAGTCGAATCTTCACAATGAAGCATTCTCGAATACAAAACCGGAGTCTCATACCTCAACTTCGTAAATTCCCGATGAGCCTCATCCAAATCTTCCTTCAAAACAGCAACTCTCTCCAAATACTCATCTTTCCCCAAACAAGATTTGTTGAAAATATAATTCTCTTTTCTCCTCAAGCCAACACACCCAAAACAATTTCTACAACCCTTCAAATCATATCCCAAAAAACAAGCATCCGACCCCTCACAATCCTGCAAAAACATTGAATCAAAACACTTAACACAATCCAAACACTGATAACAAAGTTCGCAATTTTCACAAAACGAAGAATCAACCAAATCTCTACTATAATTCACCCATTTGCAATACATTGAGTCCTCATTAAAGTCACTACCAAAACAAAGATAACAATTCTTGTCGTTATAACATTGGTTCACGTAATCACTATTAACACACTTCGGATTGATCAATGCAATCCTAGGAGTATCTAATCGAAGCTGCCGAAATTCGTCCAAAAATCCCATGTCCAAATTTTAGCACAACCATAGAACTAAGCCCACAACGCCCGATACAGCCCCTCTTCCTTCAACGCCTTTTTCAACTGCTCAACTTTCTCAAAATACTCCTCCTTCCCGTATGGCTTGTTCAAAATATGATATTTCTTGTGCTTCAAATACGAACACCCAAAACAATCCGTGCAATGCACACACTGCACACAAAAATCACAATCCGTACAATTCCTGCACTTAAAACAAAAATCGCAATTGTACGAAGACCCCATATACATACACTCATAACAAAGTTCAAGCCCTCCACCCAAATAACAATCACAATTATTATGAGTAGAATTATAGGACCCCAAATCATACACATACATCGAATCCTTCTCCTTTATCACGCCAAAACCATAGTACACATTTGCAGCTTCAAACAAAAAATCTCCAACACAATCTTCGGAACGATCAGAATGAAAAGCAATCCGAGGCTTATCGGCAACAAAATCCAAAAACTGATCCCACAACCTTTCTTGAGCCACCATATCGCCATCCCCAATCAACTCGGAGACCTTCTTTTCATATTCTTCACGCCCAGCACACTCCTCATTAAAAACAAAAAACTTCTTATGCTTCAGTCCACAACACATGAAACAATACTCACAACTCGTGCAATTGGAACAAAATTTCGAATCCTTCATTCCCGCACAGTCCCACAAAAAATCACAATTAAAACACCCATCACAATCCAAGCACCCATAACAAAGTTCACAATTCTTAAGATGAGAACAATCACTCGAATCCTTGGAGAAAATCACCCAATCCGAATACAAAATCCCATCATTCTGAGCACCATCAAAACAATAATAACAATCCTTCGAATTATGCATAAAATCCGTATACTCACAATTTTCCACCTCCACCTGCATAAAATTTCTGTGCGGACAAGAATCAAAAAGCTTTTTGTACTCCTCGATAAAATTTTGGGCAACGCTCATGAGCTAATCCTACCATACTGTCCCCGGGGAGAAAAATCCCAACCTGGGGGAAAATCATCCCCGGGGAGAAACAAAAATCCCCTTCTATTACCCCACCTTTTCCTCTAAAATACACAAGCATTTCTAGCTTTGTCGAATTCCCCACACCTCCACACCCACCCAACACAAATGAAAAACCCACAAAACACACACACTCATCTCCTCGGAGAAATAAAGAAATACGTCGCAGCAACAGGACTCACAAAAGCAGTCCTAGGCGTTTCAGGCGGCATTGATTCTGCACTCGTACTCAAACTTCTAGCAGACGCAATCGGACCAAAAAACGTGACCGCATTACTAATGCCAGAAAACGGCGTAACACGAGACGAAAACACATCTCATTCAAAACAACTCTGCAAATTCATGGGCATCACCTACCACACAATCCCGATCAACAAATACCTACTCGACCTACTTCACCTACCCTGGCAACCATCAAGACTCGCACAAATGAACACAAAAGCCCGAGCCCGAAGCATCATTTTATACAATTTCGCAAACTCAGAAAACGCATTAGTCGTAGGCACAAGCAACAAGTCAGAACTTCGAATAGGATACGGTACAAAATTCGGAGACCTCGCATGCGACTTCATGCCTATCGGCGATTTATACAAAACCGAAGTCACAGAGCTCTCAGAATACCTAAGCCTTCCCGACGAAATTATCCAAAAAGCACCTTCCGCAGAATTATACAGAGGTCAAACCGACGAAGACGAACTCGGCCTAACATACAAAGAAATCGACAAAATTCTCAAAACCCTCGAGACCGAAGGCACACCAGAAAAAACACTCGAAACCTTGAAAGCCAAAAACCCAAATCTACAAGAAGTCCGTGTCCTCGACATCCTCGACCGAATCAAAAAAAACGAGCATAAATCGAAAACACCATATATAATACCAGCATGAGCAATTCGCCACGCAAAATCGGACTATTCGTCGGACGTTTCCAACCTTTTCACAAAGGCCACTTAGACATAGTCAAAAAAATCCTCGAAGAAAACGACCACATAATCCTAGCGATCGGCAGCGCCGAAAAAAACTACGTCCCAGAAAACCCATTAACAGCCGGCGAACGATACCACCTCATCGACGAAACGCTCAGAGCCGAAAAAATCCCCTGCGAAAACTACTCAATAATCCCAATCCGCAACATCAACAACTACGCACTCTGGGTCGACCACATGAACCTCTATTTACCGCCATACGACACAATCTACACCGGTTCACAAATCGTAAAAGCTTGCTACGAAGGCTCACAATCAAACAAACAGCTCATCCAAATCAAACGCGTTCTGCCAATCTCAGCAACAAAAATCCGCGAAGCAATTACAAATTCAACCGACACCAATTCAGAATGGGAAGCTCTCGTCCCACCACACACAGCCAAACTACTCAAAGAAATGAAAATCCCTCAACGTCTAAAAGACATCAACGAGACAATGAACGAAACTAAATACAAATAAATAAAACTTCCCCTTGAAAACATAAGTAGGGTTGGATACAATAGAAACAAGCCTATCCAACCCATGCATGTCGACACAAGAATCACTAAAAAAAATCCTTGAAGAAAAACTAAAGAAGTTAAACAAACTTCGACCTATTTCTAAAACACTTCTGCTTCAGCTGAAAGAGCGTTTTGAAGTAGAAATGACCTACAATTCAAATGCTATTGAGGGAAACACCCTCACATTGAAAGAAACTTATTGGGTTATTCAGCAAGGGATAACCGTCAAAGGAAAATCATTGAAAGACCATTTGGAGGCAAAAAATCACAAAGAAGCACTCGATTTTCTTTACGAAACCATTGAGCACAGCAAAAATTTTACATTTTCCGAACATCTCATCAAAGAACTACACTCCTTAATCATTCAAAATATTGACAAAAACATAGCCGGACAATACAGAGATGTTGATGTCTTTATTGCAGGCACTGAACACGTTCCTCCAAAAGCATTAGAGATCCCTTTCAAAATGAAAGAACTCGCCAATTGGGCAAAAAAAAACTACAAAAAAATAGACATCGTAGAATTTGCAACAATATTTCATCACAAGTTTGTACACATTCACCCTTTTCAGGATGGGAATGGGCGAACAGGACGACTTCTCATGAACATATTCTTAATACAATACGGTTTCCCTATCGCTATTATTCAAAAAAATGATAGACAAAAATACTACAGAGTTTTAGAGATGGCCGACAACGGAAATTACAAGCCATTAGTCTTATTCATATCCCAAGCCGTATTACGATCACTAAATATTTATTTAGACGTTCTCACACCATCAAAAGATAAAGAAAACTTCATTAACCTAGCCACAGCAACAAAATACTGCTCATATTCACAAGCCTACCTTGGCAAATTGGCTAAAGAAGGTAAATTAGAAGCAATTAAAATTCAAAGAAACTGGATGACTACAAAAGAAGCTGTTGAAAGATACATCAAAGCACAAAAAAATAACACACATTCCTAACCTACAAAATCACCCATCCCTCATGCCAAAAATAAACCCACAAATTTTCCGAGCATACGACATTCGAGGAATCGCCCAACCAATAGATCCTAGCGACACACCAGACCTCACAGAAGAATCTGTATACATGATCGGTCGCGCAACCGCAATCTACCTCCAACAAACATACAACACCCAGCATATGGCCGTCGGACGCGACGTTCGCGAATCTAGCCCAGCTCTCCAAAAAGCATTCATCGAAGGACTACTCACAGAAGGTCTCGACGTCACAGACATCGGACTCGCTCCATCACCAATGATTTATTTCGCAAGCTGCTGCGAAGCACTCGCTTTCGATTCAGCCACAAACATCACCGCTTCCCACAATCCAAAAGAATACAACGGCATCAAAACAGTCGCCAACAACGCCCATTCAATCTGCGGCGACGAACTTCAAAAAATCCGAGAAATCGCAGAGGGGTTAGCTGAAGAAGACCTCAACTCAATCAATTCCCGAAGGTCCCCCGAAAACACCCAACCTCCGGGAAACCCTCCCGAAGGTTCCCTAAAAACACCCAACCTCCGGGAAACCACCCCCCCCGGCACCCTCGACCAACAAAACATCTGGCCACTATACAAAGAAGAACTCCTCACAAAAATCGACCACGCCAATTTCACAAAACCCCTAAAAGTAGTAATCGACGCAGGAAACGGAGTCGCAGGCCCATTCGCCCCAGAACTCCTCGAACAAATCCCGAATCTAGAAGTCATAAAACTATACTGCGAACCAGACGGCACATTCCCAAACCACGAAGCGAACCCAGAAGAACTCCACAACATGAAAGACCTCATCGAAGAAGTCCGCGCTCACAAAGCAGACCTTGGTGTAGGATACGACGGCGACGGCGACCGTATTGGAATCATCGACGAAGAAGGTACACATTATTCCGCCGACTACCTCCTTCTCCTACTCACACAAGACCTCGTCACCCGCCACACACAACCACAAATCGTTTTCGACGTAAAAGTTTCCCAAGCAATCATAAACCGCATGGACGCCCTCGGCGCAACCCCAGTAATGTCAAAAACCGGCCACAGCTTCATCGAACAACGCATGAAAGATCTCCAAGCCCTCCTCGGAGGCGAAGTCTCAGGCCACATGTTCTTCGGAGAAAATTATTACGGATTCGACGACGCATTTCTAGCAACTTTAAAAATCCTGGAAATTCTCGCAAAAACACAAACCCCTTTCTCACAACAATTCAACGACCTCCCAAAAACATACATGACTCCCGAATTCAAAGCCCACACCCCAGACGACAAAAAATTCGCAATAGTCGAACAACTCACCGCCCATTTCGCCCAAGAAACCGACTACGAATGCATCACAATCGACGGCGTCCGCGTCAAATTCGACGACCTGTCCTGGGGAGCAGTCCGCGCCTCAAACACCTCACCAAACCTCACACTAAGATTCGAATCAACTTCCCCAGAACGCCTCGCCAAAATCCAAGAAATCTTCATCGAACAACTCAAAAAACATCCGGATGTTGATTTGGGATGGTATGCAGAGTGAAAACCTCGCCCACCCCTACTCCTCCGGCACAACACAAAGACAAAACATTCCCAACAAACACCTTTTATGATACAATTAAAAGATTAACTTTGCATAAAAATGAGCCAAAACGAAACTCCGTCTGAATCAAGGGTTAGGGAAATCCATTCTTCCTTAAGTTCAGTTCGCGAAATAACAAATACTCCAAACGAAATTGAGAATCTCGAAAGAAAAATGACGGAATACAAAGAAGAACTACAGAAATTAAAAAAAACCCACTTATCTGTAACACAAAGACTACTTTTATTCGAAACTGAAATACTGTTAGAAGAAATTCAAAATGTTCTTAACTCACCTTTGGATGGATACTTCGCAAAACCAGAAATCGAAAAACCTTTACTTTCCTCAGAAGAAAAAACCGCCATTCTAAATGATTTCAGGTATGACGCAGAATCCATATCAAAAGTCATTGAAACGCCCCTGTTCCAACAAATCCTTTTTTGGACAATACATCATTTCGACACCAAAGACGTCCCAATACACACACAATTACTAAAATCGATCACGAAAAATGATTATAAAAAAATAGACCCATTAAGGGTAGAAACTCTGATGAGCGAGCAATTCAAAGACTATTCTGAATGTTTAAAAGAAAACTTTGGAATAAACACAATGAATGAACTGGAAACACACATATACGCAGTACAAGACCCAGAGACTTCAATAACACATTTAAAAAAATCAGCGGCATTCCTAAGACAACACTTTCCAGAAGTTAAAATCAGCAGTTCTTACGACCTAAGAGCACTCACACGCTTAACAAAAAACATCAAACTTGAAGGTTTCGGAGAAAAAGCCCAACGAATAAGGACATTCCTTGAATCCCACGACCTCCCAATACGCCCAAACACCATAGCCTCCCTCGCGAACACAGACCTGGAAACATTCGCCATAATAGAAGGTCCTATCACAGAAACTTTTCGTCAATATATAGAAGAAACTTACGGACACAACAAAGCAGTAGACTTTTCAGCAAGCCTTTGCCGATGGTCGACAATAAGTACATTAAAACATGCCGCAAATCACGACCTAACACCAAGACAAATAGACACATTTCTCAAAGCAATTGGCACAAATCTAGCAAAAGCCATAGACGACTACGAAACCCACCTTCAAGAAAATGTACCAGAAAACATAAAACAAACCATAACATCAAAAGAATTCTTAGAATGGATAAAAGAGCTATACATAAAAGCTAAAAAAATCTTCAAATACCCTGAACTCATAAATACAATTATTTCCATCTATTCAGAAGAAAACAAAGATTCAATATCCAAAATATTAGAGATCGTTCTAGAACAAACACCAGCAGTCCTTAGCGGATATCTAGATAAAACCTCTTTATTGTTTTTAGAAACAAAAAGACTCGACCTGTCAGAAAAAGTAATTCTGGAACTAAGGAAAAATTTCAAGACCTATGCGGGACACCCAACAAACCTCGAAAGACTATTCAATTATTTTAGAAAAAAAACCAAATCAGCATCAGCATCAGCATCAGCATCCGAAAAAGAACCAATAGAAAAAATATACGAAATAATGTCAGACAAAGACTTCCAAAGACTAATGCTTGAGATAAAAAACCGCTTTGGGATAGAAGATTCAGGATTCATTGCAATGACAAAACTTTGGGAAAACAAAGAGAAAACAAAAAAGCTGCTAAGTCAAAACTTCCGAAACGCATTTGACTCTGCAATAACCAACAGAATCATCCCAAAACCAACAACCTTATTCAACCTCTTGGCAGTACTGGAAACGCACATGAAATCACCCAGAATAATACTATCCCCCGACACAAAAAAAATCTTCGACTTTTTAACTACAAATACTTACGACCAGAAACGTTTGCTTTCTGAACTAAATTCAGAGATATTTGAGAAACCAAAACTCTTCTTGAAAATCGCAAAAGTACTGACAGACAAAAACAAATACGGTTTCCGAAAAGAGCAATTACCCAATCTTTTCTCCGAAGCCCCTCCCGTCAAATTAGAATTGTCAGAAACAACATTGTCAAAACTTAAATCAGACAAGACCCTCCAAACCTTCAACTACATAACAAAACACACAAACGCTGCATTATTTAAAGAAGAACTTGTTCTAGAAGAAACATTAAAAGCAGAAAACTTAGAAAAATTAAAATTAACAAAAGTCAAACTAGCAGAGCTAGGATTTCAAATGAGATCCATTCATGACTATTCTTACACAAGAGTTCTATTTTCACGAAAACCTGATGCAGTCAAAATACTTTTCTCTAAAGAATTCAAATCCTTTGCCCTAAGACTAAAAACAAGAATATCAGGGTTAAGCCATCCAAATCAAATCCAAAAAACCTTAAATCTTTTCCAGGACTACAACAATTCCGTATTCTCATTCGAAGAGATAGAGTCTCCTGAATTCAACAAAACATGCGAAACAATAAAAAAAGTTCTAAATATCAGCTCGCTAGAAGCTGAAGACTATTTTACAATTTTAATAATCCACAAAGACTTTGATTCCGAGAAATTCGAGGCCACAATCACATTATGTAAAAATCTCGACATACAATACAATGCATCAGACCTGTTCACACTAAATGCAATAGCCAACAATCCTCAACTAACAGAATTACTGCAAAACAGAAAGGAGTTAGAAAAAACAGCAAAAACATTATACAAAACAAAACCTGCTCAAAGAAAAGAAGTCAATGAATCTGTAAAACAACAATTCAAAAACAAAAAATACACTGAAAGACCAAACATTTCAAAAATCAACCCCATCCAATTAATAAAACTACATCTACTACAAAAAGCACTAGAAACAGAAGAATTCAAACAACAAATCGGACAAATAGTAGCCCAAGACATAAAAGATAAAACCACAGAAAAAGGTGGAGTGTTTAGATACAAAAACAACACTCTTGTGCCAATAAACCAATTTTCTTTTTCAGATTCGGATGGAGGCTTTTTATCCAACAACGGTGATTTATTTCAAGCCCCGGGGATCGTAAGTTTTCACCTACATGCACTAACACCCGACAATTCAGAGTTTTCAGGACCAAGCGGACACTTCGGAGAACATTCATTTGATTCCGGAGGAGACCTATACGTAGCACAAATGACGCAATCAGCCGACGTCACAATAACAACAATGGGCCATCCCAAAAAACCAGATGGGACCTTAGACAAAACAAAAATTAAAATCAACCTAGATCTGTATTATTGGGATAACGAGCCCGTAATCATCGACCTAGGCGTCCACACAGTCCCATTCCCTAATTCTTAAATAAATCCCCCGAACCACCTATCCTCTTGATTTTAGAAATATTATGCCTAACCTTTTTAAGCTTTCCAAAAACTTTTTTTAAAGTTTTCCTATCAATTTTAGTATTTGATGAAGATTTTTTCACAGAAATAGTTTAAACAATACCATTCCCACACCCTACTCCTCCGGCACAACACAAACCTCCTCACCTTTTTTCTCAACAATAACGCCATCAACACCTGCGTCATTTTTGCCAGCTCGCAAAGGTTTATCCCAGCTCGCAAATTTGCATTTCGGATATCCTCCACAACCCCAGAATTCCTTTCCACGACGAGTTCGTTTCTTAATCAAATTCGCATCCTTACAAGCAGGACATTTGATACCAGTGTCGTTTGTACTTCCGTCCAAACCAACTATAGTTTTACATTTCGGATAAGCGCTACAACCCAAGAACGGTCCAAAACGACCCTTCCGAACAGTCATGTCCGCCCCACATTTCTCACATTTTTTTCCTTTGTGCTCTTCCTGCAATTTTTCCAATTCTTCATCGACAGGCTTCGCCGCCCCGCCCTCACCAGAGGGATCCAACGGTTTAGCATTCTTACATTCTGGATAGCCACTACATGACAAGAATTTTCCGAACCGCCCCAATTTTATGACCATCGGTTTGTCACATTTTTCACAAACCTCGTCTGTCTCCTCATTCACAACATCCGCTTTATTTACCGATTCAGTTTTGTCCACAATCGTATCGTGAAAAGGTGCATAAAATTCCTTGATAACAGGCACCCACTCCTTCTTACCGTCCGCAATTTCATCCAATTCCTCCTCCATTGAAGCAGTGAATTTGTAATCAATAACGTCACCAAAATGTTTGACCAAAAAGTCCGTCACAACCTCTCCAACATCAGTCGGAATCAAATGTTTTCCGTTCTTCTCAACATATTTTCGCGTCTGGATCGTCGAAATCGTCGGCGCATAAGTCGACGGTCGCCCAATCCCTTCCGATTCCAATTTCTTTACCAACGACGCCTCAGTATATCGAGCAGGCGGTTTAGTAAAATGCTGGCTCGGCTCAAGACCAAGCTTTTCAACTTCTTCTCCTTCAGCCAAAACTGGCAAAATAATATCTTTTTCAGTTCCCTCTCTCGCCTCAGGTTTCGCACCAACACCCTCAGCCGCAGCACCACCTTCAGCACCATCACCAGCACCATCTTCAGCACCATCTTCATCTTTTGAATCCTCATCTCGCCCTTCAGTATAAACCTTCATAAATCCGGCAAACTCAACAGTCTGCCCCCTTGCAACAAACTTGCAACCTTCCAAAACACCTCGATCCCCACCCTCTGGCAAAACTTCAACAACAACTTTATTCAATATAGCTTGCGCCATCTGCGAAGCAATTGTTCGTTTCCAAATCAATTCGTAAAGTCGCCCCATGTCCTTGTCCAAAAACCCTTTCGCATCGTCAGGATGAAGAGACAAATCAGTCGGACGTATCGCCTCATGCGCTTCCTGCGCACCCTTTTTTCCTTTATATTTTCGTGGTTCAGACAAAGCAAACTCTGCTCCAAAACGCTCAGTCACCACCGATCGAGCTTGCTCCAAAGCCTGGTCCGCCAAATTCACCGAATCAGTTCTCATATATGTAATCAAACCTTTTTTCTCCGTTCCAACATCCGAACCTTCATACAATTTCTGCGCAATCACCATCGTTTTTTTCACCGAAAATCCCATTTTCCGCGAAGCTTCCTGCTGCAAAGTCGAAGTCGTAAATGGCGCAGTCGGATTCCTTTTGACCTGCTTTTCCTCCACCGATCCGATCTTGTACGCAGCCCCCTCCAACGCTTTCATAATCCCCTCAACCGTCTCCTCTTTCCCCAATTTTACCTTTTGATTGTCTTTTTCCATCGTCGCAAAAAATGTCTTGTAACCATTGTCATCCTCTTTATCTTTCGAAAATTCTCCTTTTATTTTCCAAAATTCTTCTGGTTTAAAGGCACGAATCTCGCGCTCTTTCTCAACAACAAGTCGAACCGCAACACTTTGCACACGACCTGCCGACAAACCTTTCTGAACTTTTTTCCAAAGCAAAGGCGAAAGCTCATAACCCACCAATCGATCCAAAATTCGACGCGCCTGTTGCGCATCCACAAGATTCTGATCAATCTCACGCGGCGAAGCCACAGCCTTCTCAATCGCAGACTTAGTAATTTCGTGAAAAACAATTCGACTAACCGGATTTTTCTCAGGATTCACCTTCAGCGCTGCCAACAAATGCCACCCAATAGCCTCTCCTTCTCGGTCTTCATCAGTCGCCACCCAAACCTTAGTGTCCGCTCCAATTTCCTTCTTCAAAGCAGTTATAGTTTTCTTCTTATCATCCGAAACCTCGTATTGAGGTGTAAAATCCTTATCGATCTCAATTCCCATCTTCGACTTAGGCAAATCACGCACATGCCCCATCGAAGCCAACACCTTATAATCCGATCCCAAGAAACCAGTTATCGTCCTCGCTTTCGCAGGGGACTCCACGATCACTAAATTTTTAGCCATAATAATTTGATTTAAAATCTCACATCGCCCCACGACGTTCCGCAAGACACCCCCCGTTGTATCTTATTAAGGCACCTGAAGTCAAAAGTTTTTTATATCAAAATGCTAAATCACCACTTTAACAAGCCCTTTTTGACCCAAAATCTCACAATTCTATTGCGCCAAAAACCCAAATTCATATAATTCAACTCGCATATTAATTTTGCAAAATCGCTCAAAGCGATCAAAAAAATCATTTT
Source organism: Candidatus Peregrinibacteria bacterium (assembly GCA_018655275.1). GTDB lineage: Bacteria > Patescibacteriota > Gracilibacteria > UBA1369 > LOWO2-01-FULL-3 > JABIJZ01. The sequence goes on along the minus strand of JABIJZ010000004.1, from coordinate 247,490 downwards.
TTTAACCCAAAAAATATGACTAAGCAAGATCTAGTCGCTGGTGCAGCTACAGCAGCAGGTGTCACAAAAAAAGACGCTCAAACTGTTTTAGACACAATGCTTGAAATGATCACAAAGACTCTTAAAAAAGGAGACACTGTGACTGTTACAGGTTTTGGAACATTCCGTGTTTCAAAAAGAAAAGCTAGAACTGGTGTAAACCCACGAAACCCAAGCGAAAAAATCAAAATCCCTGCAATGAAAGTTCCTGCTTTCAAAGCTGGAAAAACATTGAAAGACGCTGTTAGATAACAGTTACAGGAAGCGCAAGCGATCCTGTAACAAAAGTTCGCCATAGGCGAACGCCTACATAAAAAAACTAAAGACCTTCAGCCACCCGGCTGGGGGTCTTTTTTCTAGACTTCTTAGCCTTAGATCCACCCAAAACATAAATCTCCCTCGGCACAAAATCATCATCATCTTTAAAGAATTCTTTATCAATATCATCACCCAAAACAGCCTTCATTTTATCCCTGGCTTTAACCCAAATCTGGCGAACCCTTTCTCTGGAAACACCAAAAACTTCTGTTCCAAGGACATCCATATGCAACACACCTTCTGCAGGCGGAGTAATATAAAACAATTCCATTAAAATAACTTGTTCGCGCACACTAAACGCTCCCATCAGCCCAGCAAGAAAATCCGCAAGCTCCTGATCCCCATGCCCACCCAAAAATTGACCAAGTTGATTTTCTTTGCGCAAAACTTTCTCATAGCTTCCGCATTTCTCAATCAAACCTTCAAAATAATTAGCGGTCTTTTTAGGTAAATTATTCTTAGCAATCAAAGCCTCCCAAATAGAACTAACAAACCTAGCAACAACGTCCACAAGCTCAGCCTCATTCTCTGTATTAAGCCCCTCCATCACAGTATCTGCAGATAAATCCCCACCCTTCAACCCATATTTCCTTCTAACAATCAGCAACTCCCTTTCCTTAAGCCCTTTGCAAGCTTTGCCAATCAAATCCGATCTTTCCTTGGCCAACAAAGCCTCACCAACCCGAGCCCCAATTGTTTGACTAGGCAAACAATCCCCAAGCTCTCTGCCGCCACCATCAGAGCTACTACTCTTCGGCCCCTTCTGAACTTCATCATTCAACCCACAATTCACCTTTAAAATACTTTGATTAATAACAACGGTACTAACCCTGCACCCTTTACCAATAACCTCAGCAGCAAACACCGGATCAGCTGAAACAAAAGATCGAGCCTGCAAACCTCTCTTTTTCAAGCCCGTATTAAACCTACCCCGTAAATTAACCGCCGTCCGAATCGTCGACTCAAAATCATTATGATTCAAATGAGGCAAATGCCTATTTAATAAGAAAAATCTAACCCTCGCAAAAAGAAAATGAGTAACACTACCCTTCGACTCATCATAAGCATCAATAACCTTACTAAAAACATGCTCAGCACTGTCCTGTATATATTCAGCTGTCAAAAAGTTGTCTGCAACATACGCCCTCGCAAAAAAGGCCGCACATTTTCTAGAACACAAAGTAAGCTCAACCCTCGCCTTCCTCCTCAAAGGTTCTTCATCTCCTTGAGCCTCACGCATCAAATTCCTCAAAATTTCCTCATCCGGCAACCTCGGATACAATTCCCCTGCTATCCGTTCTTCAGCCGACATAGACAAATTAGTGGCCACAGCCAATTTCCTATCTCTTTTCTTCTTCTTCAAATCTCTTTCAACACCCACCACCCCTTCACCATCTTTATTTTTTCGATTTTTAGCAACAAACCTAGAATCCTTCACCTCCCCACTCTCCGCCATCTCTGCCTTCATTCGCTTCTTCATCTCAACCGCATCGTCATAAATCGATTTAAACTCAGCCCCTCTTCCATTCTTCATATATCTCGCATAAAGAATTTTTAACAAAAGAACCCCTTTTCCTTCATATTTACAAACCAGATTAGTCCTCCGAGGGTTTTCTTCATCAGACTGAAAAACCGCATTAGTTATAAAAACTTTATGCCACTTTTCTGGAACCATATTCCACCCCTTCCCTTTTTCCCTAAACTCAGGAGAAAAAATAAAATCCAAAACCTTGTTGATATCACTCAAATAATCCTCAAAAACCTCATTATACATAGCATTAAAAAAATCCATCAATCCATTCGGAGGATCATCTTTTTTGAGCTTCTTCCTGCTATTTAAATAATAATAATAATACAAACTGCCAATCCTATCCCCACCAGGCCGATCCAACTTCAGGTGCTGCCCTCCTTTAAAAGGAGCGTCTTCAAAAGCCATTTCCAACAATACCTGATGATAATACATAGGAACTTTGCTCCACTGAAAATTTTTAACTTCAGCCATATATTCCAACACATGATCAATACTTTCAGCAAGATAATCCCTTTCTGCCTCTTCATACACATCAACCAATTTGGCCTGAAGCTCATCAGTACAAAACTTATGCGCCAAAAAACTAGTTATTTTTCTTAACGGAACACCATTACGATAAAGCATCATCTGGTGCAAAGGAACAAATGGTTTTTCAGCAAAAGACTCTCTAACCAGCCTAGGCAACCACCTTTTTACAAGATTAAACCCACCCTCCGAACCAAATTTCCGAGTAGAAAGTTGCATAAACTCACACGCGCCCCTATAGGTAGCCACTTGAGCACTCTTGGCAGCATGATAAGCCCTAGCCAAAAACCTTCCCCCTACATTTCGATAAAAAAATAAATAAGAAATCGGCACAGAAACACCATCTTCTGTAATATAAACAAGTCTTTCAGAACCACACCACGGATTCTGTTGAAAAGCCTTCCCAATAACCTTTTTCAACAAAGGATAAGGCAAACTCTTAAAAATCTTATTCGCCTCCTCTTGCCCTCCACCCAAAAAAGCATTACCCAAAGCCGCATCCACCGCCTCGAAAGACATAAACAAAAGCTCGCCATCTTTAGCAGTACCAACATCCTCCCGAACATCCTCAGAAACTTCACCAACCTCCTCATCAAAATCATCACCAACATCGTCCAAAACCTCATCATCAAACATCCCACCTATTTCACAGGAATACTCAAGTCCAAACTCATCAAAATCGGGATTTTCGTCCATAAAATCAGTAAATTAAATAGGCGAAAAAATACCACGAAACCCCAGGTTTGGCAAGCGTAAAGCCTCAAGCAAAAGCAATCCCCCAATTTTTATCTAAACTCTTCAGGAAGAACATAATTCATATGAACATACCCAGCCAACTCATCTATGCCAGCAAAATTAGTCGTTCCAACTACCGTAATAGCGTCAACCTGACGATCACGAATAACTGCCAATGTTTCAGCAAACTCGTCATGTTCTGGAAAATTCCCAACTATCTCAACAATTTTTAAGAATTTTTCACCTAACCCCTCTTCGCCAGCCTCAACAGCCTCGGCAAAATTGATCAATTCCACCCTGTAACGTTCAAATGTTTCCCTATCATACCCATGAGTCATACCAGTAAGAAAATCCCATGACACATTTTCAATTTCCCCAGCCTCAGCTTTTTTAAGAATATCAAACTGCTCAATTATAAAATCAACCTCACCCTGCAACACTCCCACCAACCCAAGCATAGAGCTCTTTCCTGCTTCTTCTATCCATTGAGGAATTTTTTCTGCATACATCTCTTTCCATTCACTAGGACCATCAAAATCCGCCGGCATTTTATCATGCCACTCTTTATTAAACCTATTGAGCTTCTTCTTCCAAGCTTCAGGATCCGAAGTACCATCCACACCATCAAGTTCGGCTGCCAAAGCATCTCTCTCCTTAGTAAATTCAGCACGAGCATCGCTAACAGAAGGCTCAATATCATCCGGATTAGGACCAGCCCCTTCAAAACTCCCAATAATCCTACCATCCTCTTTACGCCGAACAATCCCATATTGGACATCATCATCCGGATTAGGACCAGCCCCTTCAAAACTCCCAATAATCCTACCATCCTCTTTACGCCGAACAATCCCATATTGGACATCTTCCCTGCTCTCTTCAGACGAACGTCTAGATTTTTCTGGACCTGCCATAGTAATTTTTGTTATTTATTTTTGTTTTCACACATCGTAATTATAACACAAAACACCCGTTCCCGCAACCACCCCAAACTACTCCCCTCCCATAGGCTGACCAACCACCTTAACGTGAATAGAACTGTCACTTCTGTTTTTCCTTTCCATTGCCTCCATTTCCTCAGGATCAAGACCCTCAACCATACCTTCCCAAAACTGATACGCTTCACTCCTAGAACGCACAAAATCCTCCTCAAGACCCCACAACTCGTCCAAGACCACATTCCCTTCCCATTCCTGATTTTTCAATTCCCAGGGATCCTCAATCAAAGCCCTGCGAGCATTCATTTCCTCAACCCTTTTGACGGCAATCCTCAAAAGACCACTAATCTCTCTAACCTTCCCAGCCCTAGTATTCAATTCCACCACATCATTCACACTAAAAGGCCTACAACAATAACTCCTAACTACGCTCTGCGAAATAGCATGAAGACTCACCGAGAAGCCCACCATCAAAATAAAAATATTCAAACGGCTTCTAAGACCAAACAACAAGGTTTCGCCATTTTCTCCAGACTCTGGAACAGCTAAATCAGTACTAGGTCTATCCATAACATTAAATTTACTTTTAAAACACATTTGGAGAGAAACTCTACAACACACCCAAAGCCACGTCAACAACACCCTTCCCAAACACACAAAAACCTTCATAACTTTCCACACGTCCAAAAACCCAACCTGTAAAAACTAAACGCGTGGAAAACCAGACAACGCCACTCCCACACGTCAACACACCACCCAAAAAAATTGCAAAACCGCCCCAAAACTAGTAAAGTATCTCTCGATAAAACTTACCTAGCCGAACTGGCCACAACCCAAATGAAACAAGAACTTCAAAAAATTCTCGAGCAAGCAAAAAAAGACCTAAAAAAGGTCAAAACATTAGACGAACTCAAAGACCTAGACGTAAAATACCTCGGCCGAAAAGGCCTACTCACAGAAAAACTACGAAGCATCAAAGACCTTCCAAACGAAGAGAAAAAAGACGCCGGTCAACTCCTCAACCAAACCAAGAAATCACTCGAACATGACCTCGAAGCCCGCGCAAAATCCCTAGAGAAATCAGTCCTCGAAGCCCAACTCAGCAAAGAGTTCTTCGACACAACCCTCCCAGGCGAAACAAAAAAAATCGGTCACATTCACGTGCTCGCACAAATCCAAGAGGAAGTCGAAAAGATCTTCGGCCAAATGGGATACGCCGTAATGGACGGCCCAGAAATAGATTCAGAATACTACAATTTCGAAGGAATCAACATTCCCGCAGACCATCCTGCACGAGACATGCAAGATACATTCTTCATCAAAGACAAACACGATCCAGACCACCAAAGACTCGTTCTCAGAACACACACTTCCCCGGTCCAAGCCCGAACAATAGAAAAATACGGCGCACCATTGAGAATAATCTCACCAGGAAGAGTTTTCCGGAACGAAGCACTCGACGCATCTCACGAACACACATTCCACCAAACAGAAGGCATGCTTATCGACAAAAATATATCGCTCGGACACTTGAAAGGCACCATGATCGAATTCCTCTCAAGACTATTCAACAAAGACGTAGAAGTGCGATTCCGCCCAGGCTATTTCCCATTCGTCGAACCAGGACTGGAACTCGACTTCTCATGTTTGCTCTGCCAAGGCAAAGGCTGCCGCGTTTGCAAACACACAGGCTGGGTCGAATTCATGGGAGCAGGAATGACTCACCCAAACGTACTTGAAGCAGGCGGCATCGACAGCACAGAATACACCGGCTGGGCATTCGGCTTCGGCATGGAACGCCTCGCAATGATGCGATACGGCATCACCGACATTCGCCTATTCAATTCAGGCGACCTCAGATTCATAAGACAATTCTAAACTTTCCGCAAAAAATGCACATCTCCCTAAATTGGCTAAAAGATTACGTAGATATTCCAAAAGACCTAGACCCGAACAATCTAGCAAAAACTCTTACACTAAAAACAGCTGAAGTCGAAGGCGTAAGCCAAGGCAACGAACTCCTAGACGGAGTTGTGGTAGGCCACGTCACAGAATTAAAACCTCACCCAAACGCAAACAAACTTAAATTAGCAAAAATTTCCTGCGGCGAAGGCAAATCAGCAAAGCTAGTTTGCGGAGGGGATAATTTGGAAGAAGGAATGTATGTCGCGTACGCAGCCCCAGGTTGCAAAGTTAAATGGCACGGAGAAGGAGCTCCCGTCACCCTAGAAAAAGCAAAAATTCGAGGAGAAGAAAGTGAAGGAATGATATGCGCATCAGACGAAATAGGTATAGAAAAACCAGAAAGCGAAGGCGAACAGGGAATCTTAGATTTAAGCGCACTCAAACCAAAACCAGGAATCCCACTCACAGAATTATTTGGAAACAACGATGCAGTCCTCGAAATCGACAATAAATCCCTCACCCACCGTCCAGACCTCTGGGGCCACTACGGCATCGCCAGAGAAGTTGCAGCAATCACAGAAAGCTCGCTCAAACCATACAAAGCAAATCAAAAATTCCCAGAAAAAGGAGAAAAGCTAACAGTAGACGTAAAAGACAAAACCCTTTGTCCACGATTCGCAGCATGTTTAATTTCAAACGTAAAAATCGGCCCATCTCCAGACTGGATGGTTCAAAAACTCAACGCCGTCGGCGTAAGATCAGTCAACAATATCGTTGATGTCACAAACTACGTAATGCTCGATATCGGCCAACCAATGCACGCATACGACAGAGACCTCGTAAAAACCGACACCCTCAAAGTTGAATTAGCAAAAAAAGGACAAAAAGTAGAAACCATTGATCACAAAAAACGAACCCTCGCAGAAACAGACATCCTCGTCACAGACGGAAAAGGAAACTTCCTAGACCTAGCCGGAATAATGGGAGGACTTGAATCAGAGATCAACGACAACACAACAAACATCATCCTCGAAGCCGCAAATTGGAACGCAAGCATGCTCAGACAAAGCTCAGTAAGACACGGCCTAAGATCAGACGCTTCACAAAGATTCGAAAAAGGCCAAGACCCTGAAAACTGCCCAATAGCAATCGCCAAAGCAACCGAGCTAATCCTGGAAATGTGCCCAGAAGCAAAAATCGCAAGCCCACTGATCGACATTCACAACGCAAAAACCAAGGCACCAAAACTAACGTTAAACATCCCACGAACAAACGCAAAAATCGGAATCGAAATTTCGAAAAGCGAAATGGCTAAAATCCTAGAATCTCTCGGATTCAAAGTCACCGACAAATCAAAAGACGTTCTTGAAGTCGAAGTCCCTAGCTGGCGCTCACAAAAAGACGTCACTATCGAAGAAGATCTTATCGAAGAAATCGCAAGAATCTACGGCTACGAAGAAATCCCAGCAACACTGCCAGAACTCCCAGCAAGATTACCAAAAGAAAACATAGAACGAACAACCAAACACGAAATCCGAAAATACCTCGCATACGGCCTCGGCCTCAACGAGATCTATACATATTCATTTTACTCAAAAGAAGATTTCGAAAACGCAGGTCTCTCGGAAGAAGGCCACGTCCTTCTCGAAAATTATTTGTCCGAAGACCAAACACACATGCGCACATCACTTGTGCCAAACATCCTCAGAAAAATCGCTCTAAACATAAAATACGAATCTCATTTTGAGTTGTTCGAAATCGGCCGCACATACAAAGACTTGGAATACTTCCCATTAGAAGAAAAATGGATAACAGGAACAATCGTAGCAAAACCAGGCAAAATACCTCAATCAAAACAACCATTTTATCAAGCGAAAACAGCACTAGAAAAAATTCTACAACATTTCAAAATCCCATACTACAGATTGGCAAAAGGATCAGAACTCCCATACGCACACCCAATAAAATCTACGACAATTCTCACACCAAAAGGCGAAACTTTGGGATCAGTGTTCGTTCTCCACCCCCAAATCGCAAAAAACTTCGGACTCGAAAATCAGCAAATTGCAATGTTTGAACTCAACCTCTCATCTTTAACAAAACTCGAGAAAGCAGGTACAAAATTCTCAGAACTGCCAAAATTCCCGCCAATCCAAATAGACGTTTCTGTGGTCGTAGACCAAACAAAAGAAGTCGCAGAACTCAAAAACGCAATTCTAAAAGCAGACAAACATCTCATCAAAGAAGTTGACCTTTTCGACCTATACGAAGGCGATAACCTCGACAAAGGAAAGAAATCCGTAGCTTTCGCTATAAAACTTCAAGCCGAAGACCGAACCCTCACAGACGAAGAAATGGCCGAGACACAATCTCGCATCTTCAAAAACCTCGAGAAACTCGGCGGCAAAATCAGGGGGTTGTAACATAACTACCACCAAAATGAACAACTATAAAAAATTAGTATCCCAACTGCGTCACCACGTCCCAGGCTCAGAAGAGCATTTAGGAAAAAGAATTTTGTTTTGGATAATCGCAATAGGCATCGCAACAACACTCATCGGAACAATCTTGCTCGGAGGCCTCGTCGCAGTCCTCTCAATCGGACTTCCCGACGTTTCAGACCTCGAGAAACTATCTGGCGCACAATCCACAGAAATATTCGACCGAGAAGAAAACCTACTATACACAGTCCATGGCGAAGAAAATCGTGAATACATCCCCCTAGAAGAAATCTCAACAGACCTCATCAACGCAACAATCTCAATCGAAGATGACGAATTCTGGGAACACAACGGATTCGACATAATGGGTATCGGCCGAGCAGTTTTGTACGAAGTTTTCGGATTCGGAACACCACGAGGAGGATCAACACTCACACAACAATACGTAAAAAACGCCTTCCTCTCAAATGAACGAAGCTACGTAAGAAAATTAAAAGAACTCGTCCTTTCACTAAGAGTCGAACGCGAATACGAAAAACCAACAATCCTAGAACTTTACCTGAACAGAATCCCATACGGAAACAACGCATACGGCATCCAAAAAGCCGCAGAAATTTATTTTAACAAAGATGCGAAAGACCTGTCACTAGGCGAAGCAGCTATCCTCGCAGCCCTTCCACAAGCACCAACACGATACAATCCATACGGCCAAAACAAATACTCAAGACTTTTGAAAGACTTCACAGAAGAAGAAGTTTTCTTGAGAAAAATGGAAGCAGAAGTCGATCTCGAAATCGAAGAATACATACGTGGATGTATAGGAGCACACGTCGAACTAACACCAGACAAATCAATCTACATTCAAGGTCGTTCAGACCTCGTTCTTTCACGAATGGAGACCCTTGGCTACATCAATGCAGGCCAACGCCAAGAAGCCGTAAACGAAATCCAAGAAATAGAATTCGTTGAGTATAGAGAGCCTATCACCTACCCACATTTCGTCCTTCACGTAAAACAATTGCTCGAAGACAAATACGGAAAAGATGCAGTCGAAAAAGGTGGCCTCAAAGTCTACACAACAATCGACCCAGACCTCCAAGAATACGCAGAACAAATCGCCTACGAAAAAGGAGACTACAACGAATCTGCATACGGCGCAGACAACAATGCCGTTCTCGCAGTCGACCCAAAAACAGGCGAAATCCTGGCCATGGTTGGGTCACGTGACTACTACAACGACGACATAGACGGCAAAGTAAACGTCGTAACAAGGCCACGACAACCAGGATCAAGTTTCAAGCCAATCGTCTACGCCCAATCTTTTTACAACGGTTACGGACCAGCCAGCGTAATTTACGACGTCCCAACAAAATTCGGCCCAGACGAACCACAAAACTACGACGGCGAATTCATGGGACAAATGTCCATCAGAAAAGCATTAGGCCAATCTAGAAATTTGCCAGCAATCAAGGCCTACTTCCTCGCCGGCAACCAAGATAAAATCATCGATCTCTCTCACGACATGGGAATAACTTCTCTCGACAAAAATCACAGCTACGGATACCCACTCGCACTTGGAGCAGGGGAAATCCCATTAATGGAAATGGTCTCAGCATACTCAGTTTTCGCCAATAACGGTGAGAAACCAGAGTTCACACCAATCCTCCGAATCGAAAACGCAAACGGAGATATCATCGAAAACAAAGAAGAAAAAGAGAGTCCTTTGGAAGAAGTCCTCGACCCACAAGTTGCATTCTTGATCAACGATATCCTTTCCGACGAATCAGTCAAAATCGGCCCAAGCTTGTCAGTAGCAGAAAGAACAGTCGCAGCAAAAACCGGAACATCAACAAAAGAAAATAAAAAAGACGCCGAAGGTTCAGGCTCAGCTGTAGCTCCCGCAGACGGATGGGTCATAGGATACACACCGTCAATAGTCGTAGGTGCATGGATCGGAAACACCGACGGAGCCCCAATGAAACTAAACGCAAACGGACACGACACCGCAGGCCCAATCTTCAAAGCAGTCATGGCAAAAGCCCTATCAAAAATACCCGAAGAATCATTCCCTGAACCAGACGGAATCAGGCACATAGAAATCGCAAAAACCTCAGGCTTACTACCAGGAGCAACAACTCCAACATCATTCATAGCCGAAGAAGTTTTCGCAAGTTTCGCCGTACCAACAGAAACAGATACAAGCTTCTACCAAGTAACCATCGACAAAGTCTCTGGAAAACTCGCAACCGCGCACACACCCAAAAACGCAGTACAAAAAGTCCTCTACATCAACCACAAACCAATAGCCGCATACGAAAACTGGGCAATCGCAATCCACAATTGGTATAAAGAAGACACCGCAAACAAAATCCCTTCAGAATACAAAGCAGCCTCAACTGGAGTACAAATAGCCTTCGGAACCCCACCAACTGAATACGACGACATCCACACCGCCAAATCGGCCAAAAACCAACCAGAGATCACAATCACCAGCCCATCCGCAAACTCAAGACTCGAAACAGGCAGCAACCAAGTTTACGTCGAATACAACGCAAAAAACGGAATAGACAAAGTTGAATTCTACGTAGACGACGAACTAAAATACACCAGCAGATCAGCCCCATTTACAGGTTACGTCTACATCTCAAAACGACTGCCAAACAGCTCACGCCACCTATTAAGCGCCAAAGTTATCGACAAGCTCGGATACAGCGCGGAATCTGTGATCGAATTCAAAATAGACAAGTAGATAAAGCCACACAGAAGCCCACCGCCCCTTGATCAAAGCCCTGTTTTATAGTATAATAAGCAGATGAATTATAAAAAAGATCAACTCGAAAAACTCCGAGAAAGATGGCTCACACCAAAAGGCCGGGCTTTCGTTAAAAAGATAAAACAAACAAGATGCTACCTAAGCCCGATACTTTTTCGTAAAGTAGTTCAAGGCTTTCCACACATAAACGATGAGGAAGTAGCCGAAGCAATCGACCTGCGAGGAATCAATTTGTCAGGATTCGACTTCCGAATTCCAGTAAAAGAAGACGACTCGGGATTCGAAGAAGAAATGGCAATTCTTTCATACATACATTTTGAAGGAGCAATTTTAAAACACGCAACTTTCCAAGACGGAAAAATCCATGACTGCTTTTTCGAAGACGCTGACATAAGCCACACAAATTTCAAAAACGCAGCCCTGAATACCTGTAATTTCGTAGGAGCAGATGCCACGGGAGTCCTTTTGTCCGGAGCAAGTTTCATAAACTGCAACTTTCACGACACAAAAATCCACGAGGTAAACATGAGCGCGGTCCTGACAGACCAAACAACTGTTTTCAGCAAAAAACTCAAAGACGAAGAAGAAAAAAACTACCACATAGCGTCAATCCAATACAAACAAATCCGAGAAATGTACAAAAACTCAAGTCTACACAAACAAGCAGACTACTACCATTACAGAGAAATGGTTTGTCGAAGAAAACAAATGAGCATACACAATCCATTCCGATGGCTCAGCTTCATTTTCGCAGACCTCACTTGTAAGTACGGAGTTTCAATTTTCAGAATTGTAGTGTGGATGCTCGGAGTAATCAGTCTTTTCGCTCTACTTTACTACACCCTCCAAAATATAAATTACTACAACGATCACGTACACTTGAGCCTAGCCGACAGCTTATACTACAGCCTCATCACATACACCACAATTGGATACGGTGACTTCCACCCAGTAGGCATTTATAAAATCTTCTCCGCAATCGAAGGCCTGCTCGGTGTCATCCTAACATCTCTCTTCACAGTTATCGTCGCTAGACGAATCATCCGAGACTAGATATACTTTGCGCCGATATCAACAACCACCCAAATGCGCAAAAAAGTCTCAACACTATTACACGAACTCGAAAAAACCCGCACCAAATTCTGGAACATTTCCCCAGAAACTGGCCTTTTTCTGCACCAATTAATCCTCAACACACCACACATCCGCCAAGTCTTAGAAATCGGAACATCCAACGGTGTGTCAGGAATCTGGATGGCAGAAGCCCTGAGAAAAAAGAATCTCCCGGAAGTCCCCCAAAAACACCCCACCTCCGGGAAGCTCTCCCAGAGGTCCCCCAAAAACACCCCACCTCCGGGACACACCCAACACACACACCACCTCCACACAATCGAATCTCACAAAAAACTTCGCTTCAACCTCGCAAAAGAAAATTTCGAAAAAGCTGGCCTCACCACTGGCCCATCTCCAACAATCACTCAAATCCTCGGCCACGCCCCCGAAGCAATTCCCAACCACCCAGCAAAATTCGACCTCATTTTCCTAGACGCAACAAAATACGAACACACCGGCTACCTCGAAGCCCTTCTCCCCCGAACCCGCAAAGGCTCAATCATAATTACCGACAACGCAACCTCCCACAAAAAAGACCTCGCCCCATACAAACGCAAAATCACCCGCCAAAAAAACTTCAAAACCCAACTCCTGCCAATAGGGACAGGACTTTTGGTAAGTGTGAGGATTTCCTAAAATTTAATCCCTCTCTGGCACAGAAGGAACAACACTAAGAGAAAAACCTCCTCCATTTCGCCACCCACGCCCACTTCCTGTAACTACGATGTCCTCAGAATCTTCACCAGAAACCTCTTCGTCATCCCCTTCATCACAAACAAAACCTTCTTCGTACAAAGCACACATACAAAGCAAAGACCGACAGTAGACATCAAACTTTTCATCCTCCTCCGCTGAAGCCCCCAACGAGCTGACCATTCCTTCCAAATAATCATTAAACCCAAACACCCAATCCTTATTTTGCACATCTTCCAAACTAAAATTTGAAGACAAATAACCATGCCCCTTTAAAAAATTTAAAATCCGCTCTTTCTTGTGCCCAGAATCAAGCCCAGCATAATCTAAAGAACTAAAAGCTTTCTTGAAACCTTCATCGATTAAAACGCAACTAGTCATCATTCCAAAAAGACACCTTCTCATCAACAACCTTGCCTCCCCCATAAAAGTATCGACCACATCATAAAAATGCGTTGACCTAAGATCAAGCGCAACACCACGCTCTTCGCAAGATTTAATAATGCTAGAAAGCCTGAGTATCGCCCTCCTTTGCACACACTTCCCTAACTTCACGATGTCTTCATCCAAATCAGCCGAAACATCATGTCCAAACATAACACCACTAGGATAAAACCCATAAACATCATCATCCATCAAAGATTCATCTCCATAAATAACCGTATCAACATGCCCCACATCAGTAAAAACCCTCAACATTTTGGCATACATTTCTTCAATCAAAGCATGAAGTTCAATTTTATAAGTTTCAAAAACAAGAGCCAAATCATCCTCTCCAGAAAGCTCGTCAAAAATTTCGCCTCCGAGTACAGCATCCACAGCATCAAAAACAGCCAAAACACGAGAAAAAACCGATTCTTCCAACACTTTGGTCTCAAGAATATTTTCTCCCGCTGCACGCACTTCTGCTTCAGAATAAGTAGTCATTCGAACACATTAAAAAAATCAATTTTTGGTCGCGAAATATAACGCAAAATCCAAAAAAAGTCAACCCCCTGCGCCCACCCCCAGGCCTCTCTCAAACCATCAAATCCTTCAAATCCTTCCTCGCCGATCGCTCAACCTTCTCATCAGTATATCCCAATAAAGTCACAGCAATAGGCCTCAACCCGCCACCCTCGCCCGGAAGCCCACACATTTCCATCATGTCCGCTTCATCAAAAGACCCAACCCACAAAGACGAAACACCCAAAGAAGCCGCCCCAAGCTGAGCATAAGCACAAGCCAAAGTAGCATCCTGAACACAATACAAATCCCGACCACGCTCACCAAACCTCTCTCCAGCATCTTCAGGCACTACAAAGAAAACAATCATCGCAGTAGCCCCCTCAAAACGATCCTCCTGCCCAGCGCCCTTCCCAACACGCGCAATCTCCTCCAAATCGGTCACAACCCGAACTCTGTACGCCTGCTTGTGCCCAGCACTCGGCGCCAACTGCATCATTTCAAGAATTTCCTGAATATTTTCTTGTGAAACTTCTTTGCCATTATACGCCCTCACAGAGATCCGATTTTTTATAACATCTGAAAATTCCATATTTTTTAGGTTAAATTTTTCGTCCAAACCATCCCTTCAACTTCGAAACAGCCTGCCCCCTATGACTTATCTCATTCTTCTCTTCCTGACTCAAAACAGCATAAACTTTACCAAAACCATCCGCCAAAAATACCGAGCTCAAAGGCAACCCCGGCAAAACCTCAGAAGCCACATTACGAGTAATCGACCCCGCAGTCTCCCCCTCAAAATACTCCTCAACCTCGCCTTCATTGCCACCCCCCTCAACCAAACAAGCACTACACACAAACTTCGCACCACGCTCAAAATCCTCAGCCGCTCTCTCCTCCATAACCCCCATGAAATGTTCCAACCATTCCTCGTCCGAAGCATCATGCCCAGCCCCCCATCTCCGCGTCTCAATCCCCAATTCATCAGCCAAAGCATCAATATAAATCCCCGAATCCTCCCCCAAAACATAATCAAATCCCTCCCCAACCTTCCGACGATAATAATCAGCTTTCTTGTAAGCATTCTCCCGATGCGTCTCCCCATCCTCCTCAAAATCCGAATCATCAAACGTAACCCCTGAAGCCCCCAGCTCCTCCACCAAATCTCCCAAAAACACAAATTCTGCATCCGGAAGATCCCGAAGAACCCCGTGGATTTCTCCAAACTTACCTTTATTTTTTGTGGCAATTAAAACTCGCATGGCCAAATACTATCACACACCATGCCGACCCTCCATGTTATATCCAAACTCCAACCCATCTATCTTCATTTCAGTATCAACACGAGGCCCCCTCAGAAAATTATCCTGACTATTTTTATACATCTCTGCTTCAAAAAACCGACCCAAAAACAACTTTCCATCCCCAAAAGCCGCCTTTTTCAAAGCTTCAAAGAAAAAAGTAGTATCTCCTATGGTAAAACTTCTACGATCTTTGTTCGAAGCACCCCAATACATAGGCCTTTCCTTAACACCCAAAACCGCAAGCTCACGATTAATAGAATCTGCGATATTATAAAAGAAACAAGTATTTACCAGAAAAAAGATATTTTCAATATTATTACTTTCTTTCAAAGCCAAGGCAATTTCCTTAGGACTGATAATCCTTGCAGCATCCTGAGTGGCATTTCTCAAAGGAGCATACACACCTCCCTCCTCCTTATGCTCACAAGAAATACTAAGACCATCCGGAAGACCATGCCCATTATAAACAATAGTCGTTTTTCCTCTAGACTTTCGTATAGAATTCAAAAATCGTTTTTTGATTTTTCGCGACTCCTTAAGCGTGTTGTTTTTAGGCTTCAAAGGTTTCGCTATTTTTTTCTTATCCCCTCCCAGCTCAACAATAGTGTCAACAACCTCCTCATTAGGAAAACTACTGCTGCCATCTCCAATATAACTATTGCCCCCACGGGCAGTCAAAACAATAAACTTTGTATTTCCATCAATAACAGGAAAATCACGTAAACGCAGATGCTCTTCCAAAACCAAACCAAATAATTTTTCGAAAACCTCTTTGCTATAAGTCAAAGCACCGCCCGAAGACTCAATCATATGCTCTATAGAAATAGCTAAAGACTTCAAATTCTTAACTCTCAATTCAGGGAAAACCTTCAAAGCCTGCCTTCTATTCAGCAAAAATCCAAAAATTTTCTCAAAATTCTTCGAACGACCTTTCGACACCAATTTCGGCAACCACATAACTGAGACGCCATAGAATCCTAAATCATGAACAGGTAAATAATCACGGCAACCCGCAATATAATCATGGTTCCATCTGTTTTTCTTCAAAAACAAAAGTTGATCTTCCAGCAACAACCTATGCATCTGCCCAGGACCTATCTCCAAACCCCTCATCTCTGCACCCTCCGGTTCAGAATCAACCCTCATTTGAGTAAGATCATACTTTTGCCTATATTCTTGCATCTTTTCAGCACTAACTCGCTTCCTTACAAGCAAAAACTCATCGTAACTAATATAACGCATGCGAGATCTCTTCAAATCAAAAAGCAACTCCACAAAAGCATCAGCCAAAAAATCGATGTCTTCTTGATGCTTAGAGTTCTCAAACAAATACTTATGATCGTGAAAATCATTAGAATCTTTTAGGAATTTTTTATCAAACTCGCTCAACTTTCCCCCACCTCGGATCCTCTCATAAAGATCGCCGGAAAAGCATTCCTCTATCAGTCGTTTACGACCAAAATAGGCTTTAGATTTTTCAGACGCTTTGTCCGCCTTCAATTCGCAACGACCATACGATCGAGGCGCTCTGGGCTTCTTTGGCTTTTCTACTGGCTGTGGTAAATGGTCAGGACTTGCCATAAATAAATTTAAGAAACAATCCTAACATTATACCACATTCCGCCTTCTTTGAGAACCCGCCTTTACGCAATCTCCACCTCCTTCGATACAGCCAACCCAACGCTCTCAGCACTGGACTTACAATCAGTCAAAGAAGCAACTTCCTGGCCAACTCCAGCAACAACAGGCCGTGCACAACCATTAGGAATTCCCCTAAAATGACCTCCATGATACACACCCCTCTCGCCTCTCACATAACTCATCACCTGTAAAGCCCAAACATATTCTTCAACAGCCCTAAGTCCGCCAATCAAAGGAAAAAACACATCATGTCTAAACAAAGTATCGCCACTCAATCCCTCAAAATTCAATAAACCATATCTTTCTTTAGTAAGCTCAGGGCACCCACTGTCCAAAACCTCTTCTAAATCATCAACCTCACCATGCAACGTACCCGCCTCGGCCTGGTCAACAAGATGCCTATCCAACAAAAAGATCTCTCCATTGTGGTCCTCATCACCCTCAACATCTAAATTCTTCACAACATGTGTCGCCGTCAACAACCGCATTCCCCAGACAGGATCAAGCACACCAGGCAATTGCCCCCTAGATCTATATAAATTTCCCCGCATATCAGGCTTGTTCATCTCTTCCCTATGACTAAGAGCAGAAAGAACGCCTCCAAGCGCAGGAACAACATCTATAGCCTCGAACCAAGCTTGCAACCTCAAAGTCGCAACCTCCTTCATTGTCGTCAACCTTTCAACCGCCAAATCCATCCCCCTGTAAACATCCTGGGGAGTCTCCCCAAAAACATATCTGCCAACCCTTTTCTCACCACTTTTATCAAGAAACTCTCGAGACCTAGGCCTATCGGTGCGAGAAAGACCATCCATCCCTCTGATTCTGTCAATGTTTGGCATGGATCAAATTAATTTACTCAAATTTCTTATAACTTCTCACCTTGAACTCGTCATCCTCCAAAATATCAAATTTATACTCAAGCCAACCCTCCCCCTCCAACCTGAGATCAACAGTCAATTCTTCCGAAACTTTTCTAACTTCAGCGTGATCAATCGCCTTCCCGTCATCAATCTTCGCAATCAAGTTATCCTCAATCACAACTCTCAAACCATAATCAGACATTTTTTCAAAATCCTTATCAAAACTTTCAAAACCATCTTCATAATCAACAAGATACGGAAGCCCTGTCACACCTTCATCCTTCACTCTTCCAAAAACAACAACCGCAACCACAACACATACCGCAAATACAAACAATAAACTTGGGACCAAAGAAAGCAAATATCGGAACATCTCTCGTCCATCAGACATAAGACCCGAATCTTCTTCAACATAATTAACAGGTATGTTTTCCGCAGGCAAAATAGGCTCATCAATCGAAATATTCACAGGCTTCTCCGAAGGCACATTACCCACACTTCTATCTCTAACATACTCCTCTGTCATTTGATCAGCCTCTTCCCGAGTCAAACCCTTCGCCGCCTGAACAAAAACCTTCGCAGGATCATCTGAACCAGCAGAAGTCGAACTCGCCACCCCTTCGCTCGCCTCACTCGCACCTCCAAATTTCCCCATAACCATAGCATCAACCTTCTTCTGCAAATTCAAATTCAATTCCAAGTTTAAATCATCTGGCACAGGAACTTTTTCTATCCTTTTCAGCCGCGCCAAAAATCCATGAAGTTCTCCATAATAAACACCTCTATTGTCCTCAACCTTGCCATACAAAATTTCGTAACCTCTCTTCAAAACTTTATAAATCATAGGGCCGATAACGCCCTCTTCAATTCCCAAAACATACATCACTTCTCCATCCGTAATTTCTTCAAAAAACTTCAATTTGATAACTTCTCGTTCCTGCAAAGTAAGTTGAGCAAAAAAGGTCTCAGCCTGCCTCTTCACAGTATATTCGTCATCGTAAACACCATCCATAACTGTCGCGCCATCAAAAATAGGAGAATTTATTTCAGGTGCAGGTCCAACCACAGCTTTCCCCACATATTCCTCAACTCGAACCCAGGCCAATCGATACAACCAAGACACGAAGCTCACATCCAAAGGACAAGCTTCCATCTGTCCAAACGCATCCAGAAAAGCCAATTCTACAATTTTTTTGCGAATCTCTTCGTCCTCCACCCTTCTCGCAACATACCTGTAAACATCAGAAAACGCATCTTTGTACAAAAGCATGAACTGAGAGGGATCAGTCTTAAATTCGGTTTTGCATTGTCGTTCCATTTGGAGATCCATATAAATTTCACTTAGAATTACACTAAAGGATCTATTTATGGCAAATTTTCAGGTATAAGTCAAGGGTTTTGCCACAAGCACACCAATAAATATTTGAAAAAACCAACCCCAACCGCTAAATTGAAGGCCATGCAATATCCAATACCTTTCGACGAAAACGACATCCAATCCAAAACGGCTCAAATCCGTGAAGGCATCGTCGTATCAACAAACGCAGCAGGCTCAGGACATCCAGGCGGATCACTATCTTCAGCCGAGATTTTCTCAGTCCTTTACAACGCTGTTCTAAGACACGACACAGCAAATCCAACATGGGAAGGACGCGACCGATTTGTCCTCTCAAAAGCACACATCACTCCTGGATTTTACTCTGTTCTGGCTCAAGTTGGCTACTTCAACGCCAATGAGCTAAAAAGCTTCAGAAAGTTCGGACATTTCCTACAAGGCCACCCAAAAAAAGACATCCCTCACGGCATAGAAGTCGGAGGAGGATCGCTCGGCCAAAATCTATCAGTAGCCGTAGGAATCGCACTCGGCCTCAAAAGAAAACCTGGCCAAACGCCACGAGTATTCGACCTCTCAAGCGAAGGCGAATTACAAGAAGGCTCAATGTGGGAAGCCATTATGTCGGCCGCTCATTACAACCTCAATAATTTGTGTTGTATCATCGACTACAACAGACTCCAAATAGACGGAAAAACCGAAGACGTAATGGAAGTTGCCCCATTAGACAAAAAATTTGAATCATTCAACTGGAACGTAATCGAAATCAAAGACGGCCACGACATCAAAGAACTTTACGAAGCATTCAAGAAATTTAACCTGTTGTCAAACGGCCACGCAGTCCCAAACAACGACAATCTCGACCCAACAAAACCAACCGCAATAATCGCAAACACAATAAAAGGTAAAGGGATTTCCTTCATGGAAAACCAAGCAGGATGGCACGGCAAAGCACCAAACGACGAGCAACTCGAACAAGCACTTAACGAAATTCGCAACAATGGTTAATCAAGAACCACAACTAACAAGACAAGGCTGGGCTGACGCCCTAATAGAACTCGGATCAAAAAATCCGGATGTTCTCGTGCTCGACGCAGACCTTTCAAAATCAACTCTGACCTGCCAATTCAAAGAAAAACACCCCAATCAATTCTACAACCTAGGAATAGCAGAACAAAACATGGTAAACGTAGCCGCAGGCCTCTCGCTCACCGGCCACATTCCATTCGCAACAACATACGGAGTGTTTCTTTCGGGGCGAGCATGGGAACAAATCAGAACAACAATATGTCTCAATAATCTAAATGTAAAATTAGGCGGAGCACACGGAGGACTTTCAGTAGGCCCAGACGGCGCAAGCCACCAAGCCCTAGAGGAACTAGCCATAATGCGCACACTCCCAAACATGACAATTCTAGCCCCTGCCGACTACCACGAAACATACAAAGCAGTAATGGAGGCAGCCCAAATAAACGGTCCAGTATACATTCGATTCGGACGCGAAAAGGTCCCAACAATCACTGAACCAGGCAGCCCATTCCAGGTTGGAAAAGCAAATATCCTCCGCGAAGGGACCGACCTAACAATCATAGCCTGCGGCACAATGGTCGCAGAAAGTTTAACCGCAGCAAAAGCCCTGGCCGAAACCGGAGTCCAAGCCGAAGTGATCAATCTTCACACAATCAAACCTATCGACAAAAAAACAATCCTCGAAAGCGCCACCAAAACAAAAGCTATCGTCACAGCTGAAGAACACCAAATCCACGGAGGCATGGGATCTGCCGTTTTGGAAGTGCTTGCGCAAGAAGCCCCAGTGCCAGTAGAATTGGTGGGCGTCATAGACTCGTTCGGTGAATCAGGAAAGCCAGCCGAACTGGCAGAAAAATATGGTTGCACCTCGGCAAACATCATTCAAAAAGCACAAAAAGTACTAACTCGCAAATGAAAACAGTCTTAATTGCTGCGATCACATTGGACGGCAAAATCTCCACCTCTTCTTCTAAAGACGTAGATTGGACGTCAAAAAAAGACAAAGCTTTTTTCTCAAAAGAATTAAAAAAAGCCGGCGTCTCAATACTAGGAAGAAAAACCTATCAAGCAGCGCTAGCAGCAAAACACCTCACACCAGGCACCCGCCGCATCATCATCACGAGAACGCCGTCTAAATACAAAAGCCACCAAGTCCCAGGAAAACTCGAATTCACCAACGACACCCCAAAGAAAATAATCGCAAAACTAGAAAAAGCCGGTCACAAAAAAGCCGTAATTTCCGGCGGATCCGAAATCTACGCCTCATTTTTGAAAGCAAAACTCATCGACGAAATATACCTCACAATCGCTCCAAAAATATTTGGAAAAGGTGTCCCCTTATTCGCAAATAGCCTCCAAAACAAGCAATTAAAAAATCTTAAACTCTCCTTGGCAAGCGTTTCCAAACTGGGACCAAGCGAAGTTCTGCTAAAATACAAAGTAAATTATTCAAAATAGTAAACTCCTTAACTCCTTACACACTATGCGAAAATTCTCACCCCGTTTAGACAACATCGGCACTGAAGACGCGTTCTCGGTAATGATAAAAGCAAACAAGTTCGAACGAGAAGAACTCACTCCGCATGGAAAAAAATTAATAAGACTTCAGATCGGCGAACCCGCATTCAACACACCGAAACACATCAACAAAGCAGCGATCAAAGCAATCAAAGACAACCAAACCCACTACACAGCGCCTCCGGGAATACGCGAAGTCCGAACAGCCCTCGCAGCCCAATCAAGCAAAATGACAGGCGTCGATTTCGACACAGAAGACATCATAGTCCACTCAGGTGCAAAACCTTCAGCCTTCTACACAATCAACGCGGTCGTAGATCCAGGGGACGAAACGATCGTCTTCGATCCAGCATGGCCAATCTACGCATCAGTCACAAACTACCTAGGCGGAACAACAAAATTCATCCCACTCAAAGAAGAACTCGGGTTCCAACCAGACATCGAAGAAGTCAAAGCAGCAATCACAGACCGCACAGTTTTGATGGTTGTAAACACACCTTGTAACCCAACGGGAGGAGTTTTTTCAGACGAAACTTTGGCAGCTCTCGCAAAAGTAGCTGTCGACAACGACCTTTGGGTTCTTTCTGACGAAATCTACGACCACATCGTTTTCGAAGGAGAACACAGATCAATCCTAAACCATCCAGGAATGGAAGATCGAACAATTCTCCTCAACGGCGCTTCAAAAACATACGCAATGACCGGATACCGAATGGGTTGGTCAGCAACAAAAAACAAACACATGGGCTACGTAATCGAACGCATCCAAACCAACGACACTTCGTGTCCACCATCAATGAACCAACTCGCACTCAAAGAAGCAGTCTCAAGCAAAAAAACCCCAGCAGCAGTCGAAGAAATGCGACTAGAATATCTAAAACGTCGCGATCTCATCCACGGCCTAGTCAACGACATCCCAGGTCTCAGCGCCAATTTGCCAAAAGGAACATTCTATTTATTTGCAAACGCGAAGCCGCTTTGTGAAAAACTAAACTGCAACTCAGCGGAACTAGCAGACAAAATCATGCGCGAAGCCCACGTGCTTGTTCTCCACGGAACAAGCTTCGGCCCACACGGCGAAGGCTTCATCCGGTTCTCATACGTCAGTTCCGAAGAAGACATCCGCGAAGGAGCAAGAAGAATCAAAGAATGGGCAGAAAAACTTATGGCTTAACAAATCCCCATGGTACTACCAAGTCCAGATGGGGCCAGCCTAGCCAAGCCCCAAACACACAAAACCCGAATAGGTCCTTGGGGAACTCCAACACCAACGACCGTAGGACAAATAAAAACCACAGAAGCAACGATTCACGTCCTCACGGCAATATTTATTGAGGAGGAACTCGCAACTGTACATCAAAAAATCGTTGATTTAATCAGGGATGAAACACCTTTAGATGAAATCCTCAAACAACTTCGCCAAATCTTAGGTCAAAGACTCTCGACCTTCTCACCAAACACAGTTCTTCAAGACCCCGACGAAACTTCGCGAGCCCACAGAAACGAAATCCGCAGACTCCTCTTCAAGCTATACGGCGTTGATTATGTATTAAGAAAAGACACCCCAAAGACAAACCCGGAGACCTTGCAATAACATAAATTTACACTAAAATAACGCCAGCAATCACAAAATAACTAAATTCACTATGTACGGAATCACAGATCTCAAAATCGGCACAGCCGTGAACATCGACGGCCAAGCATTTATCGTCACAGCATCTCAACATTCAAAACAAGCACGAGGCGCAGGAGTCATGAAAACCAAGATGAAAAATCTCATCACAGGCGCAGTAGTCCAAAAAACTTTCCAAGGAAACGACAAGCTCGAACCAGCAGAAGTCAGATACAGTAAAGCCCAGTACCTCTACAACGACACCGCAAACTACTTCTTCATGGACCAAGAAAGCTTCGAACAATTCGAACTTCCAGTAGACAACCTCGGAGACCAAACAAACTTCCTCGTTGAAGGCGAAACCGTAGACATCCAAAACGTAAACGGCACCCCCGCCAACGTAAATCTTCCTCCAAAAGTTAGCCTAAAAGTCACACAAGTTGACCCAGGAGTAAAAGGCGACACAGCTTCAGGCGGCAGCAAACCAGCCACCCTCGAAACCGGCCTCGTCATACAAGTACCGTTGTTCATAAATGAAGGCGACAACATAAGGGTAAACACAGAGAGCAAGGAGTATTGTGAGAGAGTTTGATAAATTTTTGGTGGAGATGCCGGGAGTCGAACCCGGGTCTGAGAAGAAGAAAGTTTAGCGCCTACAATCATGTTTCGTCTTAAAATTTTCATCCAAGCTATAAAAAACGAACGAAAAACAACTTGGCTTATTCCTATTAAATTTCACTCAAGGCCACCTAGAACAGCGGAGACCAAAAGCTAACCCTCTAAATTACGCCTTTCAGACCCAGAAGGTGTCGGAAAGAAAGACGGCTCTCTTAAAAAAGAGAGGCGTGACACTTAAGCAGCCACAGGAAGTGCAGAAAGCTCTTCCATTCGTAGTGCAGTAAGTAGTCTAGTAAGTGGTTTAGCACTTAATTTGCGTTGGACGTTTGTAACGGCCGGACAACGCGACGACCGGATTGCAACTAAGCATTCTTGAGACTTCCCATCGAATGCCAAATACATCCCCACATTTCAAAGAACTTAAAGCTAAACAACTATACCTTATATCGACGTTTTTGACAATCCCTAGCCAACGAAACTATGAGCATCTCCATCCACACTCTCCAACCCCACAAAATCCTCAGACAAAAGGTGTCCATACCCACGAGTGTCGAAAAACTTCCTGGTCGCCCGTCTAAGATTTGCTATAGAGGCAGCACTTTCCTCACGGCTACCCACAACAACATTGAGAAGATCCCCCCAAGGTGCAGGGTCTTCCTTCCCCACAATTCCAAGAATCCAAGGCTCTTTTTGAAGCAACACCCCTAGCTCCCTCGCACAAACTTCACCCCCAAGCCCAGTGCTCCAAAACACCAATTTCATTTTATCTCGAACCACACTACCAACCTCTCTTATCAAAGTCTGCACAGCTTCAATACCATCAAGCCTATTCATACGAACATCACTCAACACCACATCAGGAATCCTGCCGCTTCTAACCCTATCAACAACAAAATTGACAAAGTGATCGCCATCATCAAGAAAATGAAGCTCTCCAACGCACTCCATGTGCGAAGCTAAATCCCTGTCAGCCAAATACTGGTAATCAGCGTCGTCGTCAACCGCAGCAACCACAAGCCCTTCTTGGTGAGGAGTACAAATCGTAGGGTCCCCCTTCCTATCAGCACCTAATTGTAAGCTTGATGTAACCATTGCCCGAAGATTTTACATAAAAAAAACGGAAAATCAAGGTGTAAGCCTCATCCCACCTATTTTCTCGACACTCCACTCAACCCCAAATTAGACATTTTATGTCTAGCTGGATTCCTTACAATATAATCAAGTACATTGTAAAAATGCTTGTCCCCCTCAATCAACGACGCATAAAAATTCCCCTCAAAAATCCGCCCCTTCCTGCTCACAACTTTTCGGCCAAGATGACAAGAATACGTGCTCTGTAAAATCATCATAAATTTTTGGACACCGTCCACCCCCACCTGTTTCAATAAAAAATGATAATGATTTGGCAAAAGCGCATAAGCAACAACCTCCACACGCCCCTTTCCGAAACGCCCAACAAGTTCGCCAAATTTCCCGTAATCCTCCTCGTCAAAAAAGACTTTTTGCTTATTTTTCCCGCGATTAACAACGTGGTAAAACCTGCGATTTCGAAATTTACACATACGGTACGCCATGTTCCCAAGCCTACCACTCCAACCTTACAAAAAGTTTACAAAAACCTTAAATTTTTCTTAATTTTCCACGGCTCCAGAAACCCAACCTGTAAAAAATCCGGCCGTGGAAAAACAAACCACACCCCTCCCCATCGTCAACCCCACCCAACCTGAAACACACCTCCACCTACCTCTTCCCATGCTTCGCCTTCTTCCCCAAACGACCAATACATTCCTTGAGCTCCTCAAACCACTGCATTCCCAAATCCCCAATCCGAACTCGCAGTTTCGTTCCACCAACAGTCCAAGACGGACTGTATTCCAGCAACGAGATTATATGTGCTGGAGTTACACGGTCCCCCATAGTCAAAACAATTTCCTTCTCCTTCCCTCCCATCACAGTCTCCGCTCGAACATTCGTCAACCCAGCCTTTTTCGACAAAATCTTCACCTCAATAATTCTAAACAAATTCAAAACCTCCCTCGGCATTTTTCCAAATTCCTGCACCAACTCTTCACGAACTTCTGACAAATAAGCCAGCTCACCAACAGCCGCCAATTTTTGATACACACCAATTTTATCCTTAGAATTAACAATATATTGATCAGGAATGAACGCAGGTATAGGCAGCTCTATGGAAACTTCCTGCTCCTCCGCAACTCCAGGCCCACCCGCTCGACCAGCTTTCAAATCCTCAACAGCTTTATTCAACATCCTCATGAAATGCGTGACACCAACAACATTGATAACACCATGTTGGTTCGCACCCAAGATGTCCCCAGCACCACGAATCTCAAGATCCTTCATCGCAATTTGGAAACCACTACCAAGATCCGAAGCCTCAACTATTGCCCGCAACCGCTTCTTCGCATCAAGTTTCAATCTCTGACCGTGATACATAAAATACGCATACGCTTGGGTTTTAGACCGCCCAACACGTCCACGCAATTGATACAACTGCGCCAACCCAAATTTCTCAGCATTGTTGACAATCAAAGTGTTCGCATTCGCCAAATCAATTCCATTTTCAATAATTGTAGACGAAACCAAAACATCAAATTTACCCTCTTTGAACGAAACAACTCTCTCTTCCAAATCACCACTTCCAAGTTTTCCGTGAGCCACTCCAAACGTAGCCTCCGGCACCAACTCGCGCAATTTCTCAGCAGTACTGTCGATCGTCTGAACTTTATTGTGCAAGAAATAAACCTGCCCACCTCTCGCAACTTCACGCAAAACCGCATCGCGCACAAGCCCAGGTGAATACTTTCGAACCTCCGTAATCACAGGCAATCTGCCAGGCGGCGGAGTTGTGATTGTCGTGATATCTCGCAACTTGTTTAAACAAATATTCAAAGTCCTCGGGATCGGCGTAGCAGTCAAAGTAAGGATGTCCACTTCGGCCCTCATTTCCTTCAATTTTTCTTTTTGCCCAACACCAAACCTCTGCTCCTCATCCACAATTATCAAACCCAAGTTTTTAAATTTCACGTCCGGCTGCAACAATCGATGAGTCCCAATAACAATATCGGCCTCACCTTTTTCCAACCGCGTCAAAGCAACCTTTTGGTCCTTCGCAGATTTGAAACGCGACAGCATTTCTATACGAACATGGAATGGCTCCATTCGCTTTTTAAAGGACCTGTAATGCTGGTCAGTCAGAATAGTGATTGGTGACACCAACGCAACTTGTTTGCCGTCCTGAACGGCCTTAAAAGCGGCCCTCATGGCAACCTCGGTCTTGCCAAACCCAACATCTCCACAAATCAATCGATCCATCGGCTCGTCGCTTTCCATGTCGGACTTCACGTCGTTAATAGCTTTGATCTGCCCCGGCGTTTCCTCGTAAGGAAAGGTCTTTTCAAACTCGTCCTGCACAGAAAGATCTTTCTTATAAGCAAACCCAACAGCAGCGCTTCTTTCCGCATACAATGCTAACAATTCTTTAGCAATTTTCTGAGTTTCTTTTCTAACTTTATTTGTCAAAGTAGACCACTCAGCAGAGCCAAGACGAGTCAACTTCGGCATCAATTCTTCAGACCCAATATACTTCCCCACCTTGTCCGCTTGGTCAATCGGCACAAACAATTTATCGTTCTCAGCGTAAGCCAATTTTAAATATTCCCGCGTAATATCGTCAACAGTCTTCCTGTCCAAGCCTTGGAATTTCGCAATCCCATGATCACTGTGAACAACGAAGTCTCCCTGCTTCAACCCCCCAAGAAAATCCTCAAAAACTTTATGGGAAACCGGTTTGTCGACCTTCTCTTTCAATAAAGAAATCTCAACATCGGTGAGCAACAACAATTTATTATCAGGCGATTGAAAAGCTTGAGGAAACACATCTTCTTTATCAACATCTATCAAATAAACTGCGCCTTCGCTAAACCCATCTTTCGGCAACTTTTCACGGAAAGGCACTTTTTGGTCATCCAACAAAGCACTAACCTCGTCCCTTTTTTTGGTAAAAATCAACGTCTTCCACTCACCGTGAATTTTGTCCCGAAGGTCATTGGCAAAATCATACCCAGTCCGATATTTCAGAACAGAGTAGAAATGCAAATGCTGATGGTTCTCCTCGTCCTCATTGAACGAAGTGAACGAAAGAGTTTTGTACCTTTGCGACGCGTCCTCCATAAACTTATTCCAAGAATCGTAAAACTCATCAGTAACATCAAGCTCATCATCCAAAACAACCCCATCTTTCCCAACACAATCCAAAAGCCCCTTCTTTTCCTCGCTATACTCAATGGGATAAATTCGCAATTTCTTCACAGCTCCAGTTTCTTTTTTCGTCTCCGTGTCATAAGAAGAAACTTTTTCTATTTTATTAAAATCAAAATCAACTCTATAAACAACGTCCGGACCTATAGGGTAAACCAAAACACTTTCTCCAACCTTGTAATACTGTCCCTTTTTCACATACTCATCCTCGGCATTGTCGTACCCCATTTCAACCAAATTTTCTATAAAGTCCACAACTCCAACCTCATCACCGCTCGAAACAACAACGCTATTTTCCCTTAATTCGGGCGCCAAAGGAAATTCCTCCTCCAAGGAATAAAATGGAACAACAAAAACAGCCTGTCCACCATCAGCCATTTTGGAAACAAAGGAAACCTTTCTCAAAATCTTCTCCCTCTCGTACACGCTATTCAAAGAAAACGACCCACGATCTTCGTCCCTAACCGCGTCGTAACCATAAACATTTCTTTTACTCCAAGTGGAAAGTGATTTTTTCACCCTTTCCATTTCATCAGAGCTATTCACAACCCACAAAACATTCCCAACCTCCGCATGACGAAAAATATCAGAAACAACCAGAGCTTTGGAAGAAGTGCTTCCGGCCCCCGAATACGTAACAGTATCGTTAGCCAAAAATAAGTCCGCCGACTCTTTAAATGCGTCACTAGAAAAATAAGAAACTATATTCTGCATAATTTTACCAACCGACTATACCTTAAGGGGCATAATAATGTAAACATAATCCTCCCTCTCTGTCGGCCTAATAACCGCGGGGGAGAGTTTATCGTTCATCTCGATTTCAATCTTGTCGTTGTTAACGTAAGTAAGAACATCCAGCATGTACTGACTGTTCAACGAAATTTTGTTGTTTTCTCCGTCAATAGTTATTGCAACTTCCGCTTTTTCTTCACCAACTTTCGTCTCGTCAGAAGAAACAATCAGCTTCCCATCATTCGTAGCTGTTAGTTTAATACTGTTGTTGTTCTCTCGGGCAAAAAGACTCACCCTCTTTAGAACAAGCGCAAGCTCTTCGACAGAAACCTGAACCTTTGTTTTGCCTTCTTTTGGAATAATCCTCTCGTACTCAGGAAATTTCCCCTCTATCAAGCGAGAAACCAATTCAACATTCCCAACCTTAAACAAAACCTGGTTCTTAGAAAGCCCAACCTCAACATCTTTAGCTTCGCTATGACTGGTGATTTTTCCCATTTCAGCAACAGTCTTTGAAGGAATTATACAATTAAAACTTCCATCTATCTTGTCGCCAAGCTTCATTTTCTTCTCAGCAAGTCTGTAACTGTCTGTGGCAACCATTTTCATTTCATCACCATCCACAGACAAATAAACACCAGACAAAACCGGCCTAGAAACGTTTGCCGAAGCAGCAAAAACAGTTTCCATTATAGAGTTGTCCAAGTCCTCAGTCGGTATTTTAAAAGAATGCTCCACGTCAACCTTAGGAATAAGTGGAAACTCGTCCGCACTTATACACTTAATCTTTGTTGTTGATGTTGATGATTGAACCAATAGCGTCAAACCATCGGTAACTGAAAGCTCAACCTTCTCGTCACTCAACAAAGAAACATAACTCGTAATAAGTTTCGCGGGAATCGTAACCGCTCCCTCAGCTCGAACATCAGCATCTATAAAAAAGCTAATCGCAATTTCTAAATTTGTGGCTGAAAAATGTAATTTTTTACCTTCAGCCTTGACTAAAATATTATTTAAAACTGGAAGTGTGTTGTTTGAGCTAATAGCTTTATTAACAATATTTAAAGCTGTTTCCAAATCTTTTCTTGAACAAAATAATTTCATATTAGAATTTTATTAAAATATGTAAAGCATGAACAATTATACTAAAGATTCGTTATTAGACAAATAAATAGTATTAATAATATTAATATATACAGTAGAAGTTATTAGTAGAGGGAAGGGTTTTGAACAAACAAAAAACATTTACAGGATAAACCGCCCAAACAAGGGGTGTCAAAATTGTTTAAAACCTGTCAAAAACCATTAGACCGTCTTGATAATTTGTGCTATTACAAGTATCCTTTCACGGCAATTTAAACAAAAGTTATGAACATTGTTATGAACATCATCGTCGCACTTGTCGTTTTTTCGGCCGGAGCGGGAGCAGGATATCTCTTTTTTTACAAAAGCAAGCTCCTTGATATAGAAAAAAGAAGGGAGAGGGCGGAAAAAACGCTTCAAGAAGCCAAGGAAGAGGCCCAAGAAATAAAAGAATCGTCAAAAAAACAATTCGAAATCCAAAAAGAGAGAACAGAAGAAGGCTTTAAAATAAACGAAAGAATGATAAGCCAAATGGAAAACTCAGTGAAAAACAAAGAACAAAGCGTCCAAAAACAGGAAGATAAACTAAACAGCCTAAAAAGATCAGTCAAAGGTATTGAAGGAGAAATATCTTCGAAAGAAGCTGGAATAAAAGACAAAGAAAAGGAGTTTGTAGAAAAGCTGGCTGAAAAATCCGGCAAAAACCCAGAAGCCACCAAAATCGAAACCATAGATAGGTACCAAAAAGAACTAAAAGAAGAAAACACCGAAAGACTTGCCCACACAGAAGAGTACTTGAAAGAAAAAGCCCAAAGAAACGCCAAAAAAATAATAATAGACGTTATCCAAAGACTAACCTCTCCAACATCAGTAGAACCCAGAGAGGTACGGGTGAAAGTTCCAAAAGACATTATAAAAGGTAGGATCGTCGGAAAAGACGCTATGAACATACTTCACCTTGAGGAGAAACTTGAAATAGTGGTTGTGTTCAACGACCTGCCGAACGTGATTTCAGTCTCTTCATACAACCTAATGGAAAGAAGAATCGGAGAAAGAACCATCGAGAAATTAATCAGAACAAAAAAGAACATCACTCCAGAAACAGTAGACCAAGCAATCAAGGAGGCAAAAGAAGACGTAAAAGAGGAGCTATATAAGATAGGAGAAAAAGCTCTCAAAAAAATGGGGATCTCGAAACTCCCAACAAACAACAAAGAGCTCGTCCAAACAATCGGCCGCCTGAAATTCAGAACAAGTTATAGCCAGAACATAATGATGCACTCAATGGAGGTTGGCTTCATAGCAACAATGTTGGGCTCAGAGGCTGGGCTTGATATCGAGACCTGTAAGGTCGCAGGATTCCTACACGACCTCGGAAAAGCCATCGACCAAGACCCCGACGTGCAAGGAGCACACGACTTCCTCACAAAAGAATTGATGGAAAAATACGGCTTTTCTAAAGAAGCGGTACACGCAGCATGGACACATCACGAATCAGAAAAACCAGAAACTCCAGAGGCTTTGATCGTACAAGCAGCAGATGCGTTGTCGGCGAGTAGGCCGGGTGCCAGGCAGGAATCATTGGAAAAATATTTGGAGAGACTAAACGCATTGGAAAGTGCGGCAACTTCTTTCGACGGAGTTAAAAAAACATTCGCAATATCGGCAGGACGAGAGCTTCGAGTTTTGGTTGACCCAACAGAAGTTAACGACGACCAGACCCTGGGGCTTGCAGAGAAGATAGCCGAAAAAATAGAATCAGAATTGTCATATCCAGGAAAGATAAAAGTCAACGTCATCCGAAGAACAAAAACAACCGAAATAGCAAAGTAGGCCCTAACCTCGTTCAAAATGTTCGGCTCAAAAAAAGAAAAGAAGCTGGGTAAAAAACTCAACAACGTTATGATGGGGGTGGTTATTGGCGGAGCAATAGGGTCTGTGGTCGGAATGAGTGTCGCCCCAGAAAAAGGGAAAACAACTAGGAAAAAACTTGGAACCTTCATAAAAAAACTATGGCAAAAAAAACCAAAAGCACGATAAAAGGTTTAGCCATAGGTATAGCGATAGGCTTGGTATTGGTGGGGGCTTTGGTGGGTGCAAAAATTTACCTGCATGGGAAACTTCCTGCGGGAACAATTGTTGCAAACCTAGACCTTAGTTACCATACACCCGAAGAAGCGTTGAAGGCCCTCCAGACAAAAGAGACCATGTTCCTCAACATGCCCATATTATTCACGACCGGTGACAAGCAAATCCAGCTCACCCCTCAAGACCTCGGAATACAAATCCTCCTGAAAGACACGATAACGACAATCAAAAGGATTGACCTCAAAAAACAAACAATCACCCAGAGCCTCCAGGGCAAAGAAACTGACGCTTCAACAGACGTTTTGTATATATTCGACCCAGAAATCCTCATCGAAAAACTTAACAAAGCACTCGAATTAGAAAATCTTGCCCCAGGCAACGCGCACTTTGTGATAAACAGCCAGGGCCTCACAATAATAGAAGAGAAGTCCGGGCAACTTCCCAATTACGAAAAACTAATAAAAGAAATAAAAAACTCTGTTTCAAGCCTGGAGCCGAGATCTTTCCAGTTGGAATTAGTAGACATCGTACCAGTAATAACAAAAGAGGATCTTCAGAAACAAGAAGCAGAAATAAAACGTAAAATTCGAAATCAAATCTCAATCAAATGGGACAACAAGACCTGGTACTTTTCATTGAAAGACCATCTTGGCTGGATTTCATTCAGAGAGGTTGTCGAGGCTTCACTGCCAGTTCTAAACCTAGAGGTTCTTCTGGAAAATAAGTACGTTCCGGAAAGTTACGAGAATTCAGCCAAAGTGATTTTGTTGGGCATAGACACAGACGAGGTTAATGAATATATAGACGAGCAACTTAAAGAAACCATAGAGGTAGAGGTTGAACCAGTTTCTATCTACAAAAATGAAGACGGCGTTGTCGTGGACGGCAGAGGCATAGACGGAGTCAGAATCCAAAGAACCGATTTGAAAAAAGCATTAGAGCTCGCAATCAACGAAGAAGTCGGAGAGATAGAAATAGTGACAAAAGACATCCCCGCTCCTATCACCATCTCAAACGAAATTCAGGAGCTGGGTGTTCACGAATTGATAGGCACAGGCCACACAACATTCTACGGATCGACGCGAAACAGGATACACAATATTAGCGTAGGTATGGATAATTTCAACGGCACCTTGATCCCCCCAGGCGAAGAGTTTTCTTTCAACACCAATTTGGGCAGGGTAGATGGGACAACCGGCTACAAAAAAGAACTAGTCATAACAAACGCCGGAACAATTCCCGAGTATGGTGGTGGACTTTGTCAGGTGTCAACTACCGCCTACAGGGCGGCAATATTCTCAGGACTTCCTATCACAGCTAGAAGATCTCACTCATATGCGGTTTCATATTACTCTCAGTTGCTAGGTTACGGGCTTGACGCAACAATATATATTGGGGGACAAGACCTGAAATTCACAAACGACACTCCAGGCCACATTCTCATCCAAGCATATACCGATGGCCTGCACGCATATTTCAAATTCTACGGCACCTCAGACGGCAGAAAAGTAGAATTAGAAGGTCCACACTTCTCTAACTACAAAAGTCCTCCAGCGACGCCGCTATACATCCCTTCAGCAGATCTCGCCCCTGGCGAAACCAAACAAGTCGAACAGAATCACACAGGCTTCGACGCACTTTGGCACAGGACAATCACAAGAGAAGACGAAGACCCTGTCAAAGAAGAAATCTTCTCCCATTACAAAGCAATCCCAGCGAAATTCCTGACGGGCCCAACAGAAGAATAATTTATTTCTCAGACTTCTTCGCACGCTTCTTCGGCTTAGGAGCCGGCTCATCTTTACGAAGCTCCTCAATAGTTTTAATCATTTCCTTCGCCAGCTTGCTAGTCGGCGCAAGCTCCAAGACTCTTTTCAAAACAAGCTCAGCATCCGCAGAATTCCCAAGATCCATTTGTGTGTCAGCGCAAAGCAGCAAATAATCCACATTCTCTTTGTCCAATTCAACAGCTTTGTTGAATGCAATCAACGCCAACTGACTTTTCTCCATGTCTCTGTACACTTGCCCTAGGCTCAGATACCGCTGAGGACGTTTAGGGTCCAAACTTATAGAATTTTGATACGCAGTCGCAGCCTCTTTAAGGTCCCCAGCGTTATAAGACGCCGCGCCCAAATGACTATAATCAACAGGATCCTCGGTCAGTTCAACCAAGCTCTTGTAAACAGCCGCAGCCTTCCCCCACAATTTCTGATCCAAGTACAATTTCCCAAGCTCCTTCAGTCCATCTTGAAAATCCGGATTGATTGCTAACGCTTGCACCAAAACCTTCACAGCCTCTTTCGGCTCATTTTTCTTAATCAAAGCCAGAGACCTGTTATAAAACTTTTCCAAATTTTTCTTCTCATCCGAAGAAAACCTTTTCGCTTTCGTCTTCTCTTCCTTCTCTTCAACAACAGGTGTTTCGTCCACCTCAACTTTTCGTTTAAGTGTCAAAACACACCTACGTCCAAAAATAGTAAGCAATCCCAAAATACTCAGAAAGATAATCAAGTATGTAATCATTTGTCCGGAGAATTATTAATTCTTGGTGCAGTTCGCACAGGTTTGGCCAAAACCTTGGCCACATCCGCTAGGTCAACCACGACCAATTCCCTGTTCCCAGTGCTGATCTTCATTCTTTGGTTCAAAATATCCAACGATGTGACAATCCCCTCGTCATGAGTTCCCAAAACAGGTTTTTTCAATTTAACCCTACTTCCAGGGGGAGGAAGTTTGTCCTTCAATTCGCTATACGCACCAACTTCATATTTCAAACAACACAAAAGTTTCCCACAAGCTCCAGAAAGTTTGCTGCTCCCCTTCCCTTCCAAAGACTGAACTCGAACCATGTCCATCGAAATACTTTCGAGCTTAGGCAAGAACCCTTTGCAACAAAATCGTCTTCCGCATTTTCCGAATCCATCAGTAATTCGAGCTTTATCTCTAGGTCCGATCTGTTTCAGGTGGATTTGTTTTTGCAACGATTTCGCTAAATCTTTAACCAATTCTCGAAAATCAACTCGGTCTTCAGCAGTAAAAACAATATTCACTCGCAAACCATCAAAAGAATAAATCGCATAAAAAGGCTGCATATCCAATTCATATCGGACGGACAATTCCTTACAAGTCTGAACGGCAGTTTCTCCTCGCCCTTTATTGGTTTCAAATTTCTGCAAATCATGGGCAGTAGCTCTTCTCAAAAGTTTGCACCCGCCTTTAGATTTCTCTTTATCAAGCTCGCCAGTAGAGATGTAAGAAATCTTCCCAACCTCTTCAGCCCCATCGGCATTCTTGAACACAACCATCTCTCCTTCGACAAGATCCGAAGATTCTTCGCAGAGAGCTTCGACCAATTCCAAGTCATAAAAATCAAAAATTCCTAAAATCATATTAATTCATAAACATTAAATTTTCTAAAACCAAACGGGTATTTACATTTTGCTTCAAGAAACTCTTAGCATTTTCAACATTAGAAATCAATCTAATAAACCGATCAGAGCCGTCAACAAGAAGCTTATTTCGCAAGACATGCAGCATTACATTCAAAAAATCGCGCCTCTTGCGATCGTCTTCCATAAGCCCTTCCACGTATCGGAATCTCTCAACGATGTTGTCCGTATCCAGCAAATACAAAACGTCTTTATACAGTTTTAGGTTGTAGGCCAGCTTATCCGGCTCATTCATTAGGTCCAAAGCTTTCCCTGTTTTCCCCAAAGAAAGTTTTGCCACATTGTCTATCTCCTCAGGATCACTGTCCGGAAATTGTTCACGCAAAACCTTCGTCAAATACTCAATCGAAAACAAATGAAACCTCATGATACGTGATCTCGAAACAATAGTTGGCAAAATCTCTCGGACATGGCTAGTCGTCATGATGAAAACAGTTTTCGCAGGCGGTTCTTCCAAAGTCTTCAAAAAACAATTCGCAGCTTCCGGCGTCATCCGCTCTATACTCTGAAGCAACACAACCTTATACGCACTTTGCCCGCTCATCGTGGATCTGGCAACGACCTCCCTGACCTGTTCGATCTTGATAGATTCGCGGTTGTTTGGGTACTCCATTGTGTCGATGTGCGAACCTTTTCGGACCTGTGTGCAAGTCGCGCACTTCCCGCAAAAATTATTCGGACATTGCAATGTGTGTGCAAGTTTTTTTGCAACAGTGTATTTCCCCACATGGCTAGGTCCACAAAGCAAATAAGCATGCGCCAAATTCCCGCTAGCAATGTCCCCCTCAAGCATCTTTAGCTGCTTTTCGTGGCCAATAATATTCCAATTATAAATCATTGTATTAAAATTTCTGCCAATGTTTGCCCTGCCTAACCAAAAGGTCACTTGCTTGCTCAGGATATTTCATCACCTCTTTCACGAACCGTTCCAGCCTGACATTGTTCTGCGAACCTTTCACGAGAATTATATCATTTTCCTGAATTTTGTCTTTAAACTCAGCTATACATTCCTGAGTATTTGTATACTGAAAGATTTTTTTCATTCCTTTGTCTTCTGCGATTTCTGCAAAATGCTTAGCCATCTTCCCTACAGTTACCAAAATATCACAGCTATCAGGTATGTGCGCCCCAACTTCTTTGTGGAGTCTCTCCGCATTCTCACCCAATTCATTCATGTTTCCCAATATAGCTATTTTCCTTCCGCCAGAACGCGGCTTAAGATTCGATAAAGTTTTCAAAGAAGCCACGCAAGATTTCGGAGAAGAGTTGTAAGAACTATCCACAACAACAGCGCCCTCCACAGCACATTCTATTAGGTTCAATCTGCCAGGCGGCAAAGCCATTCTCTTGGCAGCCTCCAAAGTTTCTTCCAAAGTCATTCCCATGATCCGTCCACACACGATCGCCGGCAACAACACAGGCACGCTATGTGCTCCAAGTACAGGGATCTGAGCTTCGATCCTGCGTCCTTCCGCGCTTAGGTTGAATGAAGTGCCTTCCAAAGTTTCTTCGATAGAAGTGGCTTTATACATAGCCTCAGGATTTTCGCCGAAAGTGTGGGTTTTTCCTTTTGCTCGACCTCCAGTCAATTTTTTTACTCTTTCGTCGTCGACATTCAAAACGGCGAAGCCATCTTCATTCAAAGCTTTCACCAATTTAGATTTTTCTTCAAAAATTTCATCAAGAGTCGAGAACTGCCCCTCATCTAGATGCACAGGCGCAACCAAATTCATAACGGCCACATCAGGCTTCACAATAGACAAAAGAACATCCATATCTCCAGGTTTATCAACACCAGTTTCCACAACCAAAACTTCACCATACATCGGCCTAAAAGATTTATAAAACCCCTTCAACAAAAGGTAAGACCATTTCACCGCACTACTATACCCACTCTCCATCTTCAAAATCGTCAACGGCAACCCGAATTCGGTGTTCATATTCCCCGGATTCTTCATAACCCTGAATTTCGAATTCAGAACAGTATAGATAGCTTCCTTGATACTTGTTTTACCCACAGACCCAGTTACACAGATCACTTTTCCTTTGAACTTCTTCATCCGCCTTTTAGCGAATCTTTTGAGCAAAAAGAGTACGATATTTTTAAACATGTTTTTCATAAGCGGCGAAATACTAGCATATAGCGCCAACAGGAGCAATACAGATAAGGCCCAGGGCCCTAAGTTGATTCCCGGAAGTCCCCCCAAAACACCCCACTTCCGGGAGTTCACCCCGGAAGTCCCCCAAAAACACCACACTTCCGGGAGGTTCCCCCTTGAAATCTCCACCAAAATCACTAAACTAGGCTTCGGACCTCAATCCAAATCTTAAACCCTCACCCTATGAAAAAACTACTCGCAATTTTACTTGCAATCCCGCTATTGCTAACAGCATGCGGCCAACCATTTAATCAAACTGACATGCCAGAAAAAGGAGAAAAAATCGCAGTGCTAACTACAAACCACGGAGTAATTAAAATGAAATTCTTCGAGGACAAGGCTCCAGAATCAACACGGAACTTCCTCACTCTTGCGGAAACCGGAAAGTACGACAAAACAGTCTTCCACAGAATCGTACCGGGTTTCGTGATCCAGGGCGGAGACTTCACCCAACACAACGGAACAGGTGGACACAGCTACAAAGGCCCAGGCACATACATCGGACTAGAAGTGGACGACGAACTCAAGCACGTGTACGGAGCAGTCGCAATGGCCAGGCGTGGCAACGACATAAACTCAAACGGAAGCCAATTCTACATCGTCACCCCAGAAAACGGCACTCATATGTTGGACGGGCAATACACAGTCTTCGGACAAGTCTTCGAAGGTATGGACGTAGTTGAGAAGATAACAAAGGTTGAAACAGACGCCATGGACAAGCCAAAAGAAGACGTAGTTGTAGAAAAAGCCGAGGTAGTGGAGTTCGAATAAACCCCGCTCACAAATGAACCAAGCCCACTTCAAAATCACAGGGAAAGTGCAGGGTGTTTGGTATAGGGCTCACGCTCGCGACAAAGCGGCCTCTCTCGGGTTACGAGGTCAGATTTTGAACATGCCCGACGGCAGCGTCGAAGCGACCTTACAAGGCGCTTCCGACGACCTGAACGAATTCAAAAAGTGGTGCTACCAAGGCTCGCCATCATCAGAACCAAAAATCGTCGAAATGTCTGGCCAAAAACCCGGCCCAGTATTCGAAGAATTGAGGATTGGCTAGTGGGTCAATTTAGAAAATGCCTTTATTTGTTGAGCGGTTTCCTCTCTGGTCCAAGGAACAACAACCCCATTCTTGACAGGGCCGATATCACACCAACCTTTAGGGGTTTTTCCTGCCCTCCAGTCAATCTCCGCTTGGTCTATCTCAGCCTGAGAAACATAAAGTACAGCTCCTTTTTCAACTTCGCCCATACAAAAAACAGGTTAAATTAACAGGAGAGCACGTTACCATTTACTTCATTGCCTCGTCAAGAACAGCCTTGAATGTCTCAGGATTATTTGCTGCCAATTCAGCCAACATCTTCCTGTTGATTTGGATGTTCTTTTTGAAACAAGCGTCTATGAATAGACCATATCTTGTTCCTTCTGCGCGACAAGCGGCATTGATTCTAGCGATCCAAAGACCTCTAAAAGTTCTTTTCTTGAGTTTGCGGTCACGATAAGAATTCTGCCCAGCTTTCGCTACAGCATTCTTGGCACGTCGATACAATTTTGATCGACCGCCTTTATAACCTTTGGCTGCCTTGAGAACTTTTTGGTGCCTACGGTGGGTGGTTACACCTCTTTTTACTCGAGTCATGTTATATTAATTAATTGACTTATAAATTACATTCAAACTACATTCCAAGCTTCTTTTTCACAGCTTTCAAATGTCCTGGGCTCACAACAAGTCCAGTGCTTCCGCTCTTCTTTTGTCTTTTTGACTTATTCGAAAGCAAATGGTTTTTGCATGATTTCTGCACTCGAATAGTTCCGCTTTTACGAATCTTTACTCTCTTCTGAAGTCCCTTGTGTGTCTTTTGCTTCATTTTTCTTAGGTGTTAATATCATTAGTAATGTGTTTCCCTGTCTTTTTGGTGCCTGCTCCATGTCAGATAAATCGCTCAATCTCTCATAAAACTTATTCATCTTCTCTTTAGCCATCTCCGCATAAACCACTTCCCTTCCTTTGAACAGCAACGTAACCTTCACCATGTTCCTCTCTTCCAAGAATTTCCTCGCTTGTCTTTCTCTTACCTCCAGGTCGTGTTCGCCTGTTTTGAATCCAATCCGAACGCCTTTTACCTCTGTTTTCTTCTGTGCTTTTTTGTGTTTCCTCTCGACTTTATCTTGGTGATAAAGATATTTTCCATAATCTAGTATCTTACAGACGGGAGGGTTGGCATTAGGAGCGACCTCTACCAAGTCCAACTCACTATTTTTTGCCATCTCCAACGCCTTGCTGTATCCCATTATCCCCTTCTGTTCGTCATTCTCATCTATCAAACGTACTGTTTGACTCCTTATCTGTTCGTTTTTTCTAAGTCTCTTAGCTATATGGGAAAATTAATAAATATAGGCACGCCACAAAAGCGCTGGTGAAATATAGTAAATTAACCCTGAAAAGTCAAGAAGTTCAAGGGGAGGGGTAAGTGTCCATCAAGCTGAAGGCCTGCGCTTCCTCTTCGGCTCTCGTGAAAACTGCACAGAAACGAGGTCGTCAAGGCTTTTCAAAAGCTCAGGGTTGTCGACGCCCATGGTTTCGGCGCACGCAAATGCAACGGTCGAAACAGTATCAAGAATTTCTTTACTGGCAAGAGCTGCGGAAATTCGGCTTCTTTCGATATTATCAAAATCTGCAATGGGTCGGCCCGCCCCTTTTGCGCTTTCTGTGATTAATTTACGGATCCCTGGCAAGATATCTGCAGGAAAAATTTCCCCAAACCAGTGTCTCATAATATCCTCAACCTCATGACGAATCTTTGCATAAATTGCTGCAGCCACAGTAAAATTAGGCACTTTTAAACCTTCTTCGCATGTCGCAAAATTATCAGCTAGGGCGTCAATAAAACTCATTTCGAGAAGAGCGTGATGCGTAGATAATCTCGCCAAATAAGAGACTTCTTGGTCATCATCACACAAGCTGTCGGCTTCTAGAAGCCCCTCTTGGGCCAACGTGCTCAAAGTGCCCCCTTCCCCTCTCTCACCATCATAAGCTCCAGGCACGATCATTGTTCAAAAATTAAAAAAACAAACAGGAGAGAATTAAATCAAAACCACGTGTAGTTGTCAACTAAGCTTCAACTTCAGCAGGTTTAAGCCCCTTCATTTTTCCTTCACCAAAAATTCTCGCATGAAAAGCTTCCAATGATTCTTCTAGTTCCTGCCCTTTTCCCAAAGAAGAAGCTAGTCTCTCAGCAATAAAGATAGGGTTAACAAGATGCGACGCGGCTGCCATGGTTGGATCGGTCCCACAGCCTTTGCCTGGAACATTATCATCCATAACAAGGTCGTAGGGGAAAGTGAGAACCCCTCTGGCAGCATTTGTATTGGCCCTCAAGAGTTGATCAAGAAAATGACTGCCCAGAAAGGACTCCGCATGGTTTTGACAGTCTGGATCAGTATTGAAAGTTGGGTCGAGTCCCACATGTGTCCCCTCAGGGCCATCACCAACGCTTGTCCGTCGGTGCTGCGGATCTAGTTCTAACGCTGCTGCGATATCCTCAGTAGATGTATAAGGGCTTGGCGGTAGCAACTCAACAATTTGGGCTCTTACCAGGTTTCTAGCATCGATAAGGGCGGTTTTAATGCTTTCAAGTCCCCTGCTAAGTCCAAAAGGCTTCTCTTTGGCTTCGGCTAGAGCAGCTTCGTTAACGCGCAAGCCATCCGTTAGGCGCCCATGTTGCAAATATAAATCCTCGAGAGTTCCTGAGGGTTTTCTCTCTCTGTCTGATTGTTTGTCTGCCCTGGTCATTTTTACAAATTAAATATTTGGAGAGAATTAAATCAAACCTGCGCATTGTTGTCAACAAAACCAAAAAACCATTAAGCTCCAGCTCCAGCAGATTCAAACCTAATGACACCAGCTACGTCCTCCATGGCAGCTCGTCTTACAAAGGTGATTTCTATAGAGTGTTGGCGACGTTTAGGGCATTTCCCCAAGTCAGCCAAAGTCTTCTCCATCGCTGTTCTCAAGACTTCGGAAAGGTTCTCCGGCAAGTCATTCAAATCACTCAAAATACAAACAGGGGGCAATTCTTCGGAAGCTGAGTCGGCACCACAAACAGTTTGAATTCTCACTTCTCCGAAGTCCTCTGGAGTCAGGTTGTCGGGCAAACAAAAATCAACATTACTGCCCATAGGTCCAACAGCATCCAAAATCTTTAAGTTTAACTTTAAACATGCTGGAGTAACGCCAGGCATTCTATAAAAAACATCTCCATTCTCGTTTCTCCCAGAATACATTCCGGCTGACCCCAATCTTATATCATCCATACGGATTTCTACAGGGGCTCCTTCTTCAATAGTTGCCATACAGCAATAGTTTAAAATACAAGGCCGTATTAAACCAAAAACCGCAACTCTTGTCAAGGAAAAGGTTGACAACAGAGGCAGAACTCTTTATAAAAGCTTCTTCTCAAAAAATACAATGAATGAAGTTAGTAAGACAGATTTTCGCCAAATCCTAGAAGAAGCCTTCAAGGAAAACGGGGGCAGTGTTCCCAAAAACTTTCAATCCGACTTCGAAGAAATCTTTGGGGACCTTCCCTCCATAAAAGCATACAATCAAATTCGAACAGAGCTCTGCGAAAGATTGAAAAAAGGATTTGAAAGAGATGAGTACAGGCTCAGGTATGAAAAAGTCGTTCCTGAAATAAGAAAAGAGGTGAGGCTGGCTTTAGCCTTGGGGCTTGGCTTTGAAGAGGAGGTTCAAAGTCCAGGGAAAGGGGGTATAAAAGCTATTAGAGATCTTTTGTTAGAGTTTCTAGGTTCGTTAGAAGAAGGTGAGGCTTGGGAGACCCAAAAATTACAGGGATGGACAAAAAGATCAACACTCACGGGGAAAAGACTGTATTCCAGGGTGGTAAACAAAGCTCCATGGTTGGAAAAAACAGTCCAGGTGATTTTAGGGGAAAATCATGAAGCAATTTTGAAAAGAAATCCATTTCAAGCTGGGGTGGTTAGAAAAATAACGTCCAAATCAGCGGCAAAAAAATATCTTAGGCAATTTTTAAGTTCTTTAAAAAAAGGACAGTCTTGGAGTGCGACAGACCTGGTCAGGTGGGAAGGAGACGTGAAAGGCAATACGCTTTGGACTTGGCTTAGTCAGCGAGGGGGCTCTGAAATTTTAGACAAACAAACCATAGAATGGGTT
Organism: Candidatus Peregrinibacteria bacterium; assembly: GCA_018655275.1. Taxonomy (GTDB): domain Bacteria; phylum Patescibacteriota; class Gracilibacteria; order UBA1369; family LOWO2-01-FULL-3; genus JABIJZ01. The sequence continues at coordinate 204,642 of JABIJZ010000004.1, read as the reverse complement.
TTAGGAGACTTTAAGGAAGAGGATTTGGGCAGAAATCCATTTGAAAAACGTCAAGGCATCACATCAGAAGCAGAAGCTAGGGAGACTTTAGTTAAATTTCTTAAATCTCTTGCAAAGGGGCAAGTCTGGAGCCACAAGGACTTATATAAATGGCGCAACAAAGAAGGAACAAGCGGAGGAGGCCTGATTTCTTGGATAGAACGCAATCTGCCAGGATCGGAAGAAGGGGTTAGGGCAACCTCATTAAAAAAGTTACTAGGCAAGAAATCCTCGCTCTTGAACAGAAATCCCTTTACAAGGAGGCCTATTGCAATAAAAACAATTAAAGATGCGCGAGCACATACTAGAGCTTTTTTGGAGTCCGTAAAGCCTGGAACAACATGGTCCACTAGCACGTTACACGCCTGGGAAGGAGGGGTTCGCGGAGCCACGTTATGTCAATGGTTAAAAAAGAATTTAAGAAAAAATGGAAAATTTGATTGGCCCTATGTACTAGAAAGGCTTGGTGTTCAAGACGAATTAAAGGTTGCACCATTTGCATCCAAGAAAGCTTAGTGTAACCTTCTTAGTGGATTAAAAAATAAAAACATGAAATCCAGTCATATCACAATCCAATCAATGTGCGATACGAAAACAGAAGCCATTTCTGCAACCGTCGCTCAAATTCTAAAGCTAGAAAAAGAAGGCTGCGATATCATACGCGTCGCAATTCCAAATGAAAAAGCCGCAAAGGCAATTTCAAAAATCAAACGCAGAATTCACATCCCTTTGGTTGCAGACATTCATTTCGACCCAGCCCTCGCGCTCGAAGCCATCGCTCAAGGCGCAGACAAAATCCGAATAAATCCGGGCAACATCAACGACAAAGACATCCTCACAAAAATCATCAAAACAGCCAAGAAACACAAAACCCAAATCAGGATCGGCATAAATTCCGGTTCACTCGAACGACGCCTAATAGACAAACACGGCGGCCCAACGCCAGAAGCTCTCGTAGAATCCGCACTCAATTGGGTCAAGTTTTTTGAATTACAAAAATTCCCAACAGCAAACCGAAAAAACCTCACAATCTCGATAAAATCATCAGACGTCGAAACAACAATCCAAGCCAACGAGCTTCTCCACAAAAAACTACAAAAAAGAAAAACCCAATGCCCAATCCACCTCGGAGTCACAGAGGCAGGCCCACTGATCCCGGGAATCACAAGAAGCGCAATTGCCCTGGGCCACCTGCTCAGGCAAGGCATCGGCGACACAATCAGGATTTCCCTAACAGCCAACCCAATCCAAGAAATCAAAGCAGCAAAAGAACTCCTAAAAGCCCTCGGCCTATACACAAAAGAACCGATGATAATTTCGTGCCCAACTTGCGGCCGCACCGAAATCAACTTAAAAAAACTCGTCAAAGAAGTCGAAGAAAAGGTCCTTCCTCTCCTCCGCAAATGTCCCGGAAGTTCCCCCAAAACACCCCACTTCCGGGAGACGCATCTCCACCAAAACCGCCCGCCCTCTCAAAATCGCGGTAATGGGTTGCGCAGTCAACGGCCCTGGCGAAGCACGCGAAGCTGATTACGCAATCTGCGGTGGTAAACGCTTAGGCGCAATATACAAAAAGGGAAAACACATAAAAACAGTCCCAGAAAAAGACCTTGTGAAAGAGCTGATCAAACTAATACAATAAGCCCGAACCCGACCTCAACCCCAACAAACACAACGTGAAACTCTCATTTCCAAAAATCGCTGCGATAATTTTGAGCATAGCTGCTCTATCTGTTTTGGTTGCACACGTGTCTGCCGCATCGGCAACATCCGCAACTCCAGAAAGAATCAACGGCTGCGAAGTGCTGGTCGTCGGTGGTGGTGCAGGCGGTTTTGCCGCAGGCATGCAGTCGGCGCGGATGGGCACAGACACTTGCATTTTGGAAGAAACAGATTGGTTGGGCGGCATGCTCACATCCGCAGGTGTTGGCGCAATAGATGGTGCCAAAATAGATGGCGTATCGAACAGTATTTTCGGAGAAATGCGAGATTTAATAGAAAGAAAATACAGCCCCGAGATTGATCGCACCAGGTTGTGCACAGTCAGCTATTTTTGTTTTGAACCATCTGTAGGCAAAAAAGTTTTGGAAGAAATGGCCGCAAAAGAAGACCATCTCGAAATCTTTTACAAAACACGCGTTACAAAGGTTTATAAAGAAAACGACAAAATAATTGGAGTAAAAGCGAAAAACACCCAAGGCGAAACATTCCTAATTCCAGCCCACATAACGATAGACGCAACAGAATACGGAGACATTTTGGAGCTATCTGGTACACCATACGACATAGGCCCAGACGAAGATAGCGGCGAACCTTTAAACAAAAAGATCGAAAAATGCGTCCAGCCCCTCACCCAGGTAATGATTTTGAAAAACTATGGCGAAGACGTCACAATCAAAAAGCCAAAAAACTACGACAAAAAAAACTACATTTGCAGCGTAAAAAACAAAAGCTGTTGGAGCGCAAAATTCACATTCGACGAGCTAGTCCTATACGGCCTAATGCCAAACGGGAAAATAATGATCAACTGGCCGCAAAACAATTGGGGCAACGACTTTGATGCATACAGCGACAAACACGAAGGCCTCACGAGAAAAGAGATTCTCGAAAAAGCCAAAGACCATTCAAGAGGATTCCTCTACTTTATCCAAACAGAATTGGGGCACAACACATACGGAATGTACAACGAATTCGGAACCCCAGACCGATTCCCCAAAATTCCATACGTGCGAGAAAGCCGAAGACTAAAAGGTGTCGAAAGATTGATGGAGCAAGACATAACTCCCGATCAAAGAATCACAAGGCCACTAGGCGTGGTCGAAGACGCCATTGCTGTTGGAGACTATCCAATCGACATACATTTCTGCTCACAAAAAAGCCACGTATACAAAAAAACACACGCCTTCCAAATTCCATATGGCGTAATCGTCCCGGAAAAAATGGATGGCCTGCTAGCCGCAGAAAAAAACATCTCAGTTAGTCACATCGCGAACGGAGCCACAAGACTCCAGCCCACTGTGATGAGTGTCGGCCAAGCTGCAGGTGCCGCTGCCTCGATTTCAGCACAGCACAACATCCAACCCAGAGACGTCGACATCGAAGAATTGCAAAAAGCCCTCCTCGACTCAGGCAACATGCTTTTCTATTACAAGGACATCAAAGCCGACCACTACGCTTTCGAGGAAATAAACAAACTTTCCTTAGAAAAAGTTTTAAGAGGAACAAAAGATCTCTTTTTTGAACCCAAAAAAATCCTAACAAGAGCTGATGTTTTAAGAATTGCTATCGCCTCAAGAAAAGAACCATGGCCTCCAATAAAAACAGAAATCTCAAAAGAAATTTTTGCAGACCTGCCTGATTTAGAAGAAAATCCATACGTGAAAATAGGTCTAGACCAAGGTTTAATTTCAGGACACAAAGCCGCCAACGGAAACTACGAAATCAATATCAACAAAACAGCCACTCGCGCAGAAACCATCAAAATTTTCCTCCAAGCCAGCGACTACAAGCCACTCGACACAGCAGACTCATCTTTCCAAGACGTAGAAGGATGGAGCATAGGCTGGATAGAAAAAGCTAAAGAATTGGGCGTCGTCGAAGGCAGAGAAGGCGGTGATTTTCAGCCCAAAAGGACAGTGTCAAAAGCAGAAGCTGCTCGAATGCTAACCAAAATTCTCGAACTAAAATCTGAACAAAAATCAAAATGATAAACATAATAATCCTCGGATCAACAGGCTCGATCGGCCGCCAGACATTGGAGGTCATCCGAAAGCACAAAAAGAAATTCAAAGTAGTCGGCCTCGCATGCAATTCCAACGCCAAACTGCTAAACGCCCAAGCCAAAAAATTCCACACAAAAAACAAAGTCCTTGTTTCGAAAACACCAAAACGCCTAGCCACTCTAATCCAAAAAACCAAAGCCGACTTAGTAGTAAACGCAATTTCAGGATCTGCAGGCCTCGTGCCCTCAAAGCTCACATTGAAAGCCGGGAAAATTCTTGTCCTTGCAAACAAAGAATCTTTGGTACTAGAAGGCAAAGCCTTGATGAATCTTGCTCGCAAAAACAAAACCGAAATCTTTCCCCTCGACTCTGAACATCACGCAGTCCTCCGTTTACTCCAAACAAAAGGCCTCACAAAATACGATCCACGCCGCGTCAAAAAAATAACACTCACAGCCTCAGGAGGTCCATTCTTCGAAACGCCCAAATCAGACTTCGCAAAAATCACCCCACGCCAAGCTCTCAAAAACCCAAACTGGTCAATGGGTCCAAAAATCCTGATCGAATCAGCCCTTCTTCTCAACAAGGGTTTTGAAGTCATCGAGGCTCATCACCTTTTCAAGTGTCCGCTCAACAAAATTCACGCAATCATAGATCGCAAAAGCTACGTTCACGCAATCGTCGAATTCTCGCGCACGGCCAAAGCCCCAGCTCAAACACTTGCTCTCGCATACAAACCAACCATGAAAACCGTCATAGAAGATACACTTGTAAAATTTCACCACGACACACGTAGCCCCGAAACCAAGCTCAAAAGCCGCAAACTCAAATTTCTCGAGGGCCCAGCTCTAAAAAAACACAAATTCCACCAAATCTCACACGCAAAATTCCCAGCCTTTGGCCGCACACTCGCCGCTTTCCGAAAAGGCCAAATTGAAAAATTCTACAAAACCTCAGAAAAAAACATCCAAAAATTCCTCGAAGAAAAAATCCGATTTACAGAGATTGTCTGACGAAAATTCAACGAAAATTCAACGAAATTTGCAAAACACTCCCCCCTTTGGCAATATACACCTATGAATCACGCAATTATTTTAGCCGCAGGACTTTCCGAACGCTTCAATAAAGGTCGAAAAAAACAGGAAGATAAGCTTTTGGTTGAGGTCAACGGTAAGCCTATTGTTTATTACTCAATTTCTGCAATCAACGATCATCACCTCATTGACGATATCATTTTGGTCGTGAGCAAAGGTAACAAAAAAGCTCTCCAGGAAATGATCGATCGCTACAAATTCAGCAAAGTCAAAACGATGGTTGTCGGTGGCAAAACTCGACTCGGATCTCTGGAACAAGGACTGAAATCTTTGAAAAAACCAGAGCCAGGGCCGCAAGATCTCATCGTCGTTCACAACGGCTCAAACCCGCTCCCCTCTTACGAGGAAATCACGGATGTTATCATCGAAGCGGAAGAACATGGGGCTGCAATTGTAGGTCACAAGGTAACTTCAACAGTCAAAAAAATTAAAGGCAAAAAGGTCGAAGCCACAGTCGACAGACAAAATCTTTTCAACGCGGAAACGCCACAAGTCGTTCAATACAACCTTCTCAAAAAAGCCCTAAAAAACGCAGAGAAAAAAGCCCTCGACGTCACAGATGAAGCGATGCTTCTCGAAGCAATCGACGAAAAAGTCCACACAATCAAAGCTCACGAAAACAATATAAAAGTCACTCTAAACAAAGACGTAAACCACGTGCGCAATGCTCTCGGTGAAACGCCGGAAGGATTCTTGGTAGGTATCGGCCAGGACAGCCACCTGTTCAGCAAAGAAGACCTGGGCTTGACACTCGCAGGAGTCCTATTCGAAGATCAGCCAAAACTTGAGGCAAACTCGGACGGCGACGTGATCCTTCATGCACTTTTCAACGGCCTCTCGCAAGCCATCGGCGATAAATCTCTGGGTGCATATGCTGATAAAATGTGCATCGACAAAGGAATAAAAGACAGCGCAAAATACCTAGAACCATTACTCAAAAAACTCAAAACGAAAAAACTCAAAATCCAAAACATCGGCGTAATGCTCGAATGCAAAATCCCAAAAATCGACAAAATCACTCCTCTACTAAAAAAATCTCTCGCAAAAATTCTCAACATAGAAACAAAAAAAGTTGGGATTACAGCGACATCAGGCGAAAATGCTACAACTTTTGGCCAAGGCCTAGGCATCCAATGTTTTTGCATAGTCTCACTCTCAAAAAAGTAGCTCCGAAAAGATGAACAAACTCACCCTCCAATCTAACGCAAAAGTTAACCTGTCTTTGGACATTATTGGCGTCGAAAAAGCTGCTGGCCCTTTCGAAGGTTATCATTTTATCCAGACTGTTCTGTGCGAAATCACTCCACAAAACTGCAGCAACTTCAAACCAGACTTCGTCACGATCGAAGAAGTCTCAAAAGACAAATTCCCCGAATCTCACGATGACAAAAATCTCGCATACAAAGCTCTCGAAATAGTAAAAAAACACGTCGGCGAAACTCACCCTCCAATCAAAATCACAATCGAAAAAAACATCCCAATCTCAAGCGGTCTTGGTGGCGGTTCATCAAACGCCGCAACCGTGATAAAAGGTCTAAACCACATGTGGGAACTCCATCTCACAGCAGAAGAAATGCGCAAAATGGTAGCAGAAATAGGCATGGACGTACCATTCTTCATAAGCGGAGACATTGCCTTGGCAGAACACTACGGTGAACAAATCACCCAGCTTCCCCCAGTCCACGGCCTGGCTTTCACACTCTTCCCCGACTCAGCTTCAGACGACCCTGAAAAAACCAAAAACGCCTACGCAGCCCTCGACCTCTCAAAGTGCGGAAAAAACGTAGCCCAAACCGAAGCCCTAATCCACGCAATCAAAACAAACGATCTCTACGAAATTCACCAAAATCTCCACAACGATTTTGAAACATCGCTCCGCGAACACGAAGGTGGCACCGGAAGTCCCCCCAAAACACCCCACTTCCGGGAGAATGTCCCGGAAGTCCCCCCCAAACACCCCGCTTCCGGGAAGCACCACCAACAAAACCACCACCTAACAGGGGCAGGGCCAACTACATTTATCTTAGCCTAAAACCCACCCCTTCCCTTCAAAGCCCGGCTCAGAGTAATGTCATCCGAATATTCGATGTGCCCACCAGTTGGCAGACCTCGTGCAATCCGCGAAACCTCCACCTCGCAATCCACCAGAGCCCTTTGAATATATAAAGCGGTTGCTTCGCCTTCCAAAGAAGGATTAGTCGCCAAAATAACTTCCCGAATTTTAGTCACATCTTCACTTTCATCGTTCCAACTTTCACGAACTCTTTTAATCAATTCATTCATTTTCAATTCCTCAACCCCAACTCCATCCACCGGCGACAAAACCCCATGCAAGACATGGTAAACCCCATCGTACTCGCCAGTCTTCTCAATCGCAGCCGCGTCCAAAACTTCCTCCACAACACAGACCTTCGCATGATCTCGCGCATCGTTCGAACAAATAGGACAAGGGTCCCTGTCAGAAATATTCCAACAAACCCCGCAAAAAACGATCCCCTCTTTCAAGCTATCGACAGCCTCAGCCAAACCATGTACGCGATGATCAGGCGTTCGCAATAAATGCATCGCCAACCTTTGCGCCGACTTCGGCCCCACCCCCGGCAATTTGCTGAATTCTTCGATTAATTTTCGGATACTTTTTGGCAGCATGTCCCTATGTTAAATTCGAGTCACACTATACCCCAAAAAAATCTCTTCATAAACCCTCAAATCTTCAGTCAATTCTGGGTGAAAAGTCCCCGCCACAACAACACCCCCTCCCGGAACCTCTTGTCTAACCAAAACAGGTTCCCCTTCATAGTCAGCCAAAACTTCAACACCGTTCCCAATACGAGAAATAATAGGAGCCCTAATGAAAACTCCGGGCACTTTCGCAGCGCCTCCTTTCAAAAAAACTTCAACCTCTGCTTCAAAACTATCAAGCTGCCGCCCATACGCATTCCGCGAAACGTCGATATCGATCAGACCCAACGGCTTCACTTTTTCATCAACCTTCGCCACCCCTCCTTCTCCAAAAACTTTCTTCCCAATCAAAATAGCTCCCGCACAAGTCCCATAAACAACCCCTCCCCTTTTGATCACCCCTTGAATGCCTTTTCCCAAGCCAAATTTTTCAATCAATTTCGACAAAGTCGTGCTCTCGCCCCCAGGGATTACCAATCCATCCAGCTTCTCCAAACCGCCAAGATTTTTTACAAGCGAAACCTCGACCCCCCGAAGCTTTCGCAAAGCCTCGAAATGCTCCTCAACCGAACCCTGAATGTCCAAAATGCCAATTTTCATCGCGCCAATTCTACATCAACCCAAAATACTTGCAAAGAAAACCGCAACGGTAGTACAATTATCCCCAACCAGTAAGCAAAAACCCATGGCTCTAAACACACCAGACTTAGCCCCAGAACAAGAAACATTGGGAGGGCTTGTCGGAACACTTAGAAGATTGGTAGCGGAAAGAACCGCAAAGAATTTTTCTCAAACGGAAGCAGGATCAACTCCAGCAGGGGAATCTTTGTCAATGACCAGGAGAAGGGTTGGCCAATTGACCTTTGCAGTAGCAGTCACAGCCCTTACTACAACAGCCTGCGCACGAGCTGAAGACAATGGTCCAACTCCAGAACAAGAAATCCAAACCCAAAGCGGTGCCCCAGACATGGCATCGCTTGGCCAAGCCCTAGCGGAAAAAGCCCCAACAGTACCAGATGCACAGCATTCTGTCCTCCCGTTTTTTGTGGGAGGGATTGTGGTTGGAGAAATAGCACTAGCAGTCATGGACCATATAAGGTCCTTTGGGACTGAAGGCTAGCTCCTACCACCCCCTCTCAGCGTACTTAGTTTCTAGCTCATCGATTTCCTGTCCAGGCATCGCTTCGCCAAGCCCTTCCGAAACCTTTGCAACTACATTAGGATCGTCATAATGCATCACCGCCTCGACGATAGCTTTTGCCCGAACAGCAGGATCAGAAGATTTAAAAATCCCACTTCCAACAAAAACTCCGTCGCATCCAAGCTGCATCATCAAAGCAGCATCAGCAGGTGTAGCAATTCCTCCAGCAGCAAAATTCACCACCGGCAAACGTCCATCAACAACAACACCTTCAACCAAAGCCAAAGGCACTCGTTCGTCTTTCGCAAATTTCTTCATCCCAGCTGCTTGCGCAGAGCCTGAAAGCTCCTGCAGTCCAGCAATCTCTTCCTTGATAATCCTCATATGTCTCACAGCCTCAACTACATTCCCGGTCCCAGCCTCACCTTTCGTCCTGATCATACAAGCTCCCTCGTCAATCCGACGCAAAGCCTCCCCAAGGCAAGTTGCACCACAAACAAAAGGAACTTTGAAATCACTCTTAGTAACATGATATTTATTGTCAGCAGGTGTCAAAACTTCACTCTCGTCGATATAGTCCACCCCAATCGCCTCAAGAACCTGCGCTTCGACAAAATGCCCGATCCGCACTTTCGCCATCACGGGGATCGAAACCGTAGCCATAATCTCATGAATCATCTTAGGATCACTCATCCGCGCAACACCCCCGTCAGCACGAATATCAGACGGTACTCGTTCAAGAGCCATCACCGCCACAGCGCCAGCGTCTTCAGCTATCCGCGCTTGGTCAGCGTTCACAACGTCCATGATCACTCCACCTTTCATCATTTGTGCCAGCCCCTTTTTGAGCTTCGGCGTATTTCTTTGAGTTTTACCTTTAGTCATAAGTTTTATAATTAATTTTTCTGCGCCAGCAAATTGTCACTTGCGCCCGCACATCCTACTATTCCTTGACCGATTTGTAAATCGACATTTAAACGTACGTTTACTAAACTGGAGCTATGCAAATCGACACAAAAAACACAGTGTCAGCCACCTACGTTCGTAACCATTTCAAAGAAGTTACAGAAAGGGTTCGCAAAGGGGCCCCTCAAATAATTATTTGCAAATCCAAGCCAACGCTGGTGATGATTAGTGTTGAAGATTTGGACAAGCTATAAATTTTCCACAGAACCTTAAATCCCACGACAACATGGATATCAATTTTTTCGACCACAACATAGAAGATTTTATATCTAAATTGGACAAGGCTACTATAGCTAAAACATTGCGAACTTTAGATCTCTTGGAAGGTTGCTAGTAAGTTAGGAATGCCACATAGTAAGAAAATTGATGACAAGCTCTTTGAGTTAAGAATCCGTGGCAAAAAAGAGGTGCGAATAATCTACTGTTTCTATCGAAATACAATCATTCTTCTGCACGCCTTTGTCAAAAAAACGCAAAAAATTCCAAAAAGGTCCATTCTTGTTGCAAAAAACCGGCTAAACTCCCTTGACCGGTTATAACATATACGTTATACTATTGTCGTATGAAATCTTATTCTAGTTTTAAAAAACAGGCGTTAAAAGACAAAGAGGTGCGTAAGGCATACGACGAGCTTGCACCCGAATTTGCAATTGCAGAAGCAATAATCGCAAAAAGGCTCGAACAAGGACTCACTCAGTCTGAGCTTGCGCAAAAAATTGGGACCAAACAGTCTGCAATTTCAAGATTAGAGTCTGGCAACTACAACCCCAGTTTCACATTTTTAGAAAAAGTTGCCAAAGCGCTCAATCTCAATTTAATAGTATCTCTCTCTTAAAAATACTCCTCAACATTTTTCACCTTCAAATCCTCAACGCCATACTTCCCAAGAGCCTCAGCCATAATCCTCGCAACTTGCACATTCGTGATCAGAGGGATGTTTAGATCAATCGATTTTCGACGGATCAAATATCCGTCAGTCGCAGTTGCTCTAGAATAATGTTTCGGAATATTTACGATTAACTCAAACCTGCCATCCGCCATCGCACCAAGCAGGTTAGGCTCTTCACCAGAAGAAACTTTATAAACTTTGTCAGCATCTACTCCATTTTTGTTAAAGAAATCCGCGGTGCCAGGGGTGCCATAGATCTTGAAGCCCATCTCCGCAAATTTCGCAGCCGTTGGCAACAAATCAGCTTTTTCTTCAAGCCCACCAATACTAAACAAAATTCCGCCACGACCTCCACCCTTGCCATCTGTCGACTTCTTCAAAGCTTGCGGCAAAACAAATCCAACCGAAATCATAGATTTCAAAAATGCCTCTTCAAGGTCATCGCCAAAACACGCAACCTCACCAGTTGACGCCATCTCTACACCCAAGACAGGATCTGCTCCCTTCAAACGTGGGAACGAAAACTGCGGCGCCTTCACTCCAACATGATCCAAATCCAAAGTCCTATATTCACGGAATGCCAAAAGGTCTCGTCCTCTTTCCCCTATCTTCAACGCCAAATTCCCGCCTTTCGTATTACTTTGCGCTCCCGCATTGATCATCGATTCAGTAGCAATCTCGATAAAATTATACCCAGTCACTTTCGATGAAAAGGGGAAACTTCGACTCGATCTCAAATTACATTCGATAACCATCACTCGGTTATTTTTCGCTAAAAATTGGATATTGAAAGGTCCAGAAATATGAAGCTCTTGCGCAATTTTTTTGGTGATAACTTTTATCCGACGAATAGTCTCTATATACAGTTTCTGCGGTGGCAAAACGATCGTCGCATCCCCACTATGCACGCCAGCATTTTCAATATGTTCGGCAATTGCATAGACGACAAGTTTTCCGTCCGACGCTACAGCATCGATCTCAATTTCTTTTGCTCCAGTTTCAAATTTAGAAATAACAACAGGCGCATCCTTCGAAATCTTCGCAGCTTTTCCCAAAAACGTCTCCAAATCTTCTCGAGTATAAGCAACACTCATCGCCGCTCCCGACAAAACATAAGAAGGCCGAACCAAAGCCGGATAACCGACCTCGTCCACGAACCCAAAAACATCTTCCATCTCAGCCAACTCTTTCCATTGCGGTTGGTCGATCCCAAGTTTGTCCAACATTCCAGAGAACTTATGTCGATCCTCCGCCCGGTCAATATTTTCCGGAGAAGTCCCGAGGATTCGAGCCCCAGCCTTATATAGTTTCAACGCGAGATTATTCGGCACCTGCCCTCCAGTCGAAACAACAACCCCAGCCACGTGGTCACTTTTCCCGCCACCACTCTCCAATTCATAAATATCCATCACCCTCTCCAGCGACAACTCATCAAAATACAATTTGTCACAAAGGTCATAGTCAGTCGAAACAGTTTCAGGATTGTAATTGATCATTATTGTCTCAAAACCTTCACGCCCACACGTCTGCAAGGCATTCACACAACACCAATCAAATTCAACCGACGAACCAATACAATACGCTCCACTCCCAAGCACAATCATCTTTCGGCCAGCCTTAGCCTTCTTGTCCATGCCGAACTCAACATCGTGTTTGTCGCCGTGGTAACTCAAGTACAAATAATTCGTTTTCGCAGGATATTCCGCCGCCAATGTGTCGATTTGTTTTACATACGGCACTATTCCTTTTTTTTGCCGAGCCTTCCTGACTTCCAGCTCTTCTTTGCCTATCGAAAATCCGATTTGTTTATCGGAAAATCCTTTTAATTTTGCATCTCGCAATAAAACAGCATCTTCTCCAGCAAGAACTTCCTTGCCCGATTTCTCAACCTCTTTTTCTAAGTCAATAATGTTTTTAATTTTATCCAAAAACCATCGGTCAATCCCACTCCACTCAGCAATCTCTTCGACAGTCACGCCTTCTTTCAACGCCTGCGCGATTACCAAAATCCGTTTCGGCGTAGGTTTCTCGATATCCTCACGAAGACGATCAGACCGAATCTTCACATCCTCATTCGCAACTAGCCCATGCAGACCGACCTGCAACATTCTCAAACCTTTTTGCAAAACCTCTTCAAAACTTCGGCCCAAAGCCATAATCTCCCCGACCGATTTCATCTCAGAAGTAATTTCCTTAGAAACCATCCGGAATTTATTGAGATCCCATCGAGGAATTTTCAAAGCTAAATAATCCAAAGCCGGCTCAAAAAATGCAGTCGTAGTTTTAGTCACAGCATTCTTCAGGTCAGGCAAATTGTATCCAAGCGCGAGCTTCGCAGCTACGTGCGCAAGCGGATATCCAGTCGCCTTCGAAGCCAATGCCGATGACCGACTCAAACGCGCATTCACTTCGATCACACGATAATCGTCGCTCTTCGGATCCAACGCATACTGAATGTTACATTCTCCAACAATCCCAAGATGCCGAATCACATCGATCGCGATCCGTCTCAATTTATGATATTCATGATTATTCAAAGTCTGCGACGGCGCTACAACAATGCTTTCTCCAGTATGAATCCCAAGTGGGTCAAAATTTTCCATATTACAAACCGTCACACAATTATCCGCGCCATCCCTCACAACCTCATACTCAACCTCTTTCCACCCCTTCAAATTCTCTTCAACCAAAACCTGCGGACTAAAAGCAAAAGCAGTCTCACACAGCTCCGCCAACTCTTTTTCGTTATCTGCAAATCCGCTGCCCTTGCCTCCAAGCGCAAACGCTGCACGAATGATGACAGGGTATCCAATTTTTTTCGCAGCATCAAAAGCTTCATCACGTGTAGTGCACGCAAAACTCACCGGTGACTTTATGTCGATTTCCTCCAATTTTTTCTTAAACAATTCCCTGTCCTCAGTATCCATGATCACCTGCGGTTGTGTGCCATACACCTTTACGCCATGTTTTTTCAAAACACCCTTCTCCCAAAGATCAACTCCGCAATTCAGCGCGGTCTGTCCACCAAAAGCCAAAAACAATCCGTCAGGCTTTTCTTTCTCTATAACCTTTTCGACAAACTCAGCATTTACAGGCAAAAAGTACACCTTGTCAGCGAGCCCCTTCGAAGTCTGAATGGTCGCAATATTCGGATTTACCAAAATCGATTCGACGCCCTCCTCCTTCAACGCTTTGATCGCCTGCGAACCTGAATAATCAAATTCACCAGCTTCTCCAATCTTAAGAGCCCCACTCCCAAGAACGAGAACTTTTTTGGGAAACACTAAAGCTTCATTTTTTTTGGAAGCTTTTTTTGCAGAAACTTTAGTTGGCATCATTTACTGATTTTGTTCGAAAGGATTCTACTTGCAAATAGGGTTTTAAGCAAATCTTTCGCAAATTTTCGCACAAAACATTGACATAGCCCGAGGAACCTTTATAAATTGTAGCAAGCTTGTCTCCCGATTTTTTTGGGACATCGCTAGTTGCGATCGGTCGCCAGCGTCGTCGTCAGGGTTCCCCTGCCGACAGACATGATGCCATCGTAGCCTCAACTGGAGTGGAGAGAAGGTGAATGACCGAAGACATAATCGGTTGGCCATTGCTTCTTGTAGCGGTTAAGACGTCGTAAAGTCGAGGGCTTCCTCAAGCCTTCGTGGCGGCACGCGCCTCTCCAGGCGAGAACTTTATCCCGCGAGGATGCTGAGATTACAGTTCGCATGTGTCGAGACGTTTCTACGTTCTCCCGTGCACCACAAAACTGTTCTAACTCGCTCCTCCGGGTTCCTTTTAAAAACAAAGCTTATCTACGTCATGCCTTGACAGAAGCGGGGCTTTGACGTAGAATACACTCCTTTTTTGAATATAAACCTAGGTACGGATGGTAGTACGACCAGAAGACAAATCAGCAGTCACAGATCAAGAAGAACTCGTTTTGAAGGCAAATCTGCCAGAGGACGTTGCAGCAGAAATTTCTGAGAAAATCGAGGAGATTCAGGCTGAAGTCGATTCTAAGACTATGCCAAGAGAGGATGGCACAATAGGCTTTTCGGATACAAACAAGGCCATACTCAGATTTCTAATGGGAACAACCAGAGAATTAACAGCTGTACTCCCAGAACTTCTTAATGCGGAGCTTGGGACAGAAGACCCAGTATTAGCTATTACTAAACTCAAAAGATACCTTAGACAGGCCGTGAATCATTCTTTGGAAATAGCATCCATGCGGCATCCAGATCCAAGGATGTACAAGAGGACAATGTACTTTTTACGAATGGAAAATGAAGACGAAACTTCTGGCTGTCCAAGAAAAATGCCAGAAAATTTAAGACAACCTCTTGCGGCCCCAATTAATCAAGAAGGCAAACTCGCACTTCTCGCAAAATTAAATGAACATGCAGAAACAATTCCTCAAAGGGCCCTTGTTAGTAGGGTGTTGATGTCATGTTTTATCAAATCATGCGAATCAGGAAAAAGCTTTACTTCCCTATATGCACAAAGAGCCTGTGAAAAAGCCTCAGGGAACTCTCCAGTCGGCGTACTTAATGTGAAAAATGCATTATACAAAATGAAACGAAGAGTGGCGGAGGCTCCTGAAGAACACGGCTTCTCAATCATCAATAACCCTCACACAGGAACATGGCAAGCTGTACTTTTGAGTCAGGAAGATCAAACTGAAGACTTCGATGAGGACGACACAATGCCTAGCCGGGACGAGTTGGTGAGAAGAGCCATAGATTCAGCAAGACATATTGAGACAGGCCAATCTTTATCCAGGGAAGAAACTGAATTTATATGTGATCATGTTGCAAGGGCCTCGGTCCGAAGAGGATGGACGACAACTGCCGAAATAATAAAGTCAGCACAAGCAGCACAGATAGACTTAACTCCGCTCAAAGTAAATCTTTTTAAAGCCCGTGTCCAGCGAGTGTTGAAACGAGAAGAAGGGCGAGCGGCATTAGGTTTTGAGATAGAAGGGCGAGGTGCGGAAGCTTTCAGGTTTAGATTTACGGACGCATATGAAAGAACTTTGGTGCATCACCACCACCAAGCAGCAACATACCCAGTCGAAGTTGAGGGTGTTGAGTTCGACGAGGATTATTATGCTAGAACAATAGGCATATGGGCATTGGGCCACACAGGCAGCAGCTCAGTTACACATAAAGTCCTAACATTATTGTCAGGATGTGTTGTGAATGGGTACCAACGAGCAATCACAAAAGAGTATATTTCTAAAATGCTCAGGGTCTCTTTGGCCAAAGTTGCAGCTGCAATAAGGGCGCTTAGAAACATGATAAAGTTAAATGATTGGCAAATAAAAATAGAGCTGATCCCCAAGGCAAATGCATATTACATGACTACCAACGGGGATTTAGATGAGGATGATGACAAGGGTTTAGGTGGCATAGAGTACGACGAATTGACGATCAATAGAATTTTGTTAGAGGAAAAAATCACGCTAGATGATAGGCCAGGCACTATTGTTGAACAGGCTAGGCAAATTCGTGAATTATTCCCAATAACACTTCAGGCAAAATTGGACGTAGTCAGTATCGTGAAGTTTTTGGGAGAAATAATAAAAGAAAGAAGGGAGGCCTCAAGAAGAATAATGGATTCCCAAAGGCACTTCAAAATCGTGACACCAGGGGTAGAGGAAATATTCGAAGCATTGGCAGCGCAAGCCCTAAGGGGTGGGGTTTTTAAAACACAAGATGTGCTTGATGCTGTTAAAGAAACAGCCCCAAATATCACAAGAAAACATTACGAGCAGATAGTACTCTTTATGAGAAAGCTCAACGAGAAAGAGCCGTTATTTTTGGGATACGAAATAGCTAATCTTGCGAACAATTCCCAAATGATAAGATTCAGAGATGAGTATAAACAAGCGGAAATTTCTTACAGCAATGTCTCCTCGGCTTACCCCGAAAAAATCGAGGACCCTGAATTCAAATTCTGGCGTGAGGTTTACGACGAGGCCATAGAAGCGTTATTGGCGAAATCCGAAGGTTTAAGGGAAAGCATGACCTTGAATGTTCTTTACGAGCTTTCAACGTATTCAGAGAAAGGGGTGTCTATAAGTCAAAGACTTTTAGCAAAGAAAATGGGTGTCGACGAAAACGATGTTCGACGAGCTATGCATTTATTAAAGGGAAAAATAAAGAAAACTCCTGGCTTAAAAATTTCTATAAGAGAAGGGGTCAAGAAAACATTCTACATCAAGACGATCGGTAGTGCCGAGCCCCCCAACCCCTTCCAAAAGAAAAAAAGGCTCAAAACGCCCACTAACTCTCTTGGAAAAACTTCATAAGTTGGGGAGAAAACATCAATAGGCCTTCAACTGCTACAAACAGGCAAGCCGAAAATTTCGCGAGTCATTGACTTCGCTCAAGGAGCCTTTATAGAATAAGACCAATGTCCTACACCCTCATTCGCTCATCTCGAAGAACAATAGCCATCCAAATCAACGCCGAAAAAGGCGTTGTAATTCGCGCACCACGTCTTGTCTCAGAACGCAGGATAGAAAAATTTCTCAAAGAAAAAGAAGACTGGGTCCAAAAACACCTTCAGAAAATCGAACACAATCGCGCCAACACCAAAAAAAACAAATTCGAACCAGGAGAGAAATTCCCTCTCCTTGGTAAAGAAATTATCCCACCAGTCCACACAAAAGAATTCCTGACAAAATGGTACAGGGACAAAGCGCTCCATTACCTCACAAAACGCACCAAAGAACTCGCAAAACAAAACGTCCTCACTCCCACGAAAATCCAAATCCGTTCCTACCGCGCTCGCTGGGGAACATGTTCCGCCAAAAACGTCCTCACGTACAACTGGCGCATCATAATGGCTCCACCCGAAGTCGTCGACTACCTGATCTGTCATGAGCTCGCTCACATCAAACACAAAAACCACGGTAAACATTTCTATAAACTTCTGAGCGAAATACACCCAACTTACAAAACCGACAGGAAATACCTCCGCGAAAACGGCCACATGCTGATGCTCTAAAACCACCAAACTTTAGGGGTTTCCCGGAGGTCCCTCGAAAATACCCCACCTCTGGGAACACTTCCCGGAGGTCCCCAAAAAATACCCCACCTCCGGGAGACACTCCCTCCCTAAAATTGCACATCTCTTTCATGCGCACCCTGCCCATTTTCACCAACAACCTTCCAAGAAATTTGCGGCTCAAGCCGGCCAGGCATACCAAAACCAGAAGCCTTCGGATGTCCCCCGCCTCCAAATTCCCCAGCAATATCACTCAAGTTTACGTCGTCACGTTGAGTCCTCAGTGAACCCTTGACCATTCCCCTCTCATCTTCACTCAACAAAATAGTGTACTTACTTCCCGGCACAGAATTCAAGAAATCAATAATTCCGCCAGTATCCCCAGAAACACTATCGGTAACTTCGTAGTCGTGCTTGTTCACTGCCGAAACGGTCACCCCGTCCTCATTCACATAAGTTCTCTCCAAAATCCGCCCCCAAAGCCGCATCTTATTCAGAGGTGTCGTGTGAAACAATTCTTTTGCAGTTCGTTTGAAGTCCGCCCCTTTTGCCATAAGTTCACTCGCAACCTTCAAAACATATTCATTTGTATTTGAATGCATAAAACTCCCCGTATCAAAATAAAGACCGTGCATCAGCGCGGTCGCAGTATTTTTTGTGATTTCCCAGCCTGCGTATCTAATAAAAAAGAATATAATAAAAGCCGTCGCCGCCGCCTGCGGATCAACCAGGTTTATAGTGCCATAGCCCTTATTTGATTCATGATGATCGATATTGATAAAAGGTTTCGCTGGCGGACCAGGCACCCACGCTCCATCTTTTTCGACCGGAGGCCCCTCAAACAACTCAGGTTTTTTCTCATGAAAAGATACCAGTTTTTTCGCACCACAATCCACACTCACAATCACATCGAAGTCATCCACATCAAAATCTTGAACGAAAGTTTTCGCTTCAGCAAGCCAAATAGAATTCCCTGGCACTGGGTCCACACACGCTGAAACCACGTGTTTCCCCTGTGCCTCAAGCGCATATCTCAACGCCAAATTGCTCCCCACAGCATCTCCATCTGGGCTTCTATGAGATATAATGCAAATCCGGTCAGCGGCCATAAGCGCTTTTTTAGCCTCTCCAAATTTTGCTTTCATCCCATCTACCGACATGTTTTTGGTTTTACCTAAAGGAAGAAATCATAACATTTCTTTTTGGGCTAAGTGAATCCCTATAATGAACTTCGAATTGGCAAAACCAACAACTAGTGGTATAGCTAGCATACCTAGCAATAAAGCATCAGTGATGTCAAAAGTTTCCCTGAAAAATTTGATCAAAAAACATAGTAAGTCCCTAGGATTTGACCTAGTCGGGTTTTCGCCAATAGACGTAAATGACGAAGCTTTCGCTCAATACAAAAACTGGCTCCAAAACGAATTCGAGGCAGACATGTCGTACATGAGCGAAGAAGCCCGCGCACAAAAACGATCCTCAGCCGACAACCTTCTCGAAAACGCAAAAACAGTCATAAGCCTCGCAGTAAACTACTACCACGACCAACCACCTCTGCCAAAAAACCACGGCCGCATCGCAAGATACGCATACGGCCGCGATTATCACAAAACCATCTCAAAAAACCTCAAAAAACTCGAGGAGTTTATACAAGAAAACACTAACGGAAAAACAATAAGCTATGTAGACACAGGCCCAATTCTCGAAAGAACTTTTGCTACACAGGCCGGACTCGGATTCATCGGCAAAAACACATGTTTAATAACAGACGAGTTTGGATCTTGGGTTTTTCTTGCCGAAATTATCACAAACTTAGAAATTCAACCCCGGGGTCCAAAATCCCCAACCTGCAAAAAAATCAATCCCGGGGTCAAATGCGGATCATGCACAAAATGCATCGACGCATGCCCAACCGGAGCAATCAAACGCCTCCCCAACGGCACTTACGCAATCGACGCAAACCTCTGCCTCTCATACCACACTATCGAAAACCGCGAACCATCCCTTCCACCAAAAATCCAAAAAGCCATCCACAAAACAAAAAGAATCTTCGGTTGCGACATCTGCCAAGAAGTCTGCCCTCACAACTGCCGTGCAAAATCCGCCCACGCCAACACAGCCACAACCCCGAAACCAATCGCCGGCTCATCCCTCCCCTTAGCCAAAATCGCCTCCCTCAAGACCGACGAAGAATTCACAAAAGCCTTCGCCGGCTCTCCGATAATGAGAGCAAAACGAAAAAACCTTCAAAGAAACGCAGGCTACCTTACATAAACTCACTCATCAATTCCTCAATTCCGACTTCCGCCGGCACATCCACAGGCCGGCCATCTTTCAAACCAATCTCCTCAGATTCGTAAGTCGCTCGATCCTCCTTATAAAAAAGCCCAATCGGGATCTTGTCGCCCCATTCACGACTCCGCGCAATAGCATCACAAACATCACACTCTTTGTCGCCACATGGCCCAGCAACCTTGAACGTCGGATCGTCCTCCAATTTATAAACTCTCTCTTGAAAAAATTGATAAGTATTAATTTTATTAAAAGTCACGCATGGCTGAAAAACATCGATCAAAGCAAAACCCTTATGAGAGATCCCGTCAGCAATCAACTTCGTCAAATGCGGCAAATCCCCAGCATACCCTCGCGCAATATAAGTAGCCCCACTCGCAAATCCCAACTCAATCGGATTCACAGGTAGTTCGATCGCACCGCTAGGGGTAGATTTCGTGACCGTCCCACGATCAGATGTCGGAGACGTCTGCCCAGTTGTTAGTCCGTATATTTGATTGTCTTGAACGATATAAGTCATGTTTAGATTTCGTCTCATTGCATGGATGAAATGCCCCATCCCAAGTCCATACCCATCCCCATCTCCCCCCACAGCAACCACATTCAAGTCAGGGTTGCACAACTTTACAGCACTAGCCACAGGCAACGGCCGTCCATGCAAACCTTCAAACCCATAACACTTCACCCAGTGATTGATCTTCGATCCACATCCGATCCCGGTTGCCACGACTGTATTTGCAGGAGCCAAATCCAAATCGACCATCACATTCTTAAGCGCAGTCAAAATCCCGTAGTCTCCGCATCCTGGACACCAGTTCGGTTTATCTTTCGTCAATAAGTCTTTCTGTTCGGTCATGTTACGAAACAAGTTTAGTAATTATATATTCACAATCCATTTGCCTTCCGTCATATTTCAAAATTTTCGCACCGCCAGCTTCTTCAAAATCAAACCCAGTCTTTTCCTTAATCAACCCACCAAGCTGCCCAGAAAAATTCTGCTCAACCAACACAGGTTTCTTCGCCGCTCTCAAAATTTTCCCCACAACATCGGCATGAAAAGGAACCATGTACTTGATCATCAAAATATTCGCTTTCACCCCGCCGCCCTCACGCGCAGCCAACCGCGCAACAACATCTTCCAAAATTGGCTTGTAAGATCCCCACGAAACAAGAGTGATATCTGCATCCGCCTCCCCAATCAGCTCAGGCGCCGGTAGTTCCGACAACAACCCAGTCATCTTCTTCATTCTTTTGTCCATTTGAGCAACCCGAATGTCAGCATCCTCCAACAAATCCGAAAACTCATCGTGTTCGTAACTTGTTGCAACATGCTCACCGCCAGGCGTTCCCGGTAAAGTCCGCCCAGACACACCATCCTCGCTCAACGCATACCTACGGAAAAATCCTCCACCTGCTTCACCGCCTTCAGCAGTAACAGCAGCAGCACCTTTCTCATCCAAAATCTTCCCCCTATCGATTTTCATTCCCTCTTCATTAAAAACAGGAACACTATACATACTCTCCGCCAAATATTTGTCAGTCAAAACCAAAACAGGAAGTTGATACCGATCAGCATAATTAAAAGCCTCAAACCCCATCTCAAAACATTCCTCAGGGTCGCCAGGAGCCATAACCACACGAGGATAATCTCCCTGAGAAGCGTGCATTACTTGCCGCAAATCACCTTGTTCAGTTTTAGTAGGCAGTCCAGTAGACGGTCCAACTCTCTGCGCATTCACAATCACACAAGGCGTCTCACTCATGCCAGCCATTCCAACTGCCTCAGTCATCAGGGCAAACCCTCCACCGGAAGTCCCGGTCAAAGACCTTGCTCCAGCAAATCCAGCTCCAACAATCATATTCATCGCCGCAATCTCATCTTCAGCATGCTTCACTACAATGCCCATTTTCTCAGCCCATTTTGCCATTGTATGCAAGATCGAAGACGAAGGTGTCATAGGGTACTCTCCCACAAACCTGCATCCGGCTTTCACCGCGCCCAAACAAAAAGCATCATGCCCGTTCAAATACATTTCCTCAGCCGCTCCCGCCGCCGCTTCTCCAGCCGCAATTTCAAAATGTTGCCCCCCGCTAACTTCAACTCCTTTCTTCAAAGCATTGACGTTGTTTGCAACAATTTCAGCACCTTTTTCCCCAAAAGTATCTCGCAAAATTTTCTCCATATTTCCTAAATCCAAACCACATAATCCCAAAATTACACCTATAGCCACAGTGTTTTTGTAAATAGCCCCGCCAACCCCCGCAGCTGCTTCATCCAAGTCCACATGCAAAACTCGCACGCCGTCAGGCACTTTCAATTTAGAAATATCAACATGATCCTGGTCATAAACCAAAACTCCTCCATCGCGAATTTCATCCAAATGCTCTTCGACACTCTCGCGATCCAAAGCCACAACAACATCAGCCCGATCATCGTGACACAAAACCTTTTCAGTATAAGAAAATCGAACTCGGTTATAATTATGCCCTCCACGAATCAACGACATAATTTCATTACAAGCAAAAACCGAAGCTCCGCCTCTCATCAATGATTTGCCAAGCAACATGCCAGCACTTTCTATTCCGCTTCCAGCAGGCCCCCCAATCAAGATATTTATTGTAGATTTCTGAGTCATGTGGACCCCATTCTAACACTCCGCCATCGCAAAAAACAAGTCACTAAGCCTATTTAAATATTGCAGAACCAAAGGCGCAGATTCCTCATCCAATTTCTCACCATCAACGCCACCAATCTCATCAAAAGCAGCAATGACGCTCCTCTCCGCGCGACGACAAACCGACCTACACACATGCAGTCTCGCGGACAATTCGCCTTTATCCCCAGGCGGCACAAACTTCCCGATATCCAAAGGCAAATCATCAATATTTTCTTCCAAAAACTTTACATCCTCGTCAGAGACA
Organism: Candidatus Peregrinibacteria bacterium; assembly: GCA_018655275.1. GTDB lineage: Bacteria > Patescibacteriota > Gracilibacteria > UBA1369 > LOWO2-01-FULL-3 > JABIJZ01. Next base: position 181,887 of record JABIJZ010000004.1, on the reverse strand, counting down.
TGCCCTTCTTTCGACGACAATCCAGCCAAATCCGCACATATCCTATACAAGTCTTTCTGGACTTTGCCGAGAATCTTCAAAAGCCCTTCCTCAACCCTTCCCTCTTCGTCAGCCTCCAACTTCGCCCTCGCCATCCCCACAAAACTATTTAATTCATCAAGATCCCCCAAAGCATGAATCAGCGAAAAAGTCTTACTTACACGATCCCCGTCGTAAAGCTCGGTCTTCCCTTTATCTCCCCTCTTTGTATAAATTTTAACCACGCAAGAGAATTAATTAGACAATCGCAATTTTCACACATAAAATAGGAAAAAGCTACCGCTGATCCCGAACACCCAATCTTCTCAAGTATTGTCCGGTACATTGCCCCGGACAATACCTAAAACACCTGGCCTTCCGGGACAGGCCAAATGAAACTATTTTCCCCAACCCCTCCTCAATGAAAAAATCCCCAAAACCTACAAAACCCTCAAAAGCAGAAATAGATTTAGCAAAAGAAGTTAAACATCTTGCCGAATCAGAACGCTCTCTCGAACTCAAACTCGCAAAAGAAATCAAAAACCTCGCCGCCGAAATCAAGAAAATCAAAAGCATGGAGGTCATCAAAATATTCCGTCATCCATGGAAATTCCTCTGGCTCGCAATGCTCAAAGGTATCATGGTAGGTTTCGGGTCAGTCCTTGGGGCGACGGTCTTTTTATCGATTTTTATATATCTTCTAGCACAAATCAGCTTCGTGCCGATCGTTGGTGATTTTGTGAACGACGTCATCAGGCAAATCGGTTCGGACACTGCCACAACAGAAAACACAATCGAGTTGTACCACGAAACACAAAAAGAAATCGAAGAGAATTCGTGAAAGCCTACGCCACAAACGCGATACTCGCGTAACCAACAACGGAATTTTTGTCACCAGCCGTGTCTCCAGAGTTTTTGTAATCCAACACAACAGGCTTCCAGCCCAATTTCTCCGCCATAAACATCATCGCCAAAATTCCTTTCACCCCGCACGCATCCCCACGCTCAATCACCCGGTCGAAGTCCATTTTCGCAATCCCAGTCACAGTTTCCTCATCCGCACGCAAAGCTTCCTCATAAGGCAAATGATGACTCAAATCACTCGACGCCACCACCAACACATCTTCCCTTTCGGCAAAATCCAAAAATCTTTCTGCCAAAAAATCAGGCCTAACTTGCCCAAGCACAACAGGATACAAATCAAATTTCTCCAAAGCAATTTGCAAAAAAGGAACCTGCACTTCAAGCGAATGCTCAGACGTATGAGCTTCCGGCACATCTAACAACAAGTCGTCCGAATTCTCACTCATGACATCCCGCGCATCTTTTACGTTCACAACTCCAAGCGGACTTTTCCACACACCCTCTCCAAAAGGAGCTCCACCCATAAAAGGTGTGGTGTGACTTGGCCCCATCAACAAAACTTTCCAAACTTTGTCACGCGGCAACCCCTTGAGTAAATGATAACCAGCTGCAGCAACGCCAGCAGAATAAATATACCCCGCATGTGGTGCGATGATTCCTTTCACAGTCCGACCCTCAAGCTGCGCACACGCACTCCCAGACAATTCCACGCCCGCCAAATACTCCAGGACGTTCTGTTTCAGGACATCCCGATCAGCTGGATAAAATTGATTCGCCACTACTGGCTCACGAACTTGCATGGCCGTATTATAGCATTTATCAATTTGCCAGTCTCTAAAACTTTACAAAAACCTTGCGGGTTTCTTAATTTTCCACGCATCCAAAATCCCAACCTGTAAAACTAAGAGCCGTGGAAAATTAAACAACATCGCTCCCCTCCGACAACCCCTTGCGCTTCCTTCTCCACAAAAACCATCCCACAGCAATCAACACCGGAACAACAGACAGCACCTGCCCCATCGTCAAACCCATTGCCCATCCCCCACTATCAGGCAAAACTTGATATTCCTTAAAAAATTCCAAAACAAACCTTCCCGCAAAATACAAACCAACAAACAAAAACAAATACGAGCCTTTCGCCAAACGCCGTTCACCTCGTCCACCCCCAAAGTCCCTCCGACCAAACCAAATCAAAACTCCAAACACCGCCCACGCCAACAACATTTCATACAACTGCACAGGATGACGCGCAAAATCCTCTCCATTCTGCACAAACACAACACCCCATTCCCAAGCCCGTCCCACAATCTCAGAATTAAAAAAGTTTCCCAGCCGCACAAACCCAGCAACCAAAGGCATTCCAACAACCAAAACGTCAACATAGTCAAAAAATCCACCACCCATTTTCGCGGGATCTCCGTCAGCCCCACCTTTCGCTACATCATCCTCCGACTTCATCCCCGCGCCTCCCCCCTTCCTCTTCCACAACCAAAAACTCGTATACGCCACCAACAAGCCAATCGTCGCTCCATGGCTCGCCAACCCACCTTTCCAAATTTTCAAAATCTCCAAAGGCTCGCTCAAATAATACCCAGGATGATAAAAGAAAATCTCGCCAAGTCGTGCCCCAACAACCATCCCAACAAACAAAAGCCCAATCACAATATCGAAATCTCCGTCCGCAAATCCACGCCTCTTCCACAGCCATCGAGTCAGAAAATAATATCCCATAACGCCACAAGCAAAAAGCAAACTGTACCACCTGATTTCAACAGGTCCAAAATCCAACAACACAGGTGAAACGTCCCAAATCATCATGATTATAAAATACACTACTTTCCAAACCAATCCACGAAATTTCTTAATTTAGGCTTAACATTTTGGGCGGCGAGAGTATAATCCTCACAATTTGGTCGATCAATTATTTAACCCAATATGGATATGCAAGAAACACAGGTAGAAAAACGTAAGCAGACAAAGACGTTGTTTATGGAAGCGCTATTGTCTTCGTGGGCTGCATGGACAGCTCTTTTTGTGATGGTAGGAGTGATGTTATCACACGGAAATCCATTGATTAGTGGAGCCGCAGTTCTGATTGCCGCTATATTGGGCATGAATGGTTTGGCTCGAACGGATATGTGGCTTACTTCAGAAGGTCCTGGATGGTGGAGAAAACATAAGTTTTTAAAAATCTTCCATCATATAACTGACGAAGGAGAATTAGCTGGAATTTTTGTCGGAGTCGTTGCTTTGATTGTACTTTTTGTTGTTGGAGAAGGTTCACATTTGCATTTTCCATACATGGAAGCTTTCACTCTGCTTGGAATTATGTCGGCAGCGAACATAGCTGTTCAATACATGATCCCTGTGATGGGAGTTATCGAAAAGTTTTTTGGAATAAGAGGAGTTCTTATTGGAGGATCACTGCTTTCTTCTTTGACAGGAGAACCTGCAGCAAGTGTATTCTTAGCTGAGTATGTGAAAAAGAGAGTTAACCCAGAAGATAGACCAAAAGTAGCTACTGGTTTAGCAGCAACAATCGGGTCTGGAGGAGGATTAATGCCTTTCGCTGCACCACCAATCTTGATCGTTTATTCAATCCTAGTATCTGAATTCAACTGGGGTATTCCTACGCTAATTGCATTCGTTGGTGCTGGTTGTGTTGCTCACGTGATTACATCTTCTTTCTGGTTTGCTAAATACATCAAACCAAACGAAGACGTTCATCCAAAAATAGACATGAAAGGCGTAGCGCTTCTTGCGATGATGGCTGTTGTTGTTTTGTGGCATATTTTCTACCCTGGACTTGCTTTATGGATTTTTGACGGCGCACTTGGTATTACATCATGGTATTTAGCTCACAAAAAATACAAGGACTGTTCTGAAGGATTAAAAGAAGACGCCTTTACCGCGAAATGGCAGCCTATCATTTTGGCTGTATTGTTGGTCGCTTTGGAAATAATTGGTGTGATCGCAGATCCACTGATCGCTTCGCTTTCTCATCAAATCCCTGCTTCCTTCCCGCCGATTCTTATCATGTTTACACTGTTCTTCATGACTGCTTGGGTTTCACATTTTGCTGATAACGCCCTCGCATCTCGTGTGTTTATCATGGTTGCAGTTGTGCTCAAAGGCACATTTGGAATGGAACTTGGGTCTCTCTTTGCGGCTTCCGTTGTGATGGGAGCTTTGTTCGGAGGATTCCTTTTGATTCCTGCGAATTTGCCAAATTTCTACCTGGCTAGAGCCTTCAAAGTGACTCCAGGAGCTTGGGTAAAAGTCTCATGGATTTTATATCCAAGTGGAATAGCTTACGCAGTATGGATGTTGATGAGGTACTACATGTTCTAGCCGCATTTTTGATCTAAGAAAATTGAAATTGAAAAGCCTAGCTCTCCAGCCGGGCTTTTCTTAAATAGAGTTGGAATTCAGGACCACCTAGGTCATTATCCTCATCGTCATCCTCCTCGCTCAAAGCGGGAGAGTTTAGAGTCAAAGAATCTTCCCTTGGCTCAGTCGACCCAACATCGGCCAAGACCAAATATCCACCCATGCTTTCAGCTGCCTCTCTAGAATTAGCCAATCCAATTCCCTCGCTACCATAGAAAGGCTTAGTGCCCTCTTTGTGCAAAGACACCCCACGCTCAAAGATTTTATAGGCCACTTCTTCAGGGATAGGCTCACCATCATTTCGAATTTTTATAACAACCCAATCGTCACCGAATTCATAAGCAGTGATGCTCAAAGTGGTAGCCCCTTTGTCAGAGGCATTTCGTGACAAGTTCCGAGCTATAGAAATTATAAGGAGCATATTCCCGGTAACAGCAAGGGTTCGGCTCACAGGTGCCAGTTGAGTAACGGTTTTTAAAGGGATTTTCCCCTCAGCATGACGTATGCCACTTCGTAAAGCGTCGGCCAAATTTGGCAACAAATATTCAACAGAAATATTGATCAAATTCTCAGGATAAAAGATCTGGTCTACCAGCTCAATGCACTCAAGGAGATCTTTGTTAGCTATTTCAGCAAGTCTTTCTCGAGCATAGGCTCTATGCCCTTCTTGCTCGTCTTTAATAAATATGTCGAAAAATTCACCTAAATTTTTTGGAACCTCTTTGATATCGTGAAACAGTCCTTGAATAGCGCCTATAAAAGTAGGGTCTTTTATTCCCAAATTCTGGCACAGTATTAAAGACGACCCTTCTTCAAAATTTCCCAACAAAATAAGCACTTTATTGAGTTGCTCAATAGCTGTAGCATGCGCCAAAGAACCTTTAAATTTGATTTTATCAGGGTTCTCAATAGCCAACAGCTCAACAATAGCTTCTTGAAAACCCTGCAGATGCTTTACTATCCTATTTCTCAACATTTCTGCCTTTAATCGGCAAATCTTATCGTGGGTTGCGATAGCAAGAACGTCAGGGCCGTTTTCGTCATTTTCAGAAGCTTTAGGACAAGACGACCTTTCATCCAGGCAATCACAAGCGGTAGGTCCTGACGGATCTTCTCGTTGTGCTGCGGCCGCTCCTTCTCGCGGCTCGTAATCATGGTAAAAGATAGCATCTTCTTCAGCCATAACATCTTTTTAATTAAGAGAAATACTATACTAAAAACCCAGGAGAAGTCAAGTAGTCCGGGTTTGGGTAGCAATCTTCAGCGCTTATTGTTGCAAATAATGATGTTTTTATTTTTTTACAATTTCCTCCAACAACAACTCAAACTCATCATACCCAGCCCTCAAATTAAAATGCCCCGCTCCATTTACCAAACTCACTTTTGCTTCCAATTTGTCAGCCAAAGCCTCTGCCCTCTCAAGCGCAACATAAGGATCATTGTCTGAATGGAAAATAACAAACCTTCCGCAATTCCCCCGAATCTTTTCAAACTCAAACGCCCTCTCAACAAAACTCTTCGCACCTTCATAAAATTGCGACTCCTTTGGCATCGTATAAAACCCACCCACAAAATAAGCCTCAGAAACCCGATGTTTTTCCAAAAGTGCCAACAAAAACGGTGTCCCCAGACTATGCCCAATAACAATCGAATCTTCCAGAAGCTCCTCATACGGCGCCATCACCTCAAGCCAATTCTCAAGAGTTTGCCCCTCAGGCGTTGGGAATTGAGGCACAATCACTCGGTATTCCTCCCGAGATTCCAATTCGCCTTTAAGCCAAGGAAACCAATTTTCCTCTGGGGTCCCTCCGACACCATGAATGATAAAAACATTCTTCATGCACAAATTATATCACAGACTTATTTCCAGCTCGCCAAGCCCGTCAAGCTCTTGACAAATAACGCAAAAGTGCGTACAATTTGCGGCCTGTTTTAATAACCACCTAACTATGACCCCAGAAAGCCCAGAAATGCCACGCGCATTCGCAATTTCAGCCGAAATATGTGAAGAAAGAATAGCTAATGGAGAAGGTGTACGCGAAGATGATACGCCCGAAGAACCAGGTGAAGTAGCGGCTTTAGCAACGTTGGCAAAAAAAGGTTATATCAGCGTCACAAGAATAAAACCTGGAAGTCCTCATAGCAAGAAGGATGTGCTGGGACAAAAGGGTAGCAGAGTGTGTCCAGCAGAATACGAAAGCCAGCTAAGAATGAGGGAAAGCGATACAACAGACCGCATGAAGGCTGTAGCCGAAACACTTACAACTATGTTTGCAAAAATGATTAATGATGTGGAGTATAGTGAGGATACCGATGGTGTGTTGCATTTTAATGCAATCCCAATAGAAGAATTTGAGAAAAATAAAATCAGAATAACCCCAGGTAGTGACCCTGATTATTTTAGAAACAAGAACCAGGACTTGGTCCTCTGGATAGAGGAAATGGTTCTGCCAGCTTTGGTTCCCGATTCATCTCCTGATGTTACTGCGACTTATGATGCAATAACAACAATCGAAAAAAAGGATGGAGCAGTAGCAGTGCAGGTCTCTATAAAATTGGTTGATGCCCGGACAGACGACGCGTAAAATAAGAAGCCTTAGCACTAAAACAAATTCACATGCCATTAGCCTCACCAAATCCAGACCAAGGGGACAAGCGTTTTGTGGTAACACTCACAGGGATGCCTTGTTCTTTCTCTCGCATTTACGCGCCAGAGCTTCCCCCTTATGAGGAAATGAACCCAGTACAACAAGCCTACTATGCTTTGGAAAAACTCTCAGAAGAATTGAGAGGGAAGGTGGCTTTTACATTAGGCAATGTTAATAGTGATTTCGCATTTCGGTCTCATATTTGGGGAGACATCTCAGGAGAATCAGTAGAAGAAGATGGATCGGGAAAAGTGGACGTAAATACAATCTTAAGAGCTCTTAGTGAAGTAAGCAGCGATTTAGTAGATAGCATAAAAAAAATCGAAATTATGCGGTTTATCCCAGGTAGAGGAGTTAACACAGAAACTCTAGACCAAATCACACAGGAAGAGTTACTTGCTGCATAAGCTCTAACAAATTCAAACAGAAACATTCCAAGTAGGGGCTTACTGTCAACATGGCTCGTCACGTCAAAAAAACCTTTGACGAAAGATTTAAATGGCGGGACCGAAGGGATTTGAACCCTCGACCTCCTGCGTGCTATCACAACCGACAAAAGTCGGAAGTAACCCGGACTATCTCATCACCATGTCCCCGAAAGGATTTAGGTGCTGGGCGCTGTTTGAGGGGTTATTGTTGGGACTCACCCTCTAGTCTCTGAACCTTCCTATCTACTTAAACCCAGATAGGCTTGGCTGCGGATTGTCCCTAAAACCCAAAGGTTTTAGAGGTGTTCCCGTCCCTTGCTCAAGAGCAAGAGCTCCCACTAAGCAGATGCTAAGCAGGACAATTCACCCAGTGCGCACTTCGTCATTTCTGACGAAGGGTGCCGACTTGAGACTTTAAAATTAAAGTCAGTCTACAGGCAGGCGTTCTAACCAGCTGAACTACGGCCCCGTAGAGTCTATAAATTTCTTATAGATGCTGTATTTTCTTTCAAGGAACAAATCGTTCTTAACTGCATTATACATAAATGCACATAACCTTTTACTATCTTTCTCGGCATAAGACAAGACAAAACTTCTATCTCCTTTGTACAAAGAGCCATCTCCAACCTGTGAATGTGTAGATAATGCGCATCTCAGCCCTTTTAAAAACGCAAAAGATCCACTAATAAATTTAGTTGCAAAATAGGACTTATATTTATTTCTATCTTTTCTGAAATAGTTTTTAAACAAAATATTCCCGTCCCCATCGAAATACCCCCTAACAAAATTCGCAAGATATCCCTCAGGAATTTTAGGAAATTTCACAGTTTTACTCTTGTTTCTCGAAAAACCCAGCTTCTCCAAATCACCAAACATATCTTTGCTTCCAATCTGCAAAGTGTATCTGTAAACAGAATCTCCAGAAGAAAGTCTTTTACAAATTTTATGATCAGATTCCAATGTAGCTCGAATTTTAATCAGCAACTCATGATCATTTGAATAAAAAGAAACATAATGGCTTCCTCTAGGGTTCACATACATTGAGCCGTCAGCCGCAAAAAATCCCAAAACATAAGCCATCTCAAGAGACCAGCTTTTGAAAAACACATCGTTTTTTCGTTTGCAAATAGGCATAAGGTACTACATTATACCACGTGCAATAAAGGCAAATGAACACAAAACAAACCCAAACCAATGCGCATAGGAATAGATTGCAGAATGTTTCAAAGTTCTTTCACCGGCATCGGCCGATACACTTTTGAGTTAGTCAAACATGTCGCAAAACTTTCTCAAAATCAATCCACAGGCCAACAAAACGAGTACGTCCTTTTCCTAAACAATCCCGAATACGACGCCTACACTCCTCCCTCAGGAAACATCAAAAAAGTCCTAGTTGACGCACCTCACTACTCACTCAAAGAACAAACCAACCTCCTCAAAGCAATCAACGTCGAGGACCTTGACCTGATGCACTTCACACATTTTAATGCGCCAATCCGATACAACAAACCATTCATAGTTACGATCCACGACCTTACACACACCCTATTCCCAGGCAAAAAAATGACAGCACTTCCATACAGGCTCGCATACAAAGCAGTCGTTCGTCACGCCGTCAAAAAAGCAAAAAAAATCATCGCAGTTTCAAAAAACACCAAAAATGACATCATCAAAATCCACCACATCCCCTCTCACAAAATAGAGGTTATATACGAAGCGGTAGGCGAAGAATACAAGATCTTGCCTCCCGGAAGTCCCCCGAAAACACCAACATCCGGGACAACTCCCCGGAAGTCCCCCGAAAACACCCCACCTCCGGGAAACCCTCCCGAAGGTCCCCTAAAAACACCCCACCTCCGGGACAATCTACAAGAACAAACCACCCAAAAGCCGCCATTCCTGCTATACACAGGAGTTCACCGATACCACAAAAACCTCCCACGACTAATCGAAGCTTTCGCAAAAATCTCACCAGACTTCCCAGAACTTAAACTCATAATCACAGGCAAACACGACCCCCTCTACCCAGAAGCCGAAAACGCAACTGCCGAACTGGGCCTCCAAGAAAAAGTCATCTTCGCAGGCCTCGTCCCAGAACCCGAACTCATAGCTCTGTACAATCTTGCAACGGCGTACGTTTTCCCATCTTTATACGAAGGGTTCGGCCTTCCCGTACTTGAAGCAATGAAATGCGGAACCCCAGTAATAGCCTCAAACGTATCATCGATCCCAGAAATAGCCGGCCCAAACAACGCTCTATTTTTCGATCCAGAAAACACCCAAGACATCGCAGACAAAATCACCCAACTAATCACCGACCCTAACCTCCAGACAGAATTGATAGAAAAAGGGCTTCAAAGAGTTTCTCAATTCTCATGGGAGAAGATGGCTAAAGAAACATTAAACCTATACAATGAGCTTCCACGACTTTAATGAAAACTTTGGGTACAACTCAACGAAACTAAAAATCATACTATTTTTTCTGTTTGCGCTCATAGTCTTTATTTATTACATGCTCACAACATAATGATGCCAGCCCAATGACATTCACCCCGCTCCAAAATCTGATGAACAAAGCCGCCGCAAAGCACGGGATTATCGGCGAATTCAAAGCGATCCAGGCATGTGAAGCCTTCAATTCGATGATTCCAGTTCTTTTTCCGAAAATCCCAAGCGCAAAAAGCCAAATAAAAGCAAAATTTTACAAAGACCACACCATCACAATCCAAGTTCCTTCATCAGCCTGGGCTAGTGAAATAATGATGAGAAAGCACCAAATTCTCGAAGGAGTGAAGGAGAATCTTCCCCAAACAAAGGGCTCTCCAAAGATAAAAGATATCAAAACCAAGATTTTTTCTTGACTTCAAGACCTCATTCGCTACAATGAGCGCGCTTTATTCTATTAATCAGATTAAATGCTAGTACTAAGATTGCAACGAACAGGAAAGAAAGGACAGCCAAACTTCAGAATTGTTCTTCAAGAACATACAGATGCCGTTAAAGGCAAAGCAAAAGAAGTTTTGGGTTTCTACCAACCAGCCAGTGATCCATCTGTTTTCAAAGTTGATTTGGAACGGGTCAAATACTGGATGAGTTTTGGTGCAAAACCATCTGACACACTAGCCACTTTATTGAAGAATGATGGAGTAGAAGGAATGGAAGAATACATTGGACCTCGAAACAAACAACGAAAGAAGAAAGGCGCAGAAGATAGTGCGAGCGAAGCGAGCACCCCTGCAGCCTCTGCCGAAGCAGCTCCTGCTGCAGAAGCACCAAAAACTGAAGAAGCTCCGAAAGAAGAAGAGAAACCCGCTGAGGAACCAAAAGCTGAAGAGGCTCCAGCCGAGGAACCACCAAAAGAGGAAGAAAAACCCGCTGAAGAAACTCCAAAAGAATAGGAATCCCCTACTATACCCGCAAATCCTAACCTATTGCTATGGCAGATGATACTACACAAGGACTAGATCGCGATTTTATTGAATACGTGGTCAAACTGATCGTCGAGAATCCAGACGACGTATTTGTTGAAAGAACAGTTGATGATCTTGGAGTTCTACTTTTGTTAAAAGTCCACAAAGACGACATGGGAAAGATTGTCGGGAAACAAGGACAAACAGCAAAAGCTCTAAGAGTTTTACTAAGAATCGTTGGCTCTAAGAACAACGAACGTGTCAACTTGAAGATAGTTGAACCAGAAGAAGCATAAAGGTATAATCTCCCTGCTCCTCCACCCTCATTTAACTCCAAACCCAAATGGCTGACATATCAATCGTTGAAGCAGCTCAATCTTACGAAATTACAGAAATTATAAATAGAGGCTTCGCATACGCAATCATAATCGCAGCATTCCTGTCGGTTGTTTTCATTTTCGTAGGTGGAATTTCATTTATCCTTTCAGGAGGCCAAGAAGAAAAAATCAAACAAGCTGTCTCAACAATCCGATACGCAATAATCGGCTTGATCGTCACAGTTTTGGCAGTCGTTATTGTTGGAACAGTCGGTAAAGCAATGGGTCTAAACGTGATAAAATACATCGACTACCGCGACATCATCGAGACTGTCACAAGCGTAACTTCAGGTTCAGGAAACAGCGGCGGTCTATCTTTAGACTAATCCCTCGACCTCTCCCCTTTTACCTATCTTGTACGGATTTCAAACCAGTTCCTACGATACTTTTCCAATCGTAAGGGAATTTATACGTTTCCAATGCCCTAACCAAAGCTGCAAAGATTTTCCATTGGTCAGTGTCTTCGACGTCACCATAAACAAAACTATTCCCCACCTCCTGATTCGGATCATAATTTGAAATGCCTTCTCGAAGATGTGTTATCGGTACGACACCGTTAAGCAGCCACTCATCGATATCATTATGAGGCAAAGCGACCATCATATCAGACGCTTTCATCAGATGTTCACGACTTTGTTGGCTGTAAGGAACATGGTGTACATGAGGAAAAGAAAAAGAGTCCAGATTTGTATCAGCCAAGACAACAATCTCAACATCCAAAGCCGAAGTCCCCTCAAGCAGACTTTCGATTATCGCCACATCATCCTCAGACAATTCAAGGTCGATAACTAGCCCAATTAAAGGCATTTTGTGATCAAAAGATAGTTTGTCGCAAAGCCCTTTTTTGGCGGTCTTTTTGTTCTTTAGAAAATCTATTAGTGTTTCCTCACCCATTTTATTTTTGGTTTTTGTATTTAATTTCCCAATCAAATTATCTAATAATTCTACCACAATTCCTTCTGTTAGTCGACCCCGTAGCCGTTGACAGTTTCTAGAAATAATGTGAAGATCACAAAGCCTAAAACACTGGCATCTCTGCTCCCAAACAAGCACACATGAAAAAACTTTTCCTTATAGACGGCAACGCAATCATACACAGGGCATTCCACGCATTCCCACCCCATTTTAGAACAAAAGACGGAGAGCTAATCAATGCGGTCTACGGCTTTACTTCAATGCTTTTAAACATAATAAACATCCAAAAACCGGATTATTTCGCAGTATCTTTTGACCGCGCAGCCAAGACATTTCGCCACGAAGAATACAAAGAATACAAAGCAACCCGCACAAAAGCTCCTGACGAACTATACAGCCAAATCCCAAGAATTCGGAACATGGTCGAAACTTTCAACATGCCAATTTACGATTGCGATAGGTACGAAGCTGACGACGTCCTCGGAACCCTCGCCGTTCAAGCCGCAAAAATCGACGATCTCGAAACCTATATAGTCACAGGCGACATGGACACTTTGCAACTCGTTAATCCAAAAGTCTTCGTGTACGCTCCCCAATCAGGATTCAAAGACGCAAAAATATACAACGCAGCAAAGGTAGAAGAAAAATACGGCCTTACCCCCGACCAAGTCATCGACTACAAATCCCTCAAAGGCGACAGCTCAGACAACATCCCTGGGGTCCCGGGCATCGGCGACAAAGGCGCAGTCCGACTCCTCCAACAATACAAAACCCTCGACGGCATATACGAACACCTGGACGAAATCACAGGCTCAATCCACAACAAACTCGCAGACAACAAAGAAAAAGCATACTTCAGCCAATACCTTGCAACGATCGTCCTCGACGTTCCCGTCACCCTCGACCTCAAGGACTGCAAAACTCACGAATACGACAAAGAAAAAGTCCTAAAATTATTCGAAGAGCTCCAATTCCGATCATTGATCGCAAAACTAGATGGACCCCGAATGTCCCCAAAAAATCCCAACATCCGGGAACCTCTCCCGAATGTTCCCGAAAAACCCCAACATTCGGAACAAAAACAGACATCTCTATTCTAATTTGCAAAAATTTGGATCTTGTTCTTTGCTTGTGCCCGGACAAGAGGTGTTTTTAACTATTGTCCGGTACATCGCCCCGGACAACACCTAAGAACCATGGCCTTCCGGTACATCAGCGACACCCCAACCACGGCACCCCCTCCCCTCCAGCCACAAACCACATTTTTGTCAAAAATCAAACAAAAAATCCCTGCAATTCAAAGGGAATTCTTCACGCGCAAACAACCCGGAAGCCCCTAGTAAAAGCCCACTCCGACCGAACTAAAAAATGAAACACGTCAATTAAAAACGCGCAGCCCATCACAAAAAAATTGTAACCGCCAAAGAAATTAGGTAATATCTAGCGTGCTTTAAAAATTTCACTTACATGGCAAAACCACGAGTAGTCGCCAGTTTAGATATTGGTAGCTCCAAAATAAGAACAGTAGTCGGAACACTCGAAGACGAACACCAAGCACCGAATATTATCGGGGTTGGAATTGCGCCATCAACAGGTCTTAGAAAAGGCGCGGTCATTGACGTAGAAGAAACCATCAATTCAATCACAGCTTCACTCGAAGATGCTGAAAGAATGGCTGGTGAACCTATTAATCACGTGTTTTTGGGAATAGGCGGCAACCACATGGAATCAATAAATTCAAAAGGTGTGATCGCAGTCGGCCAGGACGAAAACGAAATAACAGAAGACGACGTAGACCGAGTTCTTGAAGCAGCACAAGCAATAACAATCCCACCAAACAGAAGAATACTGAGAATTATCCCAAAAGCTTTCACAGTGGACGAGCAAAAAGGAATCAAATATCCAGTAGGAATGAGCGGAATCAGACTTGAAGTCGAAGCCCACATTATCACCGGACTAGTCCCAACAATAAAAAACATAGAAAAATGCGTACTCCAGGCAGGAGTGGACGTGAACGATATAATCCCCAATTCGCTTGCAGCAGCCGAAGCAGTCCTTTCAAAAAGACAAAAAGAGCTAGGTGTTGTAGTTATCGATATTGGATGTGGAGGCACAGGATTAAGCGTCTTCGAAGACGGAACAATCCTTCACACAGCCACAATCCCAGTAGGAGGTGAGAACGTAACAAACGACATCGCAATCGGACTCAGAACTTCAATAGACACAGCAGAGAAAATCAAAATCGAATACGGCACATGTACAATAGATGAAGTCGCAGAGCGCGAAACCATCGACCTTGCATTGATGAGCAAGGTGGACACTCACACTGTTTCAAAAAAACAAATGTGCCAAATAATCGAAGCGAGATACCAAGAAATTTTCATGTTAGTAAAAGACGAATTGGCAAAGATCCACAGAGACGGAATGCTTCCTGCAGGTGTGATCCTGACAGGTGCAGCGTCAAAAATGTCAGGCCTCACAGACTTGGCCCGAGAAACACTAAATCTACCAGTCCAAATCGGATTCCCACAAAATTATGATGGAGTTGTCGACAAGATCGATGATCCTGCTTATGCAACAGTTATAGGTCTCCTCATTTGGGGATCGAAATTCGAAGGAAAGCCATACGGAGTGAAGAGCATAAACCTAAAGAAAGGAGTTGGTAATGTGAAGAAGTGGTTCAAAGGTCTTCTTCCCTAGTAATCAGGTCTATTAAAAAACATTATCAGGCGCTTGGAAAGTAAATTGCGCCTTCGGTATTAAATAACTAACAACTAGAGATTGACAATATGTCAAACCATAGGTAATAATTAGAATCCTTCCCTTAAAAACTCACCCTAACCCTTATAGTTATGTCAGACGACAACACACAAAACAACTCAAATAACACAAACCAAGACGTGGATCTAAAGAATCTATTCTCGGCGGGTGGCGCTTCTTCAAACGGAGGAACATCACAAAGAGCAATGGCAAACAAACCACGAAAAATCATGGAAGTGACTCCAGAAATCACTCCAGTCGCAAACATAAAAGTAATGGGAGTAGGAGGAGGAGGAGGAAACGCATTGAACAGAATGATCAAATCAAGTCTAAGAGGAGTTGAGTTCATCGCTGTAAACACAGACGCGCAAGCGCTTTACCACAACGAAGCTCCAACAAAACTAAACATAGGACGAGCAACAACAAGAGGACTAGGAGCAGGAAGTAATCCTGATATCGGAAAACAAGCTGCCGAAGAATCTATCGAAGAACTAAAAGAAGCATTAGAAGGAACAGATCTTCTTTTCCTAACATGTGGACTTGGTGGTGGAACAGGTACAGGTGCCGCTCCAATCATCGCAGAATTAGCAAAAGATATGGGTGTTCTAACTATAGGTGTGATGACAAAGCCATTTGGATTTGAAGGTCACAGAAGAAGCCAACAATCTCAGGATGGTATGGAGAATTTGAAAAACAAACTCGACACTCTCATCACAATTCCAAACGACAAAATTCTCGCAATTATCGATAAAAAAACTCCACTCAACGATGCATTCGCAGTTGTGGACGATGTCCTAAGACAAGGTGTCCAAGGTATCGCTGACTTGATCACCGTTCACGGAATGATCAATGTCGACTTCGCCGACGTTAAGGCAGTTATGGAAAATGCAGGTTCAGCTCTCATGGGTATCGGTTACGGTACTGGAGAGAACAGAGCCGCAGAATCTGCCAAAGCCGCTATCGAAAGTCCATTACTTGAAATGTCTATCGACGGTGCGAAAGGTGTTCTATTCAACATCACTGGTGGAAACGACCTCTCAATGTTTGAAGTTGATGAAGCTGCTAAGATCATCACTGAAGCTGCAGACCCTGAAGCTAACATTATCTTCGGTTCTGTAATCAACGATTCATACACTGGTGAAATGAAGGTCACAGTGATCGCTACAGGCTTCGAATCAGACAGCCCAGATCGCCCACAAGTGCGTTCTCACACACAAGGTATGCCCTCTTCAGAGGCTGCTCCGGCAAAAGCCGCAGAGAACGAATATGACATCCCAGCGTTCATTCGACAAAAGATGAACTAATACAATATGGATTTAGACTACGAAGTTATTACCCAATCTCAGGAAAGAGAAGAAGAAGGCTCTTTGTGTCAACAAAGCGAAACCAACATTGATAAAGACCCCTTCTCAGGTGATATCCACGTAGGGGTGGAAGCTTTTGAAAACATGGAAGCAGCAGTTGCTTTTAGTAGAAATAAATTCGAACGACTAAAACGTCTTGCAAGTTCCATAAGGAAACCAGAGATTAGGCAAAGATTAGAAGACATCATAAATTTGCAAACATCAATATTTGCAAGAGTCCTTAGCGTGTTAGAGGATGGTAGTCTTTCAGAAGAAGAAAGAAGGGTGAAGGTGGGGCTATTACTAAATCCACAATTACAAACAGAAACAGACGGTATAAGAAAAAATACATGGTTGAAAGTAGGGGGGCAGAGACGAAGCATTGACGCATCACCAGAAGAATTCTTATTTAGTGATGGAGAGCTTGTATTGAAAAGAGTATCAACGATAGATGGTGGGTGGCGGTCTCCAATACACCATGCAGAAGAGCTTGTGTTAGACAATCTTGCTTTCATACTAAGGCGAAGAGTGGGGACAACACATGATACACGTCACGAACACCAATTCCCAATTGGCACCGAAGTGGGGTTTAGTACCTCACGCATGAGGGACGGTTATCCAGTTGAATCTATCAACACATGGGCTTATGAAAATGGGAAAAAAGTCTCTCCAGAAACAGAGAGATTGAGACAAGGTGACTTTCTTACAGTTGCAGACAGGGTCATGATTCCTTTGATTAATAAAGAAATAGTGAGGATGAGGAGAAAAATTGGCGTAGAACTTCCTTCACCAGGACAACAAGAAGGATTTATTTTATCAATTCTTGACAACTTTATGCGGGACTTAAGTAGGGCAGTAGGTGATGAAAATGTCGAGAGTAACACCTCTAGAATTTTAGCTGCACCAGCCATGTTTTCACCTACAACAACTGAAGACATAAGCAACTCGCCACACTGGTAGTTGGCAATATTCCAGAAAGAGCTTTAACAATGTATGAAGAATTTACTCCTCCTCTTTTTTCCTATACAATCGGCCCATGCACGCTGAAATCTTACAAAAAGACAAGTACGAAGAATGGGTAGAGTTTGCACAAAAACATCCATATTCCTCGATTCATCAAACATTCCGTTGGGGTAGATTTCAAGCAAATATGCCATCTCGCGACAAGTTTTGGATTCTAGTCCTTTATGAACGAAAAAATGGAAAACAACAGATAACAGCCGGGACAATCCTCATAAAACACAAACTCCCAAAAGGCGATTATTCTTGGTTATATTCTCCACGAGGCCCATTGTTAAAATACGAAGACCCACACGAGGCCAAACAACAAATGAAAGTCCTTCTCAAAACGATAAAAACCATAGCAAAACAAGAAAACGCCGTATTCTACAGGGCCGATCCCCTACTAGAAACCCACGGCCATGGCCACGGCCACAAAAAGCAAATCCACTTTCCGGGCTTCCACAAAACAAAACTCGGCTTCCAGCCAAACACAACTCTAATTCTAGACATTGCAAAATCCGAAGACGAAATTCTGAAACAAATGAAACCCAAAGGTAGATACAACATCCGTCTAGCCGACAAAAAAGGCGTGGAAATAATGGAAGTCACCCCTCCAACCCTAAAAGACAGTGTCGATTCAAGCCAAAAATTTGCAAAACAAATCAAGAAATACTACCAAATTCTCCAAGAAACCCTAGAACGCGACAAATTTTACGGCCATTCAATCACATTCTACAAAAGTCTGGTTGAAAAACTCTCACTCAAAACCACACGAAAAGGCTTCGCACGCATGTACCTAGCTCAATACAAAGAACCAGGAAAACAAAAAATAAAATATATTGCAGGTGTCATCGTAACTTTTTACAAAGACACAGCGATTTATTACTACGGCGCATCCGGCAATCAAGACAGAAACGTAATGGCTCCCTATCTCCTCCAATGGCACGCCATAAAAGAGGCAAAAAAACTCAAATGCACCAAATACGACATGCTTGGGATATCTCCTCAAACAAGAAAAAGTCCCCACGGATCTCCGGACCACCCCTGGCACGGAGTCACAGAATTTAAAAGAAAATTCGGCGGCCAAGTCATAAGCTACCAATACCCCCAGGAGCACGCATTCAAACCTTTTCTCTACTACACCTACAAGGTCATAAAGCACTTCCGCCAATTTGTCCGCAGATTCAAAGGCTAAGGGCAAGTATTCCGAGGAATCCTCGGGGATTTTTGTGGTATCTGTCCCGGAAGCCACATGTTTTTAACTATTGTCCGGTACATCACCCCGGACAACACCTGGGACCCCCCACCTTTCGGGACGCGCCAATGCCCAATTACCCCTCCCACCCCTTTCACCCAACCTGTTTTTATGGTATAATTTGATGATGAATTAAAAATAAAAACTGAACATAAAAACATGGGTGATTTAGAAAAACCGAGTGGTGGAAAAAGCTGGAGAGAACGGCAGTTCGAGAAAAAAGCCAATTCTCCAGATTTTGTTCCTAGAAGTACTCTTTTGGCAAAAGATAGATATGGAATAACAATCCAATCTATGAACAGCGAGTCAAGAAGGATTCAAATAAAAACCCCTGTAGCGATAAAATGGAAGATAGTTCCAGTTCCATATTACGATGAAGAAAGAGGGGTAGTAGAAGAAAGTCTGAATCTGGTTTTTACTGACACCAGGACTAATGAGCATGGGGTTCTTGATATTTCACCCTACGGCCAATACATGGAAAGTATGGAGTCAGAAAATGAACTTTTTGAAAAATACGAACTTCTCTTCCCACACAATGGCATAGAGATTAAAAGAAAAAGAAAACCAAGGAAGAAAAACATGGGTACAGGCAACAGACAAGTCGACCCATTTGCAGGAGATTTCTTTGGCAAAGACCAAGAGGAAAAAAGAAAAAGAAATCCATTTGAGGGCAATTATTTCGGCAAAGACAAAGAAAAGAAGCCAATAAAAGGTGACCCCTTCGCAGACGAACAATTTCCTAAATAAATTATGACCAAAGAAGAGCTTATCAAAGCCCTACAAAACTCGACTACATTCAAAGAGAACTTCACTCCAGAAGGTCGTGAACTTTTGCTTACAAAAATCGATGAGCTAAATGACTCAGAAAGGTCTCGCCTACTCCAAATTCTTGAAACAGAAAAACAAAAACTCACCGAAATCGAACGAAAAAAACAGGAACTATTCGAACAATACAAACAAAAAGCAGCTGGCATGATCAAGTCAGGCTATCGCAAGGCAGTCCAACACATCGAGGAAAAAGTTCAAGAACAAGAGATGGCCCCAATAGAAAAACAAATTAACTCACTGTAATGCCAGACCAAATCCCTCATAACGAATCAATGGCTCAAGCCATCGTAACCAAGCAAGAAAAGCTTGTAGGGGAAACTTACGAAAAAGTGACACCGGAAGCAATAGATACCTATACGGAGCAGCTTGGGGAGGCGAAGATAAAAGAAGTAGCAAGGTATGCGTTTATAAACATGAGGGAGGCAAACAAGGGGCAAAAAATCGTTCAAAAATCAATCCAAGAGGCACGATTTGAAGCTCAAATGCTAAAGGATAAAATTGCAGCCGAAACGGACAAAGAAAAAACAGTAACAGCCGAGACTTTAAAGGGCATCGAAGATGTATTTGGTTTCAACATGGGGCTGGAAGCCAGTCTTGCTGGGAGAGGAGAAGAAGACAAAGAAACCCTAGACATCAAAGACCCCACCTTAAAAGAATTTATTTCAAAAATAGAAAACAAAGCTGCGATCAATGAATGGTTGAAAAATGAACAAAACAGAGACTACATAAGGGACTTTATATTTAGAACGATGTCCGAAGAAGAAAAAATGAAAACAAAAGTGAAATTCTCAAACCTACACGAAGAGCTTGGACTAAAAGAAGGTGATCCCTTGATCTACGCCATTTCGATGAATCTATCGATGGGCAACTTAATGACTGACAAAGAAATCAAAACAGTCACTAATGTCAAAACTGGCCATGGGCAAACATTTAGCACAGACAAAATAAAACATTTCCTAAAAAACAATAAATCAGCGAACGGAGAATCATACAAAAGAGGTTTGTACGCAGCTATGGGAGGTGACAAGGTCAAGTATATTCCGATATACGAGAACGCAGAAATAACTTTTGGAGAAGACATCAACTCAAACATTCAAGACGTCACAAACGAAGATGAATTTATCAAAAAAATCGACCGAGAATCTCTAAAAAAACTTGCGCCAGCAGAAGCAGCAAAGAAAGCAAAAGAAGCTTCTAAAGGAGCTCCAGCCGAATCAGCAGAAACAACAAATGAAAGCACTTACCCAATCGAAGAAGTCGACGAGCTAAATACGGAAGGCCTCTCAAAAGTTGAAGTAACAATCGACGAAGCCGACTATGAACTATGGCTACCGGAAGGCTTCACTCTCCGGAATGGTCAAAAAAAGGATAAGGGCGGAATCATCGCAAGCTTCTTTAGAGGCCAAGGCACAGCAGAATGGCAACCAGACATAGTCATGGATAAAGGAAGGCTTCACATCACAACAAGACGTGGCGACCAAGGAGACCTAAAACTTCAAAAACAAAAAGGTACAAGAAAGCTAGCGCTAATAACTCCAGAGTCCTTAGCAGTCCAAGCGGAAGCCCAAGAAGAAGCCCAGCAGGGAGCAGATGAAAAAATGGCAGACCAAGAAGCCGGCCAGGGCGCATCAGTACCCCCTCCTAAAGACAAAGACCACGGTATAGAAATGCTCTAAACAACCTTGTCACAAATCATCACAGCATTCAGGTGATCTATTTCATGCTGTATGACTCTCGCGTTCAGCCCCTCCAATTTCAAAACCATCTGATTCAAACCACCATCAGGCCCATTCCCTCGGAAACCCTTCCCTTTTTTTAACAAAACTCCCCCGTCCAAAAATTTCACAACAATCTCACGAGCGCGAACCACATTCACGTAATAATTCGGCAAACTCAAACAGCCTTCTTCATCGACTTCCACCTTCCCGTCAGGACTTACAGCGCCTCTCTTTACCTCTCCCCATGAAGGATCCCAAACGGCTCGATCCTCCTCGCCAAGTCCATCCGATCGTTCAATAACTTCAGGATTCACCATCACAAAAACAACCTCGCTAGAAGTTCCCGCATTCAGCCTGCACAAAATCAAACGAATATTCTCGCCAACCTGCGGTGCTGCCAATCCCAACCCTTTCTCATTATCCAAAACCTTCTTCATTTCCTGAACAAACTCACCAAGCTTCAACTCTCCTGTAGGCGTAATCCCCGCAAAATCGCGAACAACCTCGCTCTTCTTACGCAAAATTGGATTGTCCTCTTCCGTCTCAATATTTACTTTAAATTTTTTCATAATTATAAAATTATACGTGGAATTATTTACCAATTTCTTCCGGCCCTTTCTTCAATTCAGCCTCCACAAATCCAAGAAGATCTCCATCCAAAACTTTGTCCGGATTACTTTCCTCATAGTTGGTTCGGTGGTCTTTGACCATTTTGTACGGATGCAAAACGTAAGATCGAATCTGATTTCCCCAACTCATTTCAGTCTTCCCGCCTTTCAGCTCAGACAATTCCTCGGCTTGTTCCTTTTCCATTAAATCTGCCAATTTCCCTTTCAAAACTTTCATAGCATGCTCTTTATTTTGAAGCTGACTTCTCTCATTTTGACACGAAACAACTATGCCAGTTGGCTCATGAGTTATACGAACAGCAGAGTCAGTAGTGTTCACACTTTGCCCACCACATCCACTTGCTCGAAAAACATCCACTCGTAAATCTTTATCATCAATCTCAATATCCGAAACGTCAGCTGCTCCCGAAATGTCCGGCAAAACTTCAAGCAAAACAAAAGAAGTCTCCCGAGTATTCCCAGAATTAAAAGGCGACAAACGCACCAGTCGATGCACGCCTCCCTCCCCCTTCAAATATCCATAAGCAAATTCACCTTCAACCAAAACAGTCACCGACTTAATCCCCGCCTCCTCACCTCGTGACTCATCCAACACAGTCGCTTTCCATTCGACATCGCCATGCTGCCCAGTTTTTTCCGCGTACCTCAAATACATTCGCAAAAGCATTTCCGCAAAATCCTGTGCATCAGTCCCCCCAGTCCCCGCATGTATAGAAAAAATTGCGCTAGCCGCATCATATTTCCCTCCCAAAAAAGTTTCAATTTCCAACGACCCCCATCTCGCCTCCAGCTCATCAACCATCTTCTTGAAATCATCCGCGCTAGCAGGATCTTTCTCCGGAGAGATATCTGGCAAAAGCCCAAGCAACTCCTCAACTTCATCAACAATCCCCTCCCACTTGTCGACAGACTTCTGCAAATCAGCCGCTTTTTTCGACGTAACCTGAGCCTTGTCATTGTCATCCCAAAATCCAGGCGCCGACATCTCCGCACTCAGCGTATCGATCTCGGTTTTTTTCGCAGGAACGTCCTGGCTTTCAAAGCCTTTTTTAATGAACTCCTGAAGTTGTTCTAATTTTTGTTTATATTCGTGCATGTATTTGGTTAAATGTGTGCTTGCGGGGTCTCATTATGAGCCTGTGTGCCCTGGTAATCTACCAGATTTCTGATATATTTTCCACATGTCCATCGCCCGCAAAATCTTATCAAACACACTCTGGCAGATACTAGGAAAAGCGATCGTCGCAATCCTCTCTGTCGCAGTCGTAAAAATAGTCACAAACTACCTGACAATAGAAGGCTATGGCGAATACGCAATTGTTTATGAATTTTTGGCATTCTTTGGGATAGCTGCCGATATGGGCCTTTTCACTATCGCAGTAAAAGAGATGTCTCAAGACGAGAAAAAAATCCAAAAAATTATCGGCAACGTCCTTTCCCTAAGAACAGGCCTCGTAATAACAACAGTAATGGTAGGAGTAGTGGCAGCCTTTCTCATACCAAAATACCAAGGCACAAGAATCCCAATAGGAATCACAATTGCCACTCTCACAACAATCTTCACAATCCTAAACGGTACGATCACCTCCGTCCTCCAAACAAAACTCAAGATGCACATAGCATCCATAGCTCAAATAATTGGTAAGTTCGCACAGGTCGGATATATGCTCTACATAGTACTCATCGCATTCCCAAAAGCTGTAGGGGCAGAAGCAACTGATCTCGGATTTTATCATCTTCTCGTTGCAGGAGTTATAGGGAACTTAGTTATGCTTCTCATCACTCACAGCCAAGTCCGCAAAATCACACCACTCAAATACGAATTCGACATAAAACTTTGGAAAGAAGTCCTCATAAAAGCAGTTCCATTCGGACTTGCTCTAATCCTCAACACAATCTACTTCCGTATAGATTCGATATTGATCTCACTAATCCAAGGACAAACCCAGGTAGGAATATACGCGGTCGCAATGCGCGTGCTGGAGGCCTTTGCAATCATTCCGCTCTTCTTCATGAACTCAGTCCTTCCAGTACTCACACGCGCACTCAAAGAAAACATGGAGAAAGCCCGCCGGATAATAATGTATAGTTTCAATTTTCTCACAGCCATCTCAGTCCCAATGTTAGTAGGCGCATTCATCCTCGCGTACCCAATAGTTTTCATCGTCTCAAGCCCGGAATTTTTGTCGCGAATCGAAGAAGGTTTCTACGGCTCAGACGTTGCACTCCAAATATTGATGTTCGCATTAGTTTTTCAATTTATATCAACGCTATTCTCGTTCGTTCTCATCGCAATTAACAAACAAAGCAAAATCCTCTACATCAACGCAGTCGGCGTTCTCCTAAACATCACCGGAAACCTAATAGTAATCCCAATCTACGGATTCATAGGTGCAGCCGTAACCTCAGTTGTTTCACAGTTTTTCATCTTCGCAGTAAACGCAATCGTGGCCTACAAATACGTCCGCTACAACATCAACATCACAACAACCCTCAAGATCCTACTCTCAGCAGTCCTTATGGGTGTCGCAGTAAAACTCCTCCACCCACTCTCGTACCAAATCGCCGAAAACGCAGGAGTCCTCCTCCTCGTTCCAGCTGGCGCCCTCATCTACGGAGCCCTCCTCCTTCTCACAAAAGCCATCGACAAAGATATGTTGAAATTGCTGAGGAAATAGGACTCAATCAAAAAACATACACACAGGTTGACTAATCTGTTTTTTTGGTGCAAAATACTCCCCTTTTGTTAACTCAAAAAAATAAATGAAAGCGTTAAATAGTAGCAAAACTAGCGGAAATTTTCATGAAGACCCTGAGTCTTGGGAGAAAGATATGAAGAAAGGTGTTGCCGACGGAAATCCAATTCTTTTAAAAGCCAGAGGCGATTATCATGTACTAAAATCACACCTAAGCCTGCTAGATCATCAAATTCACGATAGGGATGCTTTGATATTTAATTTTCACGGTGAAGTTGTTCCATTTGTAGCGCAAGCTGTCAGACAAGGCATTCTCGACCAAGAGGACCCAGGTAATAATTTAGGACTTTTGCTAGATGCGCATGTTGATGCAGATGACATAGGTCATGTTTTTAGAGCTTTTGGAGGAAGAACAGTATGTGCGGCTGAAACAAGACGTCTTGTCAGAAAATATCTGTCAGCAAGTACAGAAGAAGAAGTGCTAGAAATGTTTGTGGAACTAGTCCGTTATGTCAGTACAGATACGGTTACATTTATACATGGACTTCAGGAGCAGGTAAGCCAATTGACTGCTGTTATCAGGCCTGCCGATACAGTGCTTAGCGACAACTTGTTTCACGTACGTCCAATGCCAGCTAGTGCTTATACAGGTCTAGATAACGGGGTGGAAACAAAAGATCCAATGGCTGAACTTTTAATGGGGATAAGAGAGAATATAGTCTGGCTCATAGATTGTGATTTTTTTCAGACAACATCCGAATGGAAAGGCATGAGGAAAGCAAAGAAGGAAAAAAATAGGCAAGACAACGAAAAGTATCTTATAGAAGGTCTTTCGGGAGAACTTTGGCCAAGAATGGGCAGTAGTCTCTATACTCTTTCATACGACAAAATGTTTTGCGAAGATCCTGTAAGGGCAATTAGGCTTTTTATGAATAAGTTCTACAAAAAACTCAGAACCGAGCTAGAGCTCTAAATTGATTTATACTCACACCATCTTCCCAAACTTCTTCCCTCTTTCTTTGTAATTTGAAAATTGATCAAAACTCGCAGCCGCAGGCGACATAACAACAACCGCACCCTTCGCCCCGCCCTTCCTTTTTCGTACAGTCTTCGAAGCTTTTTCAGCCATTTCTCGAGCTTTCGCAAAAGCACTCTCAAGATCATCCACAACCACAACTTTCATTCCAGAGCCTTTCTTTCCAGCCCCAGCTCGGTCCAAAGCCTTCTTCATCGTCATCGCAGTCTCGCCATTCAAAATCACACCTTTTAAACTAGATTTCAAAACAGCCCTCTTTGCCCAAACTCCATATTTCAAACCTTTGTCCGAACCTCCAGCAATCAAAAAAGTCGGCTCATCGAAACTATCAATAGCCGCAACAGAAGTCATAGGATTTGTAGAGAACGAATCGTTGTAATACGCTACACCCTTCTTCCGTCCAACAAATTCAATCCGATGCGGTAGCCCTTTGAATTTCGCCACAACTTTCGCAATAGCCTTGGCTGTCACACCAAACTCCTTGGCCACAACAATCGCCGGCCCAACATTCTCAAGATTATGAGAACCAACTAAAGCAATCTTACTCACAGGCATTATTTTCTCTTCCTTTCCGTCAGTCACATAATAAATCGTCCCATCCTTCACCTGAACACCATCCTCCACTCGCCGTCCTTTCACACTCACTAATTTTACGCCACCTTTTACCAAAGGTTTATAATATTTAACATAAGGGTAATCCGCATTCAACACCGCAAGGTCATCACGATCCTGATGGTTCAGAATCAATTCTTTCGCCTGCATATACGCACCACGATCCGGATAGTAATCTAGATGGTCAGTAGTAGTATTCAAAATCACAGCAATCTTCGGACTCTTTTGCAAATCGCCCAACTGAAAACAAGACATCTCCAAAACCACAACGCTTGACCTCTTCAATTTATCCAAAAACTCAATAGGCGAATTCCCAATATTCCCTCCCAAAAACACAGATTTCCGACCCCCTCGAAAGTGAGCCTTTAAAATTTCATAAATCAAAGTCGAAGTGGTTCCCTTACCCTTGGTCCCAGTTACACCAATCACAGTGCACGGAACCTGCTCCAAAAAATATTGAGTCGAAGATGTAACAACAGTCCCAGCCATACGAGCTTTCGCAAACTCAGGCTTTGCAGAATTCACTCCAGGACTTCGGAAAACCACATCAAAATCCTCCAAACCTTCCAAATAATGTTCACCCAAACGAACGGACACACCGTCCGGCATTTTCTTCTTCAACGTCACATTGTAGTCGCAAACAGTGATATTGCTAAAATTATTTTTAACCAAATAATCAAGCATTGCCTGCCCCTCTACGCCGTACCCCACAACCGCAATTTTGGAACGTTGATTCATATCGACAATCATTCTACCACTTATGGATAAAACTGCAAAAAAATGATATAATTATAAGATGGCAAAAAAGAAATCAGATTTTGGAAAGCTCTCAAAAGCACATCGTGCATTGCAAGAAGAGCAAAAAAAACTCAAGACTCCACTTGAGCAAAGTGCCAAACCCAATCCAGAAAAAAAGAAAAAATTCTCATTGAATGTAGCGATAAATTTGAGTAAAGGGGGTGGCAGATCAAACAACCCAGAATTGGAAAAAAAGAACTACGTAATCTTTACCCCAAAAGAAAGAGAGAGGATTAAGTTGTACAAGAACTTATACGAATATGCCCTAGGCTATGATGCCGGAGAAGAAGCTGATTGGGGATCATTGTCCACAAACGAAAAAATAACAACTCTCCTGTATCTTGGCAAAAGAGCCAAAGAAGATTTTGATCATGCTAGGGAAAATGAAATTGGTAAAAACAGAATTTCATACGCAGATTTTCTAGAAAATTTCGCAAAATCCTGGGAGGTAGATCAAATAATAACAGACGCAAATATCAATAGAGACGACCTACAAGGCGAATACAAAGATGGGCTTCCCTCTAGCCCTGAGATCACCGACCAAATTGCAGAAATGATAGGCGTCGACAAAAGCGAAATAGCAGAATTATGGCAATCCAGCACTTCAGTTTGCAATTTCAAAACAAGATTCCACGACAATTATTTAAACGCAGGCGTATGCAGAGACATCTCGGTGTATATAGCAGCTCTGGCCCATGAAATGGGGCTCAAAGATGTGGTTGCAAGTTCATTGCCAGCCGAACTGGGGGGACACGTAATCTGGGGATTCAGAAACGAAGATAAAAACATAGTATTCGTAAATTGGGGAAAATTAATAGAAACAAATACTCCAAATATGAGGGCCGCACTAGCTGACGCAGAGAAACTTACAGGAGCCATAGGCGTCACTTATTTTCAATCTAAAGGAAAGGACAAGGGTAGCAAAATTATCCCCGTAAAATCAGAAGCCGCAGAAACATTGCAAAAAATAGCCAGAGGAGATGACTGGGAAACTTCAGACAAAATTTCCCAAAACCTCTCCCAACAAAAAGTAGCAAGAAAAGAAAGCCTATTGGGAGTAAAAATAGACAAACGCGAAGTCACAATAGACCTGAACATGGAATCAATAGCTGGAACAACAATGCTGACTTTCAGTAATCACAACTTCGACGATCGCCCAACAAACTCAATAGAAGACGCGACGACAATAAGGGCAGCACACGAATACGATACAGATTTTTTTAGAGCAGGGTTAGGTACTGCATACGCAAACATGGATATAAAAGAAATAAATACATCAGAGAAAGACAGAGAAGCTCTCCACAAATTACTCCTAAATTTATACCTAGAAACTCACCTCAACGTTCCGATAACAAAAAGATTAACGTACCAAGTCACAGCACTGGGTGATGCAATATTGGACTTAGGGTTGAACGAGGGGACTCATTATTCATCATCGCAAGCAGAAGTCGGAATGGGGCACAGAGTGCTTTGGGTGACCCAAAACCTTGATGCATATACAGGCCTCAAAACAGTGCATTCATTAACAACAGAAAACCTAACAAAACTTCCGGAAGACCCAATGGAGCTGGAAATGGTCCACGACTTAATAGCAGGACATGTAGGAGTGAATATAAAATTGGGCCAAGTGAAGGCTCACAGAGTAAGTGCAAGAATGGAAGCTGAATACGGCACACAATTCTTGGGTCTCGCCAGCCAATTTGAAGCAAAAGGAAAACTTGAAGCCAAAAAGGAAAGGGAAGGTGTGTACATGGAAGCAAAAGGCAAAACTACAAAATCAAATGACTTCCGACTCTCAGAAAACAGAGAATTGGAAGCAAACATAGGAACTTTATCTAAAGTAGGTGGTGGAATCCTCGAGATCAAAGGATTCGCTTTTTATGACAAATCAACAGGTCAATTCGCAGATAATCGCCTCGACGACTACGGTGTTGGGTTCAAGGTGAATTTCCTCTACTGATTGATTTTTTCAGGGAAACCTGCTAGAATAATAGTGTACGGTCACAAAACAAAATAAGAGTATAAAATAGTAACATGGATAAGTTATCAGAGTGGATTAATCAGACTGTTGAGCAAGGTGGTGACCGCCCAATACAGATAAAATCCCTCAGTAAGACCCAGGCAAAAAAGACGGGTCAAAAATCTAAATCAAGTAAAAATCATAAACCCGCGAAAAGCGAGAATTTTAATAAAAAAATAATGAAAGTAAACAAGAGTGGAAACACTAAAAAAACACATACGTCGCATAAAAAACATACGCCACGTAAAACACAGGCACCAAAAATGCCAAAAAAACAATCATCAAGTTCACCAATGCTAAAACCCTTCAAAGGTTTGCGCATAGTACCAATAGGCGGACTCGACGAAGTAGGTAAGAATATGACTGCCTACGAATACAACCCCACAGGACAGCAACAAGACAAAGAAATCATTGTTGTTGACATGGGGTTCCAATTTCCAGAAGATGACATGTTGGGTGTCGACTATGTCATCCCCGACGCGGCATACCTTGAGGAAAACAGAAAGTATATAAAAGCAATTGTCATCACACATGGACATTTGGACCATATTGGAGGGATTCCATATATTCTACCGAATATAAATTTCCCACCAATATATGCGACACGTTTGACGCAAGAATTAATTCACAAACGTCTCGATGAATTCAAATTAACTAAACAAGCAAGAGTTCACACGATAGACCCAACAAAACCACTAAAACTCGGACAATTCTTCATAGAATTTTTCAGAGTTGCACATTCGATTCCGGATGCAGTGGGTGTCAGTATTGGAACAAGAGAAGGAAAGGTTGTCTACACTGGCGACTTCAAATTTGACGAAAATCCAGCCGGTCTACAAGCCAAACAAGATGTTGAAAAAATGAAACAACTCGGTCGCCAAAACGTGCTTGCACTTTTGTCAGATTCGACTAACGCTCTTAAGCCGGGCCACACAATGTCAGAATCTGAAATCGGCCCAAACATCGAAAAGTACATCGCTGAAGCGAAAGGACGAGTGATCATCGCATCATTTTCGTCACTTATCGGACGAATTCAGCAGATTTTCGAATACGCTGAAAAGTACAATCGAAAAATTTACATCTCAGGCCGAAGTATCAAAGACAATATAGACATTGGTCTCAAACTTGGATTAATAAAACTCAAAACGAGCCAAATCCACGACATCAAAAAGCTGAAAAAAAGTGATGACGACAACGTCCTAATCCTTACAACTGGAGCCCAAGGCGAAAGCATGTCAGCCCTTACAAGGATGGCCAGAAAAGATCATCCACATGTCAGAATCAAACAAGGCGACACAGTTATAATTTCATCAAGTCCGATTGTGGGAAATG
Organism: Candidatus Peregrinibacteria bacterium; assembly: GCA_018655275.1. Taxonomy (GTDB): domain Bacteria; phylum Patescibacteriota; class Gracilibacteria; order UBA1369; family LOWO2-01-FULL-3; genus JABIJZ01. The sequence continues at coordinate 151,808 of JABIJZ010000004.1, read as the reverse complement.
AACGTGCTATTTTTTCAGTAGTGAACAACCTTTGTCTTATAGGTGCAAACGTGATTCACAGTCAAATAAGCGCAATCCATACATCTGGACATGCTTACCAGGAAGAGCTCGTAAGGATGATGAAATTAATAAGACCAAAATATTTCATACCAGTTCACGGAGAATATTTTATGCGTCAGGCTCACAAAGAGCTTGCGATAAGGAACGGAATTCCAGCCGACAAATGTCTACTCACTCGCAACGGAGGAGTGATTGAATTCAACAACAAACAGGCTCGTATTTCAAAAGAAAAAGTCCAAGCTAACTACATTCTCATAGATGGTCTCGGCCAAGGAGACATGGGGTCACGAGTGATGTCAGAACGTCAGTCACTTGCACAGAACGGCGTCCTAATGGTGATCCTAACTCTCGACAAAAAAACAAAACGTCTCAAGGAGGAACCAAATATACTCTCAAGAGGTTTCATGTACATGCATGAGTATGAAGAGATAACAAAAGAATTAGCAGCATTGGTAGGTTCAAACTACAGAACTTTTATTAGCAAAAAATCTCAAAACATAGATCGTAAAGAAATCAAAAGTTACGTTCGTGGAGTTGCACAACGCTACGTTCACCAAAAGCTCGAACGAAGACCATTGATCGTTCCAATTATTTTCGAGAAGTAGTAAAAGGTAAAACAAAGCGATGCAACAAAAAAAACTCACTACAAAAATAACAAAACTTGTCTTTGGCGGACAAGGCTTCGCACGGATAGAAAGCCCAGGCTCTCCACACAATGGAAAGCCCGCTTTCATATGGAATGGTTTGCCGGGAGAAGAAGTCGAGTTTCAATTAACAAAAGAAAAGAAAAATTTTGTGGAAGGTGTCGTGACAAAAGTCATTAAACCCTCCCCAAAAAGAGTCGTTCCAAAAGAAGACCATTTTGCATCTTGCAGCCCATTCCAAGTTTTAGAATACGATGAAGAAAATAAACAAAAAGTCGAAATATGCAGGGATGCTTTCGTACGTATCGGAAAAATCTCTCAGGATTTTGCACTTCTTGAAAATCTAGAAATAGTAGCTCCAAAAAAGGAATACGGTTATCGCAACAAGATTGAATACAACTTTGCCGAGGATGAGGATGGTCTCATGCAGTTTGCATTCTTTGAGCGTAATCAGATTACGAAAATCCCTATCAAGCCCTGCGTTCTAGCAAAACCGGAGATCAATGAAGTGGCGGAAAAAATCTTAGAATTCGTGAGACACAATTCTTTCGCAAGTTGGGATCTGAAGTCCACGGTCATTCGCTCAAACGAAAAAGGAGAAGTCATAGCAGGATTATTTTTAAAATCACGAAAAGACCCGACAGAGATGACAGAATTTCCCGAGCTAAACGCAACGCTAAAAGGCTTTCACATCTATTTCTCAAACGACAAAGAAGCTCTCTACACGGATGGTCAAGATTTCCTTTTTCACGAAATAAACAAAACTAACCTAAAATACGGCCTAGACTCATTCTTCCAAGTGAATCAGGAGATTTTTGAAAAAGCTCTTGGCGAAATTGAAGTTCAGCTCTCTAAGTACGCAAACAAATCCAAGTTGGACCTAGTAGACCTCTACTCTGGCGTAGGGGCGATAAGCTTGCCTCTAAGCGACAACTGCCATTCGGTAACTTTGGTCGACAACAACAAGGAAGCAATAAAATTTGCAAAGGAAAATATCTATCAAAACGAAATAAAAAATGCCAAAGTGCATTGCACGGAAGCTGAAAAAAATCTGCAAATAATAAGTCCGGACAAGACGGTGATCCTTGACCCTCCTCGCGCAGGTATACATGAGAATCTCACAAAGAAACTCCTCAAGGAGACTCCAGCATTAATAATATACCTTTCATGCAACGTCTCAACACAAGCCCGTGACATTCGACTTCTAAGCGAAAAATACACAGTCAAATCCATGAAACTATTCAATTTTTTTCCAAAAACACCTCACGTGGAATCTTTGTGTGTGCTTCAAAGAAAATAATTCTACCATCCCCCAGTAGCTCCGCCTCCACCGGACATTCCTCCGCCAAATCCGCCGAATCCACCGCCAGAACCTCCCCCTCCTCTTCCTCCAAACCAGAATCCACCGCCTTTTCCTGTCTCCTTTGCGGTTCGCAGCTTCTCTCTCCATTTCTCTAAAATTTTTGCACGAGAAATAAAATGGTCAATAAAAAGACCTAAGCCAATACCACCTCCTATGAAAAGAAAAAGATTTAAAAAAGAAAAGAATCCAACAGCTGAAAAAGTGAAAAACCCAATAAGTCCCCCAAACAAACCTCCAGGCCAAATTCGTTCCGTCAAAGCCGCGGCTCCAACCATAGGAACAAAAAATCCAAAACCCCAGACCAAAACAAAGAAAATAATATTGGCAATAACACTGTCCCCGCTTTCCTCACCTGTGTTCTCAGGAGCCTCATATTCCCCCCTAGTGGACTCCATTATGGCGAGAATCGCTCCATTCACCCCCTTGTCAAAATCCCCAGCCTTAAAAGCAGGAAGCAGAACTCCATCAATGATTGCCCAGGCTTCAAGGTCGGTCAAAGTCCCTTCCAGTCCATAGCCAACTTCGAGCCTCACCTTTTTATCTTCAACAGCAACCAGCAACAAAACACCATTATCATGCTCAGCAGTACCAATTCCCCACTCTTCAAACAACTTCGAAGCGTAATATTCAATCTCTTCTCCACCCAAATCCGTCACAGTCACCACAGCAACCTCATTTGATTCATTCTTAGAAAAATCATAAAGCAAAGCATTGACCTCATCTTCAGTTGCAGCTGACAAAACCCCTGCAAAATCATTCACATAACCATTAGGACTTCCCGGCGATTGGTAAGCAAAAACAGAACCACAAAGCGCCCAGGAGAACGTCCAGAAAACAAGAATTCCAGCGAGAAATTTATTCATCAGAGAAATCAATTACCGGTGCAACATCAGATCCTTCAACAGATTCGAACAACACTCTTTCAGTTTCGAATCCGAACAAAGAAACAAGCCATCTACCAGGGATACCTTTGGCTTTTATATTGTATTCACGCACCATTTCGTTGAATCGTCTTCTCTCATTTGCTAGACGATTTTCAGTACCTTCAATCTCTTTTTGAAGAGCCATAAAATTGGCATCAGATTTTAATTCAGGATAAGCCTCCACAGTCACCATCAATCTACTCAAAGCCTGGCTCAAACCATTTTGAGCTTGGAAAAACTCAGTCATTTTCCCAACATCATTTAGATTGTCAGCAGAAACTTGGATTTGACCAACACGGCTTCGTGCCTCAGCCACACCTACAAAAACAGCTTGTTCCTGATCTCTAATTCCTTCAACAGTTCTCATCAAATTCGGAAGGACATCCGCTCGTCTCTGGTATTGGTTTTCTACTTGAGCCCACTGTGTGTTTACATCCTCGTTGAGTCTTACAAAAGAGTTGTAAGCTGCAAAAAACCAGCCAACAACGATCAAGACGATTATCAACGCGACGATCCATGGTAAATATTTTTTCATAACTTTTGAGGTTAAAATTTGCGCTTGCGCGCAGAAATGGTGGGCGGGGAGGGATTCGAACCCCCGAACTCGGAGAGAGCAGATTTACAGTCTGCCGCGGTTGACCACTTCGCTACCCGCCCGTATATATTGATATATATGTCAAAATGCCCGCCTATTCTACTGATAATAGGTTTATAAGGCAAGAAAAACTGCCTATGAGTTCTCCACTAACTTAACAGCAGTAATTTTTGTTCCGCCACAATCTCTTTTAACCAGAATCTTCTCTACAAAAAATGCACTTGTTCTTGTGTCTATTCCCCGAGAAAGATCTCCCAGTGGCCTGAGAACATGCGTCGCCATATTTTTTGGAGTTTGTTCTTCGGGAGATTGAAAACCAAGTGCAGACAAAAGGACTTCAACGGGAATTTCTTTGTTAGGCCCAAAATCAGCAATAGTTCTGGTTAATTTATAAATCTTTCCTTGTTGTTTCTTGTATACAAACAAATCAGCCATCCATTTTTCCAACTTAACTTTTTCAGGATCTATATCAGGAGTGTTGCCTCTTTGGATATAATAAAAATTTGGATTATCCCTCTGTCGTTTTCCACGATCAACGCATAGTTTGAATTCAGGGCTATACCCTCTTTTGATAAAATGAGTCAAGATGACGCTAATATCATTGCCTGATATCTCAAAGCCGAACAAGTCCTTACATCCTTTCACAATTTCAGCAACACTAACCTTTTCGCAAAGTTTTTTTGTCCCAAAAAACTGAAATATAGCCGCGGTTACAGTGTCGGGGGTAGTATTAAATTTTGCCCAAATGTCATAAAGATCAGTTTCTGCAAGCTGGGGTTCACAAATATCCAAAACTTTCCTCGCAAAACCTTTAGTCATTGCAATAAGAGTTCTTGAATATTGATTATCAGCTGTAACAGAGGTTTCTTGTGCTTTATCTATCCTCCTTACCAAAGATCTTCTTCCTGACAATTCAGTTATTAGCCTGGTCGCAGCTTCTCCAATAGAATCTAAAGAAGAATAATCAATTTCCTTAATAAGATCCTCTATTTTACATCTCAAAAGCCTGCCAATAGACGGCATTTTGTCAGCTTCACCCAAAAGAACTACTTTCCCATATTGAGACAACCATGCTAATTCAGAATACCTTACCCTAGTTGTGTGGCTGCCAAGCATTTCAGGCTCATCACCAATTGTTTCAGTTTCAATCATAAATTATAAAAAACACAAAAGGGAAGTTCACACCAAGTAAAAGAATAAAGCATTAGGACGGTCTTCCGCAGTCTTCCAAGACTAAAATCCCTTCACTAATCCTTCAAAACTCTCTGCCTTAAGAGAAGCTCCTCCAACAAGTGCTCCATCAACATCCTTCTGTTTCATGAGCTCTCCAATATTGCTAGGCTTTACACTTCCTCCGTACAGGATACGAGTGGCTTGAGCTACATCCTCACCGTATAATAATGAGATTTGGTCACGTATACTTTCGGTCATACTTCCTGCATCTTCCGGAGAAGCGGTCATTCCTGTTCCTATGGCCCACACAGGTTCATATGCCACAATTACCTCCGTCATCTGTTCCGCAGTTACTCCTTTTAAGCCAGCCGCAACTTGAGCACAAACAGTATGCACTGCATCTCCAGCTTCACGAACATTTAATTCTTCTCCTACACACAAAATAGGCCTAAGAGATTGGTCCAAAGCAGTTCTCACCTGCGCATTAACCATCACATCAGTCTCTCCGCCAGTTCTTCGTTCTGAATGCCCGGCCAAAACATGAGTAGCTCCAACACTTTTAAGCATCTTTCCAGAAACTTCTCCGGTGTGAGCACCTCCATTTTCTGGGCTCATAGCTTGTGCACCAACTTGAATATTGCTTAGTTCCAAGATTTGAGACACGTCAGAAATAAAAGGCGTAGGAGGAATAACGATAACATCTTTATCCACAATTTCATCATATCCAAGTTTTGACGCTATTCCCTCTGCTAAATCTCCAGCTGATTCTAAATCTCTCGGGTTCATTTTCCAATTCCCGGCAATAACAGGCCTACGTTCGTGGTCATTTGTTTCTGACATAAAAATTTTGTTAAAAATACAAGCTAAACACAAGGTGGAATAATAGCTCATATCCAAAACTTTGCAAGTTTTTCAAAAAACAACGCTACTCTCTACACTACAACTATTGAGACGGAGTTAGGCGCTCCCCACCCCATTCAAGCAATGCCTTTCTGATATGGAATGCCGCGTTTAAAACAGGTTGTGACGGCGTCCTATCTTTTTTTGAAACAGATGAAAGCTTCAATTGTACATTTATCCGCTCGTAACCAACTCTTTTTGCTTCTTGGGTAGCACTAACGAGAATCCTAGATCCCATCCCTGCACTTACTGTAACAGAACTAAAACCTTCTTTTCTGAAATCTTTAGAGATCCTTGCCTTTCTTAATTCTTCAAGGATCCCATCCAAAACAGCACAAGCATCCTCTCGGGTCCCTTCAATACCAGCATGAAGCGAAAGATCACCATCAGCATCAATCTGAAAAACTACAGTTTCATCAGTCTCTATGCTGCCATCCTTGATTTTAGTATTAAACGAATGTTCCTGCCCCATCAGTGGATCTTTCATCGGTAATAGTTATTAAATTGGGCGTCATTATGTCAATACCCTCACCCATTGTCAATATAAATATATTTCAAAAAATGGAGCCACCCATCGGATTCGAACCGATGACCCATCGCTTACAAGGCGATTGCTCTACCAGCTGAGCTAGGGTGGCTACTTTTCAAAAAAGCACGGCAATTCTATTCAAAACGCTTTCCCCTGTCAATTTTTTCTTTTTTTATCACTCAAGCATCAACACCTATACTCCTCAATACTTGCTTTCTAATGCCTTCATTCGCACCACCACACATCCCCCCAATTAGCTCAGAATATTCCCGGAAAGCGGCCATTGAATCATCAGTCTTGACCTTCCTACGAAACAGAGCCAAAGCATGATCCAAACTCTTCTCCGAAACAAAACTTAAAGCCCCACGAAGCCTATCCCCTATCTCACCAGGCGTCCCCGATATCATCTGCCCAGCGCCAACACGTCTCTCTCCAACATCAGTCAAAAATTGCTCAACCATAAGGAAATCACTAAGAGAGTCTCGAGCCATCAAAGGCCCTGTAGTTGTAGAAAACTTAGGCATACTATCACTTCCCCTGATTCCTTTCCCAACAGTAACAAAAGGGAAAAGAGGGGCATACGCAGGAACAACATCATTCTTATAGACCTCAACTTGATGATGGCTTCTCATTATTCTGGCAACTTGTGCATAAGTTTCTATCTGCCGGATACCAGACTCCAAAACATGGCTCAGTTGAATCGGAGACCTCTCAGCGTCTAGTTCCAAAGCATCAGGGGACACATCAGCCCAATAAGCACCAACTTGCAATCCATTGTGAAACTTTCCACGAGTTTCAATTTCAATTTGCTTAAAAACACCAGTTTCAGAATTAATCAATCTTTTAACGGCAACAATACCATGGATAATCTTAGGGTCAAGATCAGGTCTATTTATAAAACTACCATACAACTCACCAACGATATCCATCACATAATACCAAACTCTGCTTACAATTGTTTGACAGTAATTATAAGGATAAAGTCTCGGATCTTGAAACTCATGCCCCATAATATCCTCTGGCAAATCAGAAGTATGAACGATCTGAGGTTTCAAATCCTGTCTTATCAAGTCATCAACTGTAGCCCTGACAAAATCAAGAAAGGCTTCAATCCCAACCACATCCTCTTCACTTAATTTATCAATATCAGAGGTTGGGTCAACAATTACTCCTGATTCAGACATTGCCTCCAATTCATCACGATGAGTCATAGCCATATAACAATTTATGTAAAAAAACAGGAGAGAACTATCCCAAAAAAACGACTTCTAGTCAAACATAAATTACACTATCCACAAACAAGAATTTTAGCTATCCTAAAGGCCACATGAATAAAAAAACAAAGAAACAACTCACAGAACTTTTCCCCAAAACAAAATTTCTAGAACCGCTTTCGTCTCACTCAACTTTCCGAATAGGAGGCCAAGCGGACGCATTCATCGAGCTTAAGGATCTAGCCGTACTAAAAGACTTTCTCAAGTTTTGCAAACAAAATTCGCTCCCCTACCACGTCATCGGAGGCGGTAGCAATATCCTATTCCACGACAAAGGATTCCGTGGCTTAATAATAAAACTCACAGCCAAACAAATCGACATCAAAAAAAACACCCTCACCGCAGAAGCAGGAGCTTCACTTTCATTAGCAGTAGTCAAAGCCGAAAAACAAGGCTACAAAAACCTCACTCCTCTCAAAGGCATCCCCGGCACAATAGGCGGAGCAATCAGGGGTAACGCAGGCGCAAGAGGCCTCGAAATCAAAGACATTCTCACACATGCCGAAATTCTAAACCCAACAACAGGCCGAATCACAAAAGCCTCACCACAAACGCTCAAAATGACATATCGCCACACAGCACTGAAAGGCACCCCCAAAATAGTTCTAAAAGCGACCATCAAACTTTCAAAGAGAAAACCAAAACTAGGCGCAGACCCAATATCTTGGCGTCTCCAAAATCAACCCGGCGGTCACAGCGCGGGCTCATTTTTCAAAAACCCAGCGCCAACCTCTACCCACCCACAACCTCTCTCAGCCGGCTACCTCATAGACCAATGTGGCCTCAAAGGGCACACCATAGGTAAGGCCAAAATCTCCGATAAACACGCAAACTTTTTCCAGAACCTAGGGGGGGCAACCCAAAAAGATGTTCTTGCCTTAGCCAAACTTGCCAAGCAAAAAGTCTACACTCGCTTCAAAATCCGCCTCGAAGAAGAAGTGCAAGCCATCCCACAAAAATAAGATATATCAACCCAAACCGTGACAATTATTGTTTTCAAACCTGTTTTTTGCTAAAATTCAACAACAGTTATATATAAAAATAACCAATTAACTATGGACACCAAAAAAATGCTAAAACAAGGACTACTTGTCCTAGCGTTAATGGCCGGTGCAATTGCTTTGTTCAATTTCGGACCAATAGCATTTGCAGACCTTATCAACCCAAGTGATCAGCCAGATGTGCTTAGATCAGCAACAGGCGGAGAAGGCTCAATCCGATCGTTGGCACTAAGAATCGTAAACTACTTCCTAACATTCTTAGGTATAGTAGCAGTGATGATGATTATCTTCGGTGGTGTGACATACGTAACAGCAGCAGGAAAACAAGAGAGTATCGACAATGCAAAGAAAATCATTCTTTACGCAATCCTTGGTATCATCGTGATCCTATTGGCATTTGCGATTGTTAACACAGTTCTTGGAGCAGCAACGGGAGGCGACGCCATAGTGCAATAACGAATTAGAGAATCAGCAAAGACCGTACGAGACCCCTGCCTTGGTGGGGGTCTTTTTTTATGCGTGAAAATCACGCAGATTATGTCCGGACCCGAAGCATCTCACCACCTTTCTTCACCTCTTCAGTCGCGACCTTAGCTCTAGCATCGTCTTTCACAACAACACTATCTGGCAAAATTTCAACAATATCTTTTGCTGAAAAAATTCGATTATCATAATGAACCATCCCCAAAAGATTTTTAGAAACATAAATTTTTTTCAAAGCAAAAACCGAATCATCAACAACAAAATCCGAAATTTTCCCAAATGCATTCCCATTCTCTCCAACAACTTTTTTTCCAGACAACACACCATATTCCTTCAGAACTTTTCCAACCCTCAAAACCTCTTCGCTCTCAATGATATCCTCAAAATCGTCGACCAAAACCCCATGCTTCATAGACAAAACATCGCCAGGAGTCACAACCATCCCCTTCCCAACAGCAAAGGCAATAACCTTGCCATTGGCCGGATCGATAACCACATCCTGCACCGAACGCACAGCTCGCAAATTCTCTCTCACGAAGACGGGCATTCCAACTATTTTTGAATACAATCTTTCCATCGAGCGAAATATATCACAACAGTCACAGAAAGCCGAAGGCGATTCTGTGACCAAAGCGAGAGAAGCGAGCCCAAATTAAGCTTGGCAAATGGAAATAGAAGTGTAAAATGCCCAAGTAAAGACGAACCCCGCCTCGGCGGGAAGGTCACATCGGGGTGTAGCTCAGTTGGCTAGAGTGCGCGCTTTGGGAGCGTGAGGTCGGAGGTTCGAGTCCTCTCACCCCGACCATACTTGTGAATGTCTCTAAATGTCAGATTTAACTGCTCTAATTAACATAGGAAAAAGAACAGAAAAAAGCCTCAACGAAATAGGCATTTTCACCAAAGAAGACCTAGCCAAAGTTGGCCCATATGAAGCTTGGGTCAAATTGAGAATCAAAAGTCCCAAAAAAGACACCTGTAGCTGCGCACTTTTCGCCCTACAAGGAGCACTCATGGGGCTTTGCTGGTACGAACTCCCAAAAGACATGAAAGAAACTCTTCAGCAAAAAGCTGATAAATTCAACAAGATGCTAAAGTCCTGAAAACCACCTCTACAGGTTTGACAACCACAAGGATTGACAGTATAATACGCTCTTTAAAAAACAAGCACTTTTTACCAAAATCAAAGTGAGCCTAAGTAACATAATCATAGTAGATTCTTTCGAAGACCGAGCAAAAACAATAGAAGTTCTGGCTGCACGTCATGCAAAATCTGTGGAGATAATATTGATGAATGTTTTGAAAGAAGAAGACATAGCAACAGCCCAAACCCAATTCAGAGAAAGATTAGGCCAGCTTCTTTCAGCAGGAAAATCTGTAATGGTTGTTTTCGATGGCAGAACTGCATTGAAAGGGAAAATAGTTAAAATTTTAAGAGAAGTTGAGAGAGAACATAACGAAGAGACCCGACGCATCATGGTTGATTGTAGAAGCTGTAGGCCATTACAAAGAATGTTCAAAAAAACAGGCACACGAAGGGATGGGATAAGGCACATAGTTTACAATGGCGACCAAAGCGGGAAATACATCGGAAAATTCAGAGACCTTTTCCGCCTCTAACACCACCTCTCCAAAATTGCTATTTCTTCCAACGCGTAATATAATTACGCACACTTTTTAATAAATAAATCTCTTAACACACTCACCTATGAAAACCGAAAGAGAAATCAACAAAATCGAAGTTTCAAACCGCATTTTCACAGTAGCGGTCGTATTCTTGGTAGGCCTCGGCCTATTCTGGACATTCCGAATGTACGAAATTTGGAACCAAACACACGGCAACTATCCTCGAGAAATTTCAGTTGAAGGCGAAGGAAGTTCATACGCAGTTCCCGACGTTGCTACGCTTTATTTAGGCGTAAACACAGAAGCCAAAACATCGGAAGCAGCAGTAGAAGAAAACACAGAAAAGATGAATGCAGTAATAGAAGGTCTTAAAGAATTTGGTCTAGAAGACGAAGATATCCAAACAACAAATTATTCCCTAAGCCCAAATTACGAATGGACAAAAGAAAAAGGCAGTGTCCAAGACGGATATAGAGTCGATCAATCAGTCACAGTCAAAGTCCGAGATCTAGGCACAGTTGGCGAAGTAATGGGAATCGCAACAAAAGCAGGTGCAACCACAATGGGCGGCCTAAACTTCGAAGTTGAAGATCCAGACACAGCAAAAGCTGAAGCAAGAGAAGACGCAATCGCAAAAGCAAAAGCAAAAGCTGAAAACATTGCAAAACAATCTGGCCTAAAACTTGGGAAAGTTCTAGGTTACTACGAATATGAAAACAACTACGGCAAAGGTGGCATGAGAATGTACTCAGAAAGTGCAGACTACGATATGGGTGCTCCAATGGCTATGCCAGAAATAGAACCTGGCCAAGAAGAAGTCACAATGCAAGTAACCCTTACCTATAGGGTCTATTAATGTCCACAAAAAAACGAACATACACCACCAAACTTCAAGATCCTAAAACGGGCTATGATCAGTACGCCTCAAAATACGATGAAAGGGCAGCTTTCCTAAATTCTTTCGAAAACAAAATGATCACACGCCTAGCCGGGGATCTTACGGACAAGTCCGTCATTGACTTAGGTGCAGGCACAGGACGCACATTTGACCTTTTCCAAAAAGCAAACACACTGACCCCGACTACCAAACTCATAGCCGTAGACATTTCCCCAGAAATGCTCAAACTCCTCGCAAAAAAACACAGAAAAGCCGAGATAATCGAGGCAGACATCCAAGACCTCCAAATCCAAGACGACTCACAAGACATAGCCATCTCGACATTCACAATCGTCCATCTCAAATACCCAGAAAAATTCTTTCAAGAAGTCTATCGAATCCTAAAACCAGGTGGATTCTTTCTCCTAACAAACATCAACCAACGCAAAGCCCCCAAACTCAGAACCGACAAAAACAAAGAAATCGTAATCCAATCCTACTACCACTCCCCTCACAACATAATAGATCTTCTCGAACAAAATTTCTTTACAATCGAGCACGAAGAATTTGTGAAGGAAAACGACATTTGGATAAACCAAATCATCAAAGCTTCAAAAATTTAACCATCTCAAAATGAAAAAATTCACAATCTCAACAGTTGCACTACTTACAGTATTGTCTCTAACTGCATGTGGAACAACACCAGTAGAAATTTCTTGCGAAGACGCAAAATTAGCAATGGAAAACCCCCACACAAAACTGATCGACGTTCGTGAGATTGAAGAACATGCCGAAAGCAACATCACAGGCAATATACTAATTCCTCTAAACACAATCTCAGAAAATTCATTATTCGGTCGAAGAATAAAAAAAGATGATCACGTCATCGCATATTGTCGGTCAGGAAACAGAAGCATGGCAGCATATGACAAACTAAAGGAACTTGGCTACGAAAACGTCCAAAGCCTGGAAGGCGGAATCACAAACTGCAAGTTCTAATTTGGATCCGCAGGCGACATATGAGGCCAACAAGAAGGCTCTTCATCAGACGAACTAGTATCGAAAGGTCGGATTTCGAAACGACTTGTGATATTTCCAGCAATCTCCCTAGTCTGAATACAGTCTGCAGCATCACGCAGCATTTTAGGGGTAGAAGGGTGCTTCAAATCTACAACAGCATTCACTATATTATAAACTCTCTCCCAAAAAACAAACGCAATATCTTCAGTGATCTCCCCTCCCTTGGCATACTCTTTTAGATATCTAAGCTCAGGAGCCGTAAGCCCAGCCTGCAACAAAATCTTCTCAGGCAACACACTAAAATCAGGGCCTCTACGGTCAGGCTGTATCGCAAACTTTTTATCACCAAAACCAGCTGCCAAAAGTTTCTCACCAAGGAGAGCAGCCATTTTCAAAGCACGAACTTCCTCCTGTCTATCAGGCAAATCATCGTATTCGGGCTCAAAACGTGAAACTGCAGTATTCATAAAAATCAAAAAAATATTAGGAGAAAATTAATACCACTCAGCCAAGCAAATTGCAAGAAAATCAATCTTGGGATAACCCCTCGGCCTTCTCCATCATAACTGTATATTTCTTATCAGTTTCATGAGTATATCCAGCCAAATGCAAAAGCCCATGCGCAAATAAAAACAAAACTTCATTCACAAGATCACTCCCCATCTCACGAGCAACTTCAGGACACACATAAATCTCCCCTATGCCATCCTCAAATCCAAAACTCAAAACATCGGTCGCACCATCACCGCCTTTCCAATTCTTATTTAATTCTTCCATTCGACCACGACCAACAAAAACAAGATTCACACAAGTAGCACTCCCCTTTTCCTTCCGACTACCCTTCCCCACCATCTCCTTCTTCAAAAAGCTCGCAAAAACTTGATTTAAGCGCTTTCTCGGCACTCGAAACCCTTTTACCTCATTAAAGATATTTAATTCCATAGAGCGTCGATTATGGCCCATTCAGCATCATCCGTTTCCCATTCCGCATATAAAGCAATTCCAGTGAAGAAATCTTCCTCAGAACGAATATCATTTAAACCATTTATAATTCCAGTCATAGCATTCCCCACATTCTCCACATCCGGATCAAAACCCTCTCCGCCTTCATCATAACTCGGCACCCCAACAAAAAACTCAGTCCCAGCCACATCCTCATCCGAAGCACCACCTAACAAAGAAGTCACCCAAATCACCTGCTCCTTCACAAACCACTTATACAAGTAATCATAATCAATCCCCGTATCATAAACCATGTCGACAATCTGATCCGACTCCTTCGCCACATTTAGATAATTAACTTCGGTATTGTAATTCTCAAAACCAGTTACCTCATTTGTCAGCCAAATAAAAGAATCCGGTATAAATTCGGCCAAAGCCACAGACAAAATCCTTTTCCGTCCATCGTTATCCAATCTCGAATCGAAAACCTCCCTGGTTTCAGCCAAAAGCTTAATGAAATCCTCGTCCTCATCCCACACGGGCTCAATATCGTAATGTACTCCATCCATCCCCACCATCTCCGTAAAAATCAAACAAGTACTCACAATCGCACGTCTAATATCAGGATTTCCCAGATTAATTTTATGTCGCAATTGCCCCAGCCATGCCAAAACTTTCATGTCACTTCTCGCAAACTTAACTTTTTCAACAAAATTCACAGTCGCCGCATATTTAGCAGGCGCAATCCCTCCTTCCGAATTCAAAGGCCCAGAATGAATATAAATAGTATCGATGTCATGCCTACTCAATTTATCCACCAATCCAAAAATCTCCGCATCACTTTTCTCAGACTCTGCCCAGTCATGCCCGATCCAAATAGCATTATGATCTTGATTATAAAAAGCCCCAAGCTTCCCAGCCTTCACTCCAAAAACAAAAACCCACACCATCAACAAAATCACCAAAACCGCTCCTCCCATTATCCCCGCCAAAACCGCATTATTTTTCAAAATTTTCATAATTACGTTTTCTGTTGGTGTTTCCTAACAGATTCATAGACCACTGTACTAAAAGCGGCCTCCACATTCAATGACTCTTTCTTCCCGTTCATAGGTACAAAAATTTTCTTATCACACGCAGCCAAAACTTCATCAGAAACACCTTCTGTTTCATGTCCAAAAACCAAACAAACCGGAAAATCTAGCTCAGCATCCCAATAATTCTCAGCATCATCCGCCAACTCAACTCCAACAATCTGCACCCCATCTTTACGCAACCGCCCGACCACATCCAAAGCCTCTTCCTCATATTCCCACTCAACAAATTCCTCAGCGCCCAAAGCAGTCTTCGCAATTTCAGGCCGCGGAGGAGTCGCCGTTATCCCACACAAAAAAATTTTCTGAACACCAGCGCCATCTGAAGTCCGGAACATCGCGCCAACATTATACAAACTACGAATATTTTCCAAAACAACGTAAATCGGAGCCATATTATCTGTTAATTAGATCTAAAGTCCGCCCAATCAAATCATCCGTTTCCTGAATCGTGATGTAATCTTTTGGCCGAAAAGGCATGTCTTTTCCAACTAGATTTTTTTGATAAGCAAAATTCGAATACTGAGGATACCACCACATATAATCTAGCTGCGGATCAATATCAGGAAAATAACTTTCCTGCGTTTCCACCCCACTCACTCCACCCAAAATATTTATTAACTCAAATTTATACATAGGCTGAACAAGCTGATTTATTGCCAAAATAACCTTCAGCGCTTGAATCCTAGTGATGTTCCTCTCCGGCTTAAAAGGCGTTCCCTCATATCCAGCATATCCATGAATAACTCCAAGCATAGTCGCAATTGTGACCGACTCATAATAAGGACTTTCCACCGGCACATCAGGGTACAAAAGAATCTCAGGATCCAGAGTCAGTCCCTCAAAATTAGACTGACTTGTAAAAACATAAAAACAAAAATCTCTAAAATCATAACAACTATCAATAAAATCCCCACGAGTAACTTTTATATTAAATCTTTCAACAACCTGCTTAATAAAATCTCCACGGGAAATATAATCTTCAGCAGCACCAGAGACAGTCGTCTCAACCCCGATAGGTGTTGCTCCTCCCAAAAACAAATTGATCTGCCCAACATTCGACTCCTCAACTACCCCATCTTCATCATAATTATCAGAATATCGACTAGAAACAGCAATATCGTCAAAACCATCATTATCAAAATCTATACGCACAGCCCTAGCTCCAAACCAGTCATCCGGACGCTCCCCATGCACAACAGACGTTACATTATGGTAATCGACATAAAAATACTTTTTCTCCTCAAACTCCTCCCCATAAAACACATAAACCTCCCCAGCCTCCTCACTTTTTGAATAACTAACACCAGGAGCCCCAATAAACAGGTCCAACGACCCATTATTGTCAAAATCTCCACTTCCAACACTCGCACCCAAAATATTGCTACTTCCCCCACCCTCAAAATAATAATCAGCATTATCCTTCGTAACCAAATAAGTAGAAGCAAGTGTCTCATCAAACGGATTGACGAACCATTCTTTCCCACTCAAGAGGTAAGCCTTCCCATTTTCAGAATCATTCGCATAAGGGAACTGCGTCACAAAAAGATCCGATTTTATCCCCCCGGTCAAATTAACAACCTCTACCGAAAACCCGAACCACCCATTGGCCATATCCCCCACCAAAACATCATAAGCCTCATAAATATTGGAAGCATAATTCGAAAGCCCCTTATAAAGGTAAACTTTTCCAGATTGCTCACCATTTGGACCATTCCCAAAATACGCAGAAATAACCAGATCACTCAAGCTACCAGCAACAACATCTCCATGCGCCAAATCCGACCCAAATCGCTCACCATCCTTATGTCCCCAAAAAACAACATCCGCATCTTTCTCAAAATAAAATTTGTTAGGGGTATAGACACGGTCGACACGGTATGACGACCCGAAGTAACCATATACGTTACCTGAATCAAGCCTATCTATCGACATCGCAAAAGGCGCACCCACGACAACGTCGTCATAGTTGTCACCATTGATGTCAGCCAAAAGAACAGACAACCCAAAGCCATCACCCTCCTCCTTCCCCACAAATTCAAAATCAGCAGCCTTAGATTTGAAATGCCACTCTTTATCAGGAAAAGAGGTCCTTCCCAGTACAAGGAACGCTCTTCCAACTCTATTATCATTTTGTATCGAATTATAAGCCCCCATCAAAATATCATCTACTCCATCATTATTAAAGTCACCTATAGACAAGTCACTTCCCAACTGTCCACCCGGATATCGCCCATAGAAGACAATATCAGGTTTGTTGTCAGCCCTTCTAGACCCAAAATAGACAGAAACTTTCCCTGTCCACTTGTACCCATCCAAAGAATAAAAAGGCGCACCAACCACCAAATCCTCCACCCCATCACCATTCACGTCTCCAACAGCCATACTAGAACCAAATTGTTCTCCATAAGTCGATCCTTCAAAAACAACCTGCTCCTCTTCAGTCGCCGAAAACGATTGATATATAGTTGTATCTGCAAAAGCAGCTTCAAAAGGGAAAATAAGCACCAAAACCATCGATATCAGAGATTTTCCAATCATATATTAATAACATAAAAATAAGGTAAGAACATTATGAGGACCATTCCCTATAAAGTAAAGAAACTAGAACTAGACTTAACAAATTTTTTTTAGTAGAATCCCTAACGACAGCTGACTACAACAGTCAACACCCTGTCTAGCG
This sequence comes from Candidatus Peregrinibacteria bacterium, assembly GCA_018655275.1. Classification (GTDB taxonomy): domain Bacteria; phylum Patescibacteriota; class Gracilibacteria; order UBA1369; family LOWO2-01-FULL-3; genus JABIJZ01. The sequence continues at coordinate 134,624 of JABIJZ010000004.1, read as the reverse complement.
ACATAAACACGACAATCACGACACAAAATGGACACATTCACTCAAAACTACAACATCGACAGAAAGGCAGCTTCAAGGCTTCTTAAAGTTTCCGTTCGAACAGTCGACAGATATGTAAAAAAGAAGGTTCTAACCGCTCAAAACGTGGGTGGACGGGTTTGGCTTAAGAAAGATGAGATAGAAAATTTTGTCGAAAGGCAAAATGCACCATATGGACAGCCAGAATACGCAGCACCTATCGACACAAGCGACACCTTTGACTCTATGTCAACACCTATCACGTCTATAGACATAATAGACGACAAAACAGACGAAACACCACCCCCACTGTCCACTTCACAAACACACAAACCCGCGAGGAAGGCTGATCTAAGCCAAATGTACAAAAATCTATATGACGACACGAAAGAAGAACTCGGCGAAAAACAAGAGCGCCTGGAAATAGCCAATTACCGTGTAGGTCAACTCGAAGCTCAACTAAAAAATTCAATACCTCTTCTCGAGTACCACAGAGAATCAGCAGAAAAAAAGCTCCAAAAAGCAAAAATGCAGGAAAAAATAGAAAATACCGAGAAAAAGCTCATGGCCATGGCCAAAAGACTAAGATTCGAAATGTACAACAAGAAGATCTTCCTAACAATTCTCCTAGTAATTCTTGCACTTCAGCCACTTTGGCTTTTACTACTAGCAAAATAACGCGAAAAAGAATGATAGCACTTTTTGATTCAGGAATTGGCGGACTTACAGTACTAAAACCTGTTCTGAAGGAGCTTCCTCAATACGACTACATTTATCTCGGAGACTCAGCTCGCAGTCCCTATGGTCCGCGCAGCCCAGAAACCATAAAAAAATTCTCAGAAGAAGCAGTAGAATATTTATTCAATAGGGGAGTCACACTCATAATTTTCGCATGCAACACAGCTTCAAGCGTTGCCCTTCGACACGTCCAACAAAAATACCTAAAAGGGGACAAAGAACAGGATAGAAAAATACTCGGAGTCTTGATTCCACTCGCAGAAGAAGTGACCAAACAAACAAAAACGAATAGGGTGGGGGTCGTAGGAACAAAAGCCACAATCAGTTCCCAGAGCTACAACTCAGAAATCCACAAAATAAACCCAGAAACCAAAGTATATTCCCAAACATGCCCTCTTCTCGTCCCAATCATCGAGGAAAGTTGGCACACAAAACCGGAAGCCACTTCAATCCTCAGAAAATACCTGAAACCTCTCAAATCAACCAACATAGACACTTTAATCCTTGGATGCACCCACTACCCAATCATGCACAAAGATTTCCAGAAATATATGGGCAAAAAGACAAAAGTCTTCGACACAGGTGAAGTTGTAGCAAAATCACTAGCCGACTACCTCGAAAGACACCCAGAAATAGAGAAAAAACTCTCAAAATCCACTCCAAAAAAACGAATCTTCCTCACAACCGACGATCCAGCCAAAATGAAAACCTTCGCCGAAAAACACCTCGGCCAAAAGATCAAAATGCCGGAAAAAATAACACTATAAAAACATCCCCCTAACGGGTTGACAAAACCACCCGTATCTGTCAAAATGGCGCCTTTTAAATAAGGATTTAAATCAAACAAAAGTGAGTATTTACGTACCACATTCAGCGGAAATCGAAGATTGTCCACTAAACCCAAGAGAACGAAAATTCCCGGATGCTGTCATACAAGAAGCAGCCCAAACAGAACTTTCAGATGAAATATTTGAAGGTAGAGAAAGGGTGAGAGGAATTACTATTGATAGTCCAGCCACACAAGACATCGATGACGCAATTTGGTTGGAACGAGTCCACGGGCAAGGACTCAAATTACAGGTAAGTATTGCAGATGTAGCTGCCATGGTGCCGATAGGTTCTGCTATGGATGAGGAGGCTATAAGGAGAGTGCAGTCTTATTATTACAGTTTTGATGAATTTGTATCTCCTATGCTCCCCACAAATATTTCTGAGAACTTAGCAAGTTTACACCAAGGTGAAAAAAGGCCAACAATCACATTCGAAGTTTGGCTGAGTCATCGCGGCAACGTAAAAGGTTTAAAAATAAAAAGAACCTACATTGAAAACGAAGCTAGATATAGTTTTTACGGAGCAAACTGCCATATAATAAACCAACGCCCCAATCAGGATTTGAGGATGTTAACAGAAATGAGCAGATTGGCAGAACATCTCTTTAAACAAAGAGCAAAAAGAGGAAGTGTGGTTGACCAAGATGCATACAAAATGACAGAATTCAGAAGTAATATTAGAACGACTCCATCCTACATAATGATTCAGGAGTTCATGATTCTGGTTAACACAGAAGTCGCAAAACTTTTGAGAGGGATGGACGCACCGAACCTATATAGAAATTGTAACAACGCTACAGAAGCAGCAAGCTCAGCAGAAATAGCTCAAATATCAGACCAACTTAGAGGACGAGCTGAAGCCTCTACAGGAGATGAGGACATATTTATTGAAAGAGCAACGTACGGACCAGTCTCAGAAGGACACTCCCTACTAGCTCTACCAGAATACTCCCACGTAACTTCTCCAATAAGAAGATATCCAGATTTAGTAGTTCAAAGGATGCTAAAGACTCTTGTTGAGCAAGAAGAATCCCCATACACACAGGAAGACCTTGCAAGAATATCTGGCTATATAAACGAGAGAACCCTTGCCGTGATAGAAAGCAGACCCGGAAGGAAAAAAAATAAAAGAAAATTCACCCAAAGAGAAAGACAAGAAGGTAGGTTAAAATATCTCGAGAAAAACTCCTTCAAAAAAGCTGTGGCATACGCGTGTAAACACAATTTATTAAAAGAAGATTTCAAAGAAGAAATTATAAAAAGAATAAGAGAAGACCAAATAGGGCCAATAGAAGCTTATTATATTTTGATAATTGCAAAAAACACAGACACAGGATGGAGAGAATTAAAAACTCTAGCTCTAGAATGGGTATCCCAAAAACAGGGGAGAGCAAAAAACACTCTTAGCCAAATATGTACAGTTTCAGGTCAAACAGTCAAAGTCCAATACCATGATGAAGGTACAAAAACACAACCACAAATCAGAGCTTTCATCTATGTAAATGGCGAAAAACCTCTAAGAATAAGAGAAGCCTCAAATGAGGAAGATCCACAAAAAGCCAAAGCAGACGCAGCACTATATGCATTACAAGAACTATCAACAAAAAACCCTCTTCCATTAGAACTTATCGGCAAGAATATGTGATAACCCTACTCCAAACCCGTGAGTAGAAATCTTTCGCGAGCAAGCGTAGTGATTTTTCAGTGGGTCTTGTGGGCCCCGCTGCCAAAAAATCACGAAGCCAAGCGAACAAAGTTTCTACGAACACTTTGTGCTTTGGAAAGCGTTGAAAACCTTTTCAAAGGTTTTCAATTTACTCCCATTCAATTGTAGCCGGAGGTTTGTTCGTAATGTCATAGAAAACTGCATCCACTCCCTCAACTTTTTCCAATCGACCCACCAACTCTTCCAACAACTCAAAATCCATTTTGTAAAAATTTGCAGTCATCGCCTCTTCACTCTCAACCGGCCTCAAAACAATCGACTCGCCAGAGCCACCAGCTGAACCCAAAGGCACTAACACAGTAGGGAACTGCCAAATAGCTTTCTCCAAACCCTTCTCATATAGGAAATCCATCACAATTTTATCCGCCTTTTGCAAAACAGCAATTCGCTCACGCGTCAGATAAACTTTTTTCAATTCCAAATCCTCAACATCCCCACTCAAAAGATAAAGTCCTCTATTTACCTCAGCAAAAGAATTTGTCAAAGCGATCGAAGCAGCCTCAAGTTTCTCAAAATTTTTCTCACCACCACTCAAAACAACAGGATGCTGATACGAACGAACATCTCCCTGCACCCCCACACTTTTCACAGGCAAAACAATTGCATCATAACCCTCAGAAGAAATCTTAGAATTCAACTCAGACAAATCCTCGACATCGCCAACCTCCTCCTCACTACACAAACACCTCACCGCCAACCCAGGCCCAGGAAACGGATGTCTCCAAACCATGTCATGCGGAAGCCCAAGCTTCTCGCCAACACCACGCACCTCGTCCTTGTATAGCTGCGCAATCGGCTCTATAACCTGCCCCGCATCAATCAGCGCCTGAATCTCAGGCACACGGTTGTGATGCGTTTTTATTGTGTCTGCGTGCTTTGTACCGCCAGTTTCTATGGTGTCCGGATAAATCGTCCCCTGTCCAAGAATCCACTCGGCAGGATCAAGCGACATTTCTTCAAAAACCCTTTTTTGCACATCCAAAAATAATTTCCCAATAATTCCACGTTTCTGCTCAGGCTCATAAACTTCCTTCAACGCTTCAAAATATTCAGCCGCCGCATCTTCAACTCGCAAATTCGTAATCCCCAACCCCTTCAAAGCTTCCGTCACCTGCTCAACCTCTCCTTCTCGCATAAAACCAATATCTACAAATAAACCAAAAACCCGATCATTCCCCAACGCTTTCTCCAGCAAAGTAAAAGCAACCGTAGAATCAACGCCCCCAGAAACAAGCATAAAAACCTTCTTGTCCCCGACCTTATCCTTGATCGTTGCCACTTCTTGTTCAATAAATTTCTCAATACTCCATTCCTTTTTCGCTCCACAAATCCCAACAAAATTTCCCAAGACTTTCATCCCATTTGGAGTGTGAGTAACTTCAGGGTGAAACTGAACGCTAAAAATCCGTCGCTCCGCATCCCACATTCCCGCGATAGGACAATCCGAAGTCGAAGCCGAAACCTCAAATCCCGAAGGCACCTCAACGACTTGGTCGAAATGACTCATCCAAGCCTGTTCTTCATTCTCGAGCCCTTCAAAAACTTCTCCTTTATTTAAAATAGAAACCGTAGCCAATCCATATTCGCGAACTTCTCCTCTATCGACACGACCTCCAAGCATATGTGAAATCACCTGGTGCCCATAACAAATTCCCAAAACAGGCACTCCCAATTCGAAAATCCCAGAATCAGCCTGCAAAGAATCTTTTTCGTGTACACTTTGTGGCCCACCAGACAAAATAACACCTTTGTACCCACCATCTTTCAATTCAGAAGCCGAAACTTCCCCATCGAAAATATCTGAATACACTCCCAATCGACGAACTCGATTTGCAATCAAGTGCGCGTACTGTCCTCCAAAATCCAAAACCGCAATTTTATCCATAAAAATTTCGTGAAACAAATTACTGACTCGCCTCCTCAAACCTCTTTACCAAAAATTCCTTATCCAACGCCTCCAAAAACCAACCTGCCTTCGGCCCAGAATCTTTTCCCAAAATCGAAATATAAAGCGATCCAAAAACTTCCTTTGGCTCCAACCCAGATTCTGTTTTTAATTCATGAACCTTCCCGTGAAGTTCCTCCGCGGACCAATCCTTCTCGCCCAACGCCTTCCCCAAAGCTCCCAAAAATTTCTTCTGCCCATCGCTCAACGATGAAGCCGACTCAGGAAGCTCCTCTTGAATTTCAAATACATATCTCTCAGGGCTGTAATCTTTAAGCCATTTCTTCGCATGTTCAACTCTCTCAGCCAATTCCTCTTTATCAGCCTCGGTCAAAGCCGACCCCTTCAATTCAGCAACCTTCTCTTCAATATCCATATGAGGCATCTGTACAAAGAAAACAATCTGACTAAATCGCGGCAAATACCGATCCAAAACTTTCAAATCCTTCTCATAAAAATGTGCAAATTCAAAAATAGATTTTTTGTGATCCTTAACCTCCTCCCCATCCTTTCCCTCAGCAAAATATCCACGACAAATCTCATCATATTGATCGAAAAGCACAGGCACAGTATCGCCCGCAGGATCAAAATTAATAGTTTTCATAACTTCCTTTTGGATCATCATAAATCGGAACAAATACCGTGGCAAAAGCTCGTAAATCTCAACAGCAGTAGCACCAACACCAGAAGACGAAGACATCTTTGCCCCTCCCAACAAAATAAATTCATGTCTAACATCAAAAGGATGCTTGTGCTTAAAAATTTCCTCACAAATTCGATTCGAAACATGGCGAGAACCGCCCGCCGCATAGTGATCTTTCCCGGCACCTTCCAAATCTACACCAACTACACAAAATTTCGCCGCCCATTCAACTTTCCAAGGCATTGTCGCATTTCCTCCAAACGGAGATTTCTTCCCCTCATGCCCACATCCCTTAGCGCCGCCGAGCTCTTCCGAACAACTATACTCAACTTCATCATCGTCCCAACTCAAAATCTTTGTAGTAGCAATTTTTCCACATTTATCACAAATAACCTGGCATGGATACCACGACTCAGATTTTTCAGAGCCACTTTCCGTTCGATAAATCTCGCGAATCTCATCCTTGTGATCCAAAGCCAATCGAATATATTCATCATATTCTCCAGCTTCATATTTCTTGCTCGCTACATAATATTCGGCAGTATATTTAGAATCTTTCAAAGCCCCGGTGTACTCATTTGCAAAATACATCGCATAATTCTCAGCTTTCCCATCCGGAGAGGGGACATCCTTCAAACGTTTTCCCAAATGCTCCGAAAATTCTGCAGGCACATAAGACGGAACAGAGTCGAAAGCATCGGTATCATTAATTTCATACAGAAATTTATTATCAACTCCACGCGAAGTTAAAACGTCCGACAAAACAGCATGCATAACAAACGATCGAAGAGAGCCAACATGCGGCCGCCCAGACAAAGTTTTCTCATCTCGCAAAACAACTTGCCGACCTTTCATGGCCTCACCACGTTCTTTCAAAAAGTCGTCAATAATATCATCTCCCCAGAACATAATTTAATAGGTTAAAAAATCACAGTAATTATGCGCGTATTATAGAGATTAAACCTGTACAAAGCAATAAAACCTCTACATGCCACCATAACTATCAGCCGTTCTATCTTTTTCAACAGAAATAAATTTCATCTGTTCTTTTTTGAAAGCTAACTCAACACGACCAATAGGACCATTACGATGCTTCCTGATGTAGATATCCGTCATACCAGGACGAGCACTATCTTCTTCATAATAATCTTCACGATAAAGCATCATCACAACATCCGCATCCTGCTCAATCGCACCAGATTCACGCAGGTCAGATAGCTGAGGAACTTTAGAAGGTCTCATCTCAACTGCACGAGACAACTGAGACAAAGCAACGATAGGCACAGACAACTCACGAGCCAACTCCTTCAACGAACGAGAGATCTCCGAAATTTCTTGTACTCTGTTTGATTGGTAAGCCGATCCTGACCCACTCATCAACTGCAAATAATCGATCACAAGAACATCTAACCCCTGCTCCATCTTCAACCTACGAGCTTTAGCCTTCAATTCAGCAATCGATCCACCGATAGAATCATCTATATAAATTTTCATATTATTCAATTCATCCATCACGTTACCAATTCTCGAGAAATCATCATCCGACAATTTTCCAGTACGAAGTTTCCAACTATCCACAGACAACAAACTACAGAACATTCTCTCAACCAATTGTTCCTTCGACATTTCCAAAGAAATAACACCGATAGAGAACCCCTTCTTTGCAACGTTCTGCGCAATATTCAGAGCGAGCGCAGTTTTACCCATCGAAGGTCTTGCAGCCAAAATCACCAAGTCAGACGGCTGCAATCCAGAAAGAATATTGTCCAAGTCTCGGAACCCAGTCGGGACTCCACGATACTTATCTTTTGCCTCAGGATCATGCAGATCCGAAATTTTCTCATAAGTTTTGCTCAAAACATCTTTGATGTGCACGAATCGATCTTTGATATGTAGCTGAGAGACACCAAAAAGTGACTTCTCTGCTTGATCAATCAAGTTTTCCACATCGTCCTCTTCCTTGAATCCAAGACTTTTGATTTTATCCCCGGCATTAATCAGTTTTCTCAAAACCGACTTCTGTTTGACAATGCTCGCATATTGGAAAATGTGTGTAGACGTTGGAACCTCATTTGCCAGCTCAGCTAACAAAGAAGCTCCTCCAATAATTTTCAATTTCCCAGAATCCTCCAGGTGAGCACTCAAAGTGATGATATCAACAGGCGTTCTACTATCGTACAAACTCAAAATCGCATCATATACAATCCCATAAGCGTCATGATAAAAATCATCAGCGTGCAAGAAATCAGAGACTTTAAGGATCGCTTCCTTGTCTATAAGCAAAGCCCCAAGCACAGAACGCTCAGCTTCCAGATTATGTGGTGGAACCAGTAATTTATCAGCCATACCTAATTTTTTTTAAGCCCATCCCCGTCAAGGGCTTCTCATAGTACACACTACCTTTGGCTTTTCAAAATGATTTCTTAAATTTTCCTTACAAAAACCTTAAATTTCCAGCATAACTAACTTTTTTATGGTTAAAATTTAGCGATAAACTTTAACCAAACCCAAATGTATCAAAAAAAACTCGGGAACTTAGGCGAAAACATCGCAAAAAACTTCCTAATAAAAACAGGGCACAAAATCCTAGCCCAAAACTATTATTCAAAATACGGCGAAATAGATTTGATAGCCGAAAACCAAAACGAAATAGAATTCATAGAAGTCCGAACCAGAACAACTCGCTCAATAAACAACCCAGAAGAGACCCTCACATACCAAAAAACCCAACGCATAATCAAAACAGCTTTAACATACCTGGAGAAAACCCAAACAACAAAAAGTTGGAGAATCACATTTATTGGCATATTATTGGACTCGCGACAAAGGCCGATAGAAATAAACCACATCCCCATCCTATGATCGACGAGCCAAGCTCTAGCAACAAAAAAAAGAAAATAATATTAATAGCCATCCCCATCATCCTAATCTTGGGCTATATCGGGTGGATCCGCTTTCTCGATTTCGGAAAAATCGAAGTATACGAAAACCCACCATACGAGGTTGTCGTTTTTGACCAAGGCACTTACCAATGCGAAGACGCTCCATGCGTGATCAAAACCGAAACAGGCCCTAAATTCATAAGCTTTTACAAAACAGGCTACAAATCAATCAAAGAAAACATAGAGGTAAACCTATGGACATCAACAGAAGTTTACCCAGAGCTAAAAAGAGATCCCCACCTAGGAACAATCGAAAAAATCCCAGAATCTCCCACAAAATATCCCCACAAAAAATATGACATCCAATACAACGAAAAAAATCACAACTGGAAATTAGTTGAAGAAGACACTCCCGATCGAGCAATAATTTATTTCCCCAAAAAACCAAAAGATTACCAACTCCTAAGCGGCAACAACGCAGCAGTACTTCTAACAAACACAGTCACCTACATCAAGACACAGTCGAAGCAAACACAAAACATAGCAGACGCAAATTATTCAGCAATCGCATTAAAAGTTTCCCCAAACGGAAAATATTTCCTTATAAAAACACGTGACCAACAAAACCAACTCTCAACAAAAGTCATAAGCCAAAATCTAGTCACAACCCTAAACGAAAACGCAAAATTCGAATCCGCATATTGGACCCCAAAAAACGTCCTAATACTAATCTCAAAACTCGAAACCCAATGGCTCTTTGAAGAATACAATCCCGAAACAAACCAAACCCAAGAACTTCTCACAACCAACATGCTCCTATATAAACCTTCAAACATAGTAGCCGGCAAAAACGGCGAAACCCTCTACTTCAAATCAGGCGAAAAATTCTTCCAACTCAACTTTTAAGAAAAACTTAAGCAAAATTTAAGGAAAAATTAAGTTTTCTGTAAGGTCTCCCAGGCATAATGGGGTTTTTAACTCACCCATCATGCCGGCAAAAATCCAATCAATCACAGCAACAGGACTTAATTGCGACCTCATAGACGTAGAAGCAGATATTTCCCGTGGACTTTCCTCATTCAAAATCGTAGGGCTTGGAGACATCTCCGTCCAAGAATCCAAAGAAAGAGTCCGTTCCGCCATCAAAAACAGCGGACTCAAATACCCCATCGAAAAAAAGACAGTAAATCTCGCTCCAGCAGAATTAAAAAAACAAGGCTCAAACTTCGATTTGCCGATAGCCATAGCACTTCTCGCTGCCTCAAACCAAGTTTCCTTAGATAGACTCGAGGACGCAATAGTGATAGGAGAACTCGCCCTAAACGGCGAAATCAAACCAATAAAAGGAATCCTACCCATCACAAACGCAGCAAAAGAAAAAGGATTCAAAAAAGTTTTCCTTCCCAAAGAAAACGTAGTAGAAGCGTCACTAGTAGAAGGTATCGAAATCTTCGGATTAGATTCGTTACAAAAGTTCATAGATTTTTGCCAGGGCCGAAACGAAATCCACAAAATAGTAGGGGAGGGCCTCAAAAACTATGAGCCAGCGCAACCAACAGAATCCTTCCAAGACGAAACAACTTTCTCCCAAATATACGGCCTTGAAAACGCAAAAAGAGCATTAATCATAGCAGCAACAGGCGGGCACAACGTACTGCTCCGCGGAGCCCCAGGTGGCGGCAAAACCGTCTTAGCACGAGCATTCAAAAACATTCTGCCCCAAATGACTGAAGAAGAAGTCGTAGAGGTTACAAAAATCTATTCAATAACAGGTCGCCTCCCAAAAGATGTCCCTCTCATAACCCAAAGACCATTCCGCGAAGTCCACCACACAGCTTCCAAGATCGCAATTGTTGGAGGAGGGAACAACATCAAGCCAGGCGAAATAACATTGGCAAATAGAGGAGTCCTTTTCCTCGACGAGATCACAGAATTCCCGAGAGATGTGTTGGAGGTCTTAAGGCAACCACTAGAAGATGGATATATAAATATAAACAGAGCCAACTCCACACAAACATTTCCCGCAAAATTCACATTAATAGCAGCAATGAATAATTGTCCATGCGGCCATTTCACAGTCAAAAACAAAACCTGCAGATGCACCCCAAAACAAATAAAAAAATACCAAAACAAAATCTCAGGCCCCCTTTTAGATAGATTCGATATTTTCATAGACGTTCCCCAAATCTCAATAAAATCATTCCTCGACGACGAAAGCCAAAAACAAGAAACTGAAATAAAACAAAAAATCAGCACAGCCACCAACCACCAACAAACCCGTTACAAAACCCTCCCCGTAAATTCAAACTCAGAACTCTCCGCAGAACAAATCAAACATTTCTGCGCACTTACCAAAAAAGCCAAATCAATCCTAGACACAGCAGCTTCAAGCCTCAGCCTCTCAAACCGAGGGTATCTCAAAACCATCAAAGTCGCCCAGACAATCGCCGATCTCGAAGCCGCATCTCACGAAAGAACCCCAACCGAAATAACAGAAAGCCACATACTAGAAGCAATCCAATATCGAAACAAACTTACTTGATCAACAGGGCAGGACTTTCTAACCCAGGTCTTCCAGTGTAAGGCGTGACTTCGCCTCTGCTAGTGACCTCAACATCATAAGAACCCACAACCTCGAGCGTCAACGAATCCCCACTTTCAACCTCACCTGATACGTCAGCATAAAAGCTGAAAGATTCTTCGTATCCAGGCCAGATCTTTTTATCAACACCTTCGAAATGAACATATCCATTTTCAATACTACCCTCAATCTCAACTCCAGAGTCATAAACCACCACAAAGTTTTCCAAACTATCATCACCAACACCATTAATTCTCAAAGAAATATTTTTCAAACGGATAGATTCTTCATTCGCCGCAACAGTTAAATTTGCAACATTGACCAATCTTGTATAAGCCTCAACTTCTTCCACTTCTGGCTCGTCAAAATCTATTGAGAAAGCACCAGCTTCAAACAGCTCAGCCTCAATTTCTTCCTCAACTTCATTAACAATCTCGACCAATGTCGAGAATATACTAAACATTTGGAAAGGACTTATTGGTACAGGTCTTTTAATTGTCAACTTGGCAACTTCCACTTCTTCAATCACTTCAACCTCCTCAACTTCAAACACCTCGGCTACCGCAGCCTCCAATTCAACAACTTCCGCAATCTTTTCCATGGTTCCAACAGCAGCTTCAAATATATGAGTCATATGAGCTGGATCTACTGGAAGAACAGGCTCGACAACGACTTCAGGCTTTTCCTCAATCGCAACAACCACCTCGACCTCTTCCACAACTTCGATTTTCTCCACAGGCTCAACCAAAACTTCTTCGACGATTTCTTCTTCTTCCACTTCAACCCCAACTCCAATCTCAACCTCACCACGATCTTGAATTTTCAGAACAGCGGTATGTCCTTGAATCTCCTTAGATGGTCCATACAAAACCAACGTACCAACAGCAAAAACGAATAGTAAATATCCGCCCACAAAAGTGGCAATCGTTTTCAAGCTGATTTTACTCATTGGCAAACTCATCTATTAAATATTTAAGGAAATGTCGAGAAGCTCTCTTGTCCGGATGGAAATAAATGCCAAAAGAACTGGCTTTCACATTCGAATAAAGAGACTCTACAAAGAAATAATCGTCAGAATTTTTTTGGACATCGTGAAAATGAGGAGCTCCATCCTCTACAAAAAGATCAGCATCAAAATAATGAAGCAGCGGCTCCAAAATATCGCCACGGTGCATCGCATCGTCACCTCTAAATCGGAAATCTATAGGAGAAGGAAGAAGTCCATGATTGAACATTGTTTGCACATAAGGTGCGTACCATTCCTCTCCAAAAACGTCTTTATAGTAATATTGCCCGTCAGTATAAATCTCAAGCCCTGTGTAATCCACAAACAGCTTTGTAAACTCAGCTCTATTCATGTACTCCTGCTCAGGAAGATAAAGGGCATTGCTAACCGCAAAAGACCCATCTTCCAAAACCCCTTTCAGGAACACAACGTATTCCTCATCAAGGTCAAAATCTTCTCGTACAGCATTTGCACGAACCTCATCGCATTCAAACTCTTCATCAACAATTAATTCCTCAGAAGCCTTAATTTTATAATAACTATAAACATCTTTAGTAGTATCAACTTCTGCATACCTCATATCGTTCTCTTCAAAACCTCTATAATTTTCAGCGACACACATCAGCATTCCCGCCTCACTCAAGTCAGCTTCATACTTGTTAGCCAAACGATAATCAAAATCGAAATCCTCATCGTTATCGTAAGCACTAATCTCAAAAGACTGCAGGTTCGCTGGCTCTTCAAAAGCCCCAGCAGTATAAGAGTTGTTGCCAGCGTCACGATCTCCTTGATCTTTCACATCAATTTCAAAATCAAAAGATTTATAATTCGCTCCTTGAGCCATCAAAACCTCATAATCATCGAAAATAAACCTTTCACCTTTAGGCAAAGTCAGCCCATACAACTCATTTCTAACAAAAGCAGATTTCTGGCCTTTGCCCGCATTGATGGTAACTTCAGCCTTATCAAGGCCTTCACCATAATTTCTCAAAACAACGGTTGCTTTGTATTTATAATAAGGAAAATTCCCGGAAGGATTTGTAGATTTAATCAAAGTGATTTTCTCAATTCCCAAATCCGGATATTCAGCCTGATAGTCCGTTACTCCTATTTTATTAAAAAGAGAAAGAACAGACCCCTGAAACAAACTCCCCTCAGAAAATGCCCCAACAATACTCGCGAATAAATACCCCGAAATAACGAGGCCACACACGAACACAAGAGGATTGATTTTAAGGTAGTTTTTCTTTTTCATTTTTATTTTTTGTTTCCTGTAATTATACCAAAAAACAGCCCATTTCTCAACCCTATATAAGGTGAATTACAGAGTTAATTCATTGGATGAAAAGGGGCTAAAATTTCCAAATATTTCATTCAGCTTTTAGAGCATCATGATGCTCTAAAACCACCGAGGCGTACATGTAGCCGAGGTGGCCAAACTGAATAATATTTGGAAATTCTTTACTACTTTTCACCAACATATAACCTGAAATTGACCCGTTAACCAAAAAAAGCTACAATTCTCAGGTAAATAGCAATAATACAGCAACCATATGGCAAAATTCATCGTAAAAGGAGGGAAAGCTCTAAAAGGAACGGTTCAAATCTCGGGATCAAAAAACGCCGTACTCCCAATAATGTGCGCATCATTATTATCAAAAGAGAAGACAATTCTAAAAAACGTCCCAGACATCGCAGACATACGTTCAATGATAAACATCATGACCGGAATAGGTGTCCGGATCAGCTTCGAAAACAATATCTTAGAAATAGACCCAAGCGGCCTCAAAGACAAACGACCTCTAGACGATTACGTATGCAGAATGAGAGCATCAATTCTATTAATAGGTCCACTCCTAGCAAATTTCAAAAAAGTATCAATGGCTTTTCCAGGAGGATGCGTATTGGGGAAACGGCCAGTTGCTGCCCACACTATAGCCCTAGAAAAATTAGGATGCGAAATTATAGACGAATCAAAAGAGCTCAAGATCAAAGCAAAAGAGTTAAAAGGTGCTGAAATCACAATGACCGAACTTTCAGTAACAGCCACAGAGAACCTGATAATGGTTGCAATTTTCGCGAAAGGAAATACAACAATAAATCTTGCTGCAGCCGAACCACATGTCCAAGACTTATGTAAATTCCTCAACAAAATGGGAGCCAAAATCACAGGGATAGGTTCACACACATTGAAAATCAAAGGTGTTACTAGTCTCCACGGAGCTACGTATAAAGTGACCGGCGATTATCTCGAAGCAGGAACCATAGCCATAGCAGCTGCAATCACAAAAGGCGACGTGAAAATAAAAGGAATAAATCCAAAAGATCTTGGAAGTTTCTGGCAGAAATTCGATGAAATAGGCGTGGACTTCACTCTCGGAGAAACCGAAGCTCATATCAAAGGATATAAAAGTCTGAAATCAACAAACATCAGAACAGCCGTTCACCCAAGTTTCCCAACAGACCTCCAAGCTCCATTCTCAGTCCTCCTTACCCAAGCAAAAGGTGTCTCAAAAATATTCGAAACTTTATTCGAAGGACGTCTTAGCTACCTAGCTGAACTCGAGCACATGGGAGCCCAGGTCGAAATTCTAAATCCACACCAAGCCCTAGTAATCGGCCAATCAAAACTCCGCGGAATGCCAATCTCAAGCTACGACATCAGAGCAGGAGCTGCAATGGTGATCGCAGCACTAGCCGCAAAAGGCCAAACAGAAATCTCAAACGTAAACTACATCGATAGAGGTTACGAAAAAATCGACACAAAATTAAGAAAACTAGGCGCAGATATCCAACGGTATTGACGAAATAAAAGCCCTCAACCTATCCGTTGGAGGATTCAATTGTGGGGGATTATGCTTGACTTCCGTTGACATGCTCTACTTTAACAAAATCGACTTTTCACCTTGTCCTTTTTTTGTCCTGCAAGTCAAGTTCCCCACATAAATTTTCTATAACACCTCAAAAGTTTTGATAATATCTTCTACTTCATTCTGAATATCAAAATATTTCTGATCCTCCATCCCTGGCATACCAGCATAAGAACCGCCACCTGTATAAAAGAAACTGTATTCTGAATTACTCATTATGTAAGTATGAGGTGCATCAGCAACCATATGATTATCTTTGTCATCTATTTTTACCACGCGAATTTCTATGAAACGATCAATGTCATTTTCTGCTGTGATTCTAATATTTTTAGATTGTTCTATGTCAAGGACCCAATCTTTAATTTCTTCTTCTACTTCTGCCCACTCATTCGGAAATGTTATAGCAAATCCATAAGTTTGGTTCTCGTATTTTAGTTCGTTGACTTCCGTCAAAGCTTCTTGTTCTGTTTCTACTTCTACCTCATCAACACTTTGGTTTTGCCAAAAATACATTCCGCCCCCAACTACCGCAGCAGTTAGAATAATCGTAAAAATAACTACCCATGGACTTGTTTTATTTTCCATAACATTATTGGTTAATATTTAAATTATAACAAAACCATCATAGCTAAATACGGGAAATAGCACAACATTTCACCCCAACTCCTTCGGCTTAAATCGCCGACTAAGATAAATGAAAGGTGTATCGAGGAACGCCATCAAAACTTTAAAAATATAGGCCGCTACCATCAATTCCAACAAATTTTCGTAGATGCCATAAAAAGCCAATGGATAGAAAATCAGCACATCGATCAATTGCGAAGTGCTTGTGCTCAATATATTTCTCAACCACAGCTTCCCGCCTTTCGTTTTTTCCCTAAGTTTGTGAAAGAACCAAATATCGAAATGTTGTTCAATCACAAACATCAAAAAAGTCGCCATTATCAATCTCGGCGAGATTTCAAGAATCGCTTTCACATGAGGCTGAATCGTATCCACTGCATGCGGAACAAACATCACAGCCAAAGCTGAAATCACAGACACCGTCACAAGAACCAAGACTGCGAGCCAAACCAGACTGCGGGCCTCCTTTTTCCCATAATGTTCCGAAATCAAATCCGTCGTAAAAAATATAACTGCGTAAAAAATTTCAAATAAAACAATAGCGAACCCAAACAATGTCGTGACCATCGGCGCCACAAAAATCGCGATACATCCGATAGTTGCAATAAAAGCAAAAACATAACTCTTCCCCAATCGAAACGCCAACAACGCGAGAGCAAGCGTAAACAAAAATGTCGCAAAGAATAATAGTTCGTTCATAGGCTTAGTTACTACATAAAAGATCATACCATACCATATGCTTTTTTACGAAAAGCCGGGTTTTCTCCACGAGAAAGGGTCCCCCCAAAATGGATACGAGCATTAAAGCCCGCCGCAGTAAGTGCTACAAGCTGTTGGTCTACACACAACACTCCTCTAGATGTCGAATGATAGGCTCCACAAACAAAAATGAAATGATTAGGGTCCAAGCCCTCAGGTATTATAGATGGATTCTTAGTAACTATAAAATGCCTTTCTTTTTCTCTGATTCGTCGAATTTCATCAGCAACTCTCATCTCCTCTTCTGTTCGAAGACCTTCTTTTGGAACACAAAATTCATGCACTACTACATAGGTTCTTTCGACTTTTCCCATGGTATTTTTTAAATGGAACAAATGATACATTGACTTTTGACACTCTGCAACGATTTCATAGTATCTCAACCCTCCCATCCAAATCATTTCTCCAAACCTCCCTCACCCCAAACCGATAAAACGTCCTCAAAGTTTCTGCATGAGGATGCCGGAATTTATTTTCTACACCACATTGAATAACAACAACCTCAGGCGAAACCGCCCGAACAAACTCCTCAGACGCCGCAGTCTTCGATCCATGATGCCCAGCCTTCATCACATCAGCATCAATATCGAAACCAGCCTCCAAAACTTCTTCCTCACACTCAACCTCGCAATCCCCACTCAACAAAACACTCCGCCATCCGCTCGCCCCAAACCCACCACCACCCAACAACGAAACCCTCATCACAATCGACGAATTATTTAAATTTCCAATCTTCCTACCAGCAAGACTTTCAATCGGATACAAAACATCCAAATAAACACTCCCAACTCGAAAATCCACCGAACTTTCAGCAATATAAACATCTAAATCCCCACGATCACGCAACTCAAAAACATCCTTCAAAAACTCCTCATAATAATTATTATCATACGCAATGCCAGTCAACAATAACGCCCCAACCTCATACCTTTTCAAAACCTCAACCAAACCCTCAATATGATCCGCATGCGGATGTGTCAAAACCATCAAATCAATATCCCTCCCAAAAAACGGCAACACCTCACTCAGCTCCGACATCACCACCGACTTCGGCCCACCATCCACCAAAATATTATGCCCCTCAGGCGATCGTATCAAAATCGCATCCCCCTGCCCAACATCCAAAAAATACAACCGAGCCTCGCCAAAAAGAGGCAACTCATACAATCCAATAAAAAACATCACCCACATTCCCACAACAAACGCAGCCAGGTATTTCCAGTATTTGCGGGGCACAAATTCCGATTCGCACTTTACACGTTTATCATTCGTCATGCTCATGAACCTACCACCCACACCTTACAAAAAGCTTACAAAAACTTTACAAAAATCTTAAATTTTCCTTAATTTCCCACGGCTCGAAAACCCCAACCTGTAAAAACAATAGCCGTGGAAAACCAAACCACCGCCCTGGCATCAGTCAATCACGCCAAGACCAGCCCAACCTAAAACCAAAAAAAAGCCCCCACCAGCGGCAGGGGCTTCACACATTATAAACATAATTTCTATTTTCTTTTCCTACTAGCGAACCGTCCAAGTCCAAGTGAAACCAAAACCAATCCAACTACACCAGGACCAGTCTCAGTCAAAGTAACTTTCGCTAGAACACCTTCAGATTCATTTCCTTCCTCATCTAATTGAGTAAGTTTGAACCAAAGAACATCGCCTTCAGAAAGGTCATCAGTAACTGAGTAGCTAGCAGCTCCAGAGCCAAGATCACCTTCTTTGTCATAGGCAGCTCCATCGGTACTTCTGTATACTTTTTGAGCCTTAGCAACCTCACCTTCTGGCAAAGTCCAATTCAAAAGTACTGATAAAGTTTCTTCTTGTTTTATGAATTTTCCTACAAAGTTTTCAGCGTCAACAAGTTCATCAGCGACAACCTCACCTTCTCCCTCACCTTCACCTTCAACTCCGCCTGCTCCTTCCAAAGCAACAACTTCGATAGTGTTAGCAGTGATTTCGTTTCCTTCTTCATCTGTGATTCCAGTAACTTCAACTACATAAGTAGTTCCAGCAGTCATTTCAGCAACAGTCAAAACAACTGAAGCATCAATCGATCCAGAATCAGTGTCATTTCCAAGGATAACTTGAGAAACCTCAAGGCCTCCAAGAACATCGTCTTTTGGGTAAACAGCAAAGTTTTGAACTGGATCAAGACCAAGAACTACAGTCTCATCAAATGTTAGAACCATAGTAGTAGCGTCAGCAGTCTCAACTTTTACGATTTCAGGTCCATCAGTATCACCGGCAGTTGGATCTAGGTCGCTTCCCAAGAAACCAGCTGTGTCAGAAGTTCCACTGATAATGTTATTACCAGCAAGATCTTCAACATCCTGAGTTACTGTTAGAACATAGTTCGCATCCAAAGTTTGAACGTCAGTTGTAAGAAGAACCATTAGCCCTTCTTCACCGTCTTCAACATCGTCATCTTCCATGATTTCAGCATCCAAAATATCAAGAGGTTCATAGGTATCGTCATCTATGATTGTGAAAGCTTGTTCCGGAGAATCAAGCAAGTCCGCATAAAAAGCGATTGGCTCTGAAAACTCAACTTTTACTTCTATTTTACTAACCGCTTCAGCGTCAACAACTGTTGGAGCTTCAACGTCTGTTTCTCCTCCACCAAGACCGGCTTCAGGCATAGCTTCAGCTTCCAAAGCATAGTTCTCACTATGATTAGCTGCTGCATCGTATGCAACTACAGAGAAATAATAAGTTGTGCCATTCTCAAGACTAGTAACGTCATATTCAATTACATCACCCACATCGATAGTGAATGTATAATCATCAACGTCATAGACTGAAGATGTACCATAGAAGACTTTGTAACCTGTGACGCCTGTATCGTCTGTAGCGACGTCCCAAGAAACAGTTACGGCTGAATCACCAGCAACAGCTTGTAGACTTTCTACATCGCTTGGTGCTTGTTCATCAGCCACAGTATCCGCCATAGCAGTGACAGCTAGCCCAGTTACTAGGGCTACAGTTGCCAATAGAGTAAGCAGTTTTTTCATGATATTTTTGTGTTAGTTTTTATTTTTATTTATTTTTAAATATCGTATAAGTATACCAAAAAACGGCGTCTAAAACAAGCCCTGGGGATCGAAATTACCTGTATCCCCACCAATTTCTAGAAAGTAAAAAGTTCTCTTCCCAGAGGTCCCATAAAAACCCCCCACCTCCGGGAAGAGGATAAACTCACAAATTCAAACTACCCCTTCCTCGTCACACGCACCTTTTCAACAGCATTGTCCCCGACACTCAAAATCGATATCCGTAAATTTTTAATCTTTATAACCTCCTTTTCTCGGGGGAATCTACCGAGAGTTTTCAAAATATACGCATTCATTGAATCCTTACTTTTCCCAAAAACTTTCTCCTTAAAGGCTTCATCAATTTCCTCCACAAGAGTATCTCCCATAACAATAATAGTGTTTGCATTAACAATTTCGACAGGCTTATCTTCTTCATCGAACTCATCCTCGATTTCTCCAACAATCTCCTCCAAAATATCTTCCAGTGAAATAATTCCCGCAGTTCCCCCATATTCATCGATCACCACTGCCATATGGATATGTTTTTTCTGAAATTCACGGAAAAGAACGTTGATTTTCTTCGAGAAAGGAACCTTGATTAAAGGGTCAAAATCCAAAGTCTTAAGCTTCTTGCTTTTTTTGAAATCTCGAATGTACTGGAACAAATCTCTCATATTCAAAATTCCAACAACGTGATCCAAGTCACGCCTATATATAGGAATTCTAGAATGCCCGTATTCTTCTACCATATCAGCTGCTTCCTCTAGAGTTTGCTCTTCAGAAAGGGCTTGCACCTCAACTCTAGGGACCATGACTTCTTTAACCGTAATATCGTTAAATTCCAACACATTTTCAATCAAATCACGCTCATGTTTCTCGATTGCACCTTCTTCAGCACCTAGTCGCACCATCGCCATGAGCTCGTCCTCAGAAACAGTAATATCTTTTTTTGTACCGCTAACCCAATTTACAAATTTCACAACTTGTTCAAAAACAATAACAACCGGGAACAAGGCATATTCCAACAAAAGAAACGGTTTAGCCAAAACGAGAGCTATACCTGCCGCATGAGAGTGCGCAAAAGATTTAGGAGTAATTTCCCCAAAAATCAACACAAGGAACGTTATCAACCCAGTCGTAATACCGATAGAACTATCTCCGAAATACTCGGTCAAAGTGACAGCAGTATACGCAGATGCTCCGACATTCACGATATTGTTCCCGACTAGGATCGCGATAAGCAATCTATGCGGATTTTCTTTGAGTTTTTTTAAAGTTTTCGCTCCAGGTTTCCTCTTTGAATACAGTTCCTTCACTTTTGAAGGAGTTACCGACATGAAAGCAATCTCACTCCCTGAGAAGAGAGCGGAAAGAATCAATAGAACTGCTAGAATAAGGATTTGATACCACATACAGCAATATTATAACACAAATCCAGGTTAGATTCAACGGGTCCAGCCAAAAACCCCCTACCAACAAATCCCCTACAAATTCTCTTCAAAAACCCGGCCCCTCCATGTATAATTGCTCGCGTATATATGTCAACACGCAGCAATGAAATTCAAAATTGACTCAAAAATATCCCAAGAATACCCAGATCTAAAAATCGGGGTCCTTACAGCAAAAGGGATAAACAACGTCAAAAGAATTTCAGCAATAGAAAGTCTACTCAGGGGAGCTAGCATGCAGCGCAAAAGAGAATACGAAAAAAAACCGCTCGACGAAGATCCAAAAATCTTGAGATGGCGTGAAGCATACGCGAGATTCGGAGCAAAACCATCGAAATACCAATCATCTATAGAAGCGCTTCTAAAACGAGTCACAGACGGAAAATTAATCCCACACATCAATTCATTAGTCGATTTGTACAATCATTTTTCGCTCAAATACACGATCCCAGTCGGTGGTGAAGATATGGATCAATTTTACGGAGATCTGAAACTCACCTACGCAGAGGGTGGCGAATGTTTCCGACCAATCGGAACAGTAGACATAAAACAAGTAAAGCCAAGCGAAATCGTATACAAAGACAAAGGAGGAGTTATAGTAAGACGTTGGAATTACAGAGAATGCGAACGAACTAAACTCACAAAAAACACCAAAAACTCAATAGTTGTTTTCGAAGATCTAAACGCAATTCCGATCGATGATTTTGAAAATATGTTGTACGAATTTCAGGATCTTATAGAGAGGTATCTTGGAGGAGACGTTGCTGTGTACATATTGAACGAAGACAACAACGAGATCGATCTGGAAGTAGAAGGCCTAAAAAAAGCTGACGATTCAAAAATCTCAGAAAAAGAAAAAGTCCACTTCATAGCGAAACAAGAATTTGAAAAGAAAAAAGAAGTCCAGCCACAACCTGAGCCAAAGCCACAGCCGCAGGCACAACCAAAGCCCCAGGCCGAGCCAAAACCGCAACCAAAACCATCGCCACAACCAAGAAAAATCGCAAAACTAAACTTCTTAGATCCAAATTCATACAGAGAAAAACTCAAAGCAATCATAAAAGAAGTCGTCAGTCGACAATTGCCAGAGGAAGCCGAGAAAATCATAATCGAATATCCAAAAGACGAATCACATGGTGACTATGCATGCAATATCGCAATGCAAATCGCAAGCAAAGTAAAAGCAGATCCAAGAAAAGTCGCAGAAGAATTGATCAAAGCAATCGACAAACCAGACTTCATCGACGAGATGGAAGTCGCAGGGCCAGGATTCATAAATTTCTACCTTTCAGAAGACGCGCTCGAACAAGAAGTCGTAAAAGTCCTTAAAAAAGGCGAAGACTACGGCGAATCAAAAGTTGGTAAGAAAAAAACAGCTCTCGTAGAATATTCTTCACCAAACATTGCAAAACCTCTTGGGGTTCATCATTTACTCTCTACAATAATCGGACAATCATTATACGACATCTACAAAAATCGTGGATTTACAGTTCTCTCACTAAATCACACAGGTGATTGGGGAACTCAATTCGGAAAATTGATTTACGCATACAAAAAATGGGGGACAGAAGAAGCTATCAAAGCGGAACCAATCCCGGAAATGCTCCGACTATACGTGCATTTTCACAACGAAGCTGAACGTGACGAAGATCTCAACGAACAAGGACGAAAAGAATTCAAAAAACTCGAAGACGGCGACGAAGAAAACAAAAAACTTTGGAAATGGTTCGTCGACTTATCAATGAAAGAACTCGAAAAAACATACTCAAAACTAGGAGGCATCAAATTCGACTACACTCTCGGCGAAAGTTTCTACGAAGACAAAATGCAGGAAGTAATAGACGAAGGCTTAACAAAAGGTGTGTTTCGCGAAGGAGAAGGAGGCTCACTAATAGCAGAATTCGACGACGAAAACATGGCACCATTCGTGATCAGAAAAGCCGACGGAGCAACCCTGTATTCAACTAGAGATCTAGCAATGTTCAAGTACAGAGTCAAAACATGGGCTCCGGACAAAATCATTCACGTAGTCGATGTTGCCCAATCACTCCACTTCAAACAATTATTCGATACAGAAAACCAACTTGGATGGGATGCCGACATTTCTGAACACGTTGTATTTGGAAGAATGAGTTTGCCAGACAGTTCAATGAGTACCAGAAAAGGAAACGTCATTCTCCTCGACGAAGTTTTGGACGAAGCGGTTAAAAGAGCAAAAGAAATAATCGAAGAAAAAAGCCCAGACCTCGAAAACAAAGATCATGCTGCAAAAGTAATAGGAATTAGCGCCGTCAAATACTCAATTCTAAGCCAAAACCGAATCAACGACATCACCTTCGAATGGGACAAAATGCTCTCATTCGAAAGCAATTCATCACCTTATCTTCAATACACATACGCCAGAGCAAATAGCATTATAAGAAAAGCAAAAGACTTAGTTTCAGCGGGCATAAGAGGCAAAGACGCCCAAAACCCAAAACCCACAAAAAGACACAAAAAATCACAAGAACCAGGTCCAAAAAAAGAACAATTCTCTTTGTTTGAAGCAATCGAAGTCGTGAAAAACGGAGGAGACCTCTCCCAAGATGTCCTCCCAGACCCAGACAACGCAGAAGAAAAAGAGGAATTACTGCTTCGCACTTTGATCAAATACGATGAAGCAATCTCACATGCTGCAGAAGAAAACAAACCAAATCTATTGGCCAACTATCTTTATGATTTGGCCCAAAAATTCAATTCATTCTACAACGGTGTACCCGTCACAAAAGCTGACACAGAAAACAAATTCGAAAGCAGAGTGAACGTAGTCAAAGCAGTCTCTCAGGTTATAAAGAACGGCCTCGAGCTTCTACAAGTAGAGGTTCTGGAGGAGATGTAGCCAGAATCATTCCATATCAAAATGGCGGAGAGACAGGGATTCGAACCCTGGGTGGGTTGCCCCACAATAGTTTTCAAGACTATCGCTTTCGACCACTCAGCCATCTCTCCGCATGCGTGCTTTCTCGAACTTGAAAAAGCGGGATCAGTATATGAAAAGATTTACCAATTAGCAAATAGTTTTGAAAGAAAATCTAGAATTCTAACAAATTCAAACCAGTCTCCTCGTCCTTTTTCCTATCAAGAGCGCCATCAATAATCCCAACAACTATCTCGCAAGTTGCACTCACAACAGCAGATGTCAGATGCCCCCCAACCACAGCACCATCCTCTCCCGCCAACATGATGTGCAGATGCAAATAAACTTCACCATCCATCATCGAAACATTCCCAGTAAGAGAAGTTATTTCATGGTCTCCACTAACCTTATGCGAATGGTATTTCTTTTTACCAGTATCAAAAAAACCGATAACAGCATCATTTGAAGCCCCAATCCCACTCACACTTCCGGCATCAATCCCATAATCCATACATGCCTTCTTCAAATTTTCAACAATCTCCTCGCCTTTATCGATCCTAACAACCAAATTTTTACCAAACCTAGAAATTTTCATGCCAAAATTCTACATCAACTTGACCCGAACCACCAACCAATATAGTATCCCTACTGTGAAAGTAGGAATTGGCCGTCACCTAAAAACGCACAAAAAATGTCATCATTCGGAAAACTAACAACTAGAGAAAGATACGGAGTACGTTTAGCTATACAGCTTGCGAAAACCTTCAGTACAAAGACTCCAATTTCACTTGCAACAATCAGCAAAGAAGAGCAAATCTCAACAAAATACCTCGAGCAACTAATAGTTCCATTCAAAAAAGCAGGCTGGGTGATAAGCACAAGAGGTAGGGAAGGAGGCTACGTGATGAAAAAAAATCCTGCCCAAGTTTCTCTAAGAAACATCCTCGAAGTTGTCGACAAAAAATTGGAAATCGTACACTGTATCGGTAACCACAAAAAATGCGCTCTCCACAAAACCTGCCGAGCAAAAAATGCGTGGATGAAGGTTCAAAAAGCGATGGAAACCGCACTAGATTCTGTAAAACTGGACCAACTTCTGAAGTAAAGGCTTTTATCTAGACTTTTGGGTTCGCTTTCCATATATTGTGAAGGCTTTTATTAGCAACCGCGGAGAGGTACCCAAGTGGCTGAAGGGGCGGGATTGCTAATCCTGTAGGTCGGTATTTGCCGGCGCGGGGGTTCAAATCCCCCCCTCTCCGCCAGTAGTCCTCGCAAAGCGAGGACCCTGTAGCAAAATAAATAGAAATCCCAACCTTTTCCCAAAGGTTCTTTTTTGCTATAATGCAAACGACAAGCCAGGTGGTAACCTAGCAAAAAAGGCCCTCGCCTAAGCGGAGGGCCTTTTTACTGTCGATGGTGGAGCTACAGGGAGTTGAACCCTGACCACCAGGATGACAAGCCAGGTGGTGGAACCGTCCTAGCCCCGTCACGACAGCTTTTTGCTTATACCACCTGGACCTTTCAGAAAGCTTACAAAAATATGAAATAAATCTTAAATTTTCCTTAATACGTGGTAAAATAAAGCGCCATAAACCTTCCTTATGCCAAATCTCACCTGCAAATCTTGCCAAAAACCATTTCTGATCGAGCCAGAAGATCACGATTTTTATAAAAAACTAAAAGTCCCTCGACCAACTCATTGCTGGAACTGTCGTCAACAACGCAGACTAGCGATAAGGAATGATGTGGCTTTGTATCAAAGAAAATGCGACAAAACAGGCGAGGATATAATTTCGATGTACGCAACTGATTCGCTATATACCGTATACAATCAAAAATCCTGGTGGTCAGATGACTGGGATGCAAAAGACTACGGCCAAGATCCAGATTTCAACCAACCATTCTTTGAGCAATTCGATGAACTCAAAAAGAAGGTCCCAAGAAATGCCTTGATTTCAATAGAATCGGAAAACAGTGATTTTGCAAATTACGCATTCAGAAACAAAGATTGCTACCTGATACACACGGCTGACGAAAACGAAAAATGCTACTACATGCGCCCAGCTGACCGAAACTACAACTGCGTAGATTGCGCTTACACGTACGACGCAAACCAATGCCACGAATGCACAGATTGTCACTCATGTACTAGATGCCATTATTCCCAAAAAATTCACAATTCATCAGAGCTGCACTTTTGCTACAACGTTCGCGGCTCACACAATTGTATTTTTTGCGCCAATTTAACAAACAAGAACTATTACATTTTCAACAAACCTCACTCAAAAGAAGAATACGAAGCAAAATTATCAGAGCTCAATCTCTCATCACGCACTGCGCGCGACAAAGCCATAGCAAAATACACAGAATTCCTCAAAACCCAACCACGAAAACATCTAGAAACTCTCCAATGCGAAGACTCAATTGGGGACTACCTGAAAAACTGCAAAAACGCAAAATACTGTTTCGACTGCTACGACCTTCACGACGTGAAATACGGCTGCAACATATCCAAAGTCAAAGATTCCTACGACTGGAATTTCATAGGAGGCGGTGAGCTTTGCTACGAAATGGGAAGCTCAGCATACGAGCTCTTTAATTGCAGATTCTCATCAAATTGTTGGGACGGAAACAAAGATATTACATACTGTGACTTTTGTCTCGGATGTTCAAATTGTTTTGGTTGTATCGGGATGAGAAAAGCGAAGTACTGCATTTTCAACAAACAATACGAAGAAGAAGAGTACCACGCATTAGTCGAAAAATTAGTCGAACACATGACCAAAACAGGAGAGTGGGGAGAGTTCCCACCTATATCAATTTCACCTTTTGGATACAACGAAACTGTCGCTCAAGAATACTTCCCGCTCACAAGAGAGCAAGCACTCGCAAAAGGGTACAAATGGCACGACGAAGACAAAAACGACCAGCCCCAAAATAAAGAAATAACAAAAGAAACTCTAGCCTGTGAGGCCTGTGAAAAAAAATTCCGCATTATCGAACAAGAATTAAAATTCTACAAAGAATTCAACATCCCAACTCCCCACAACTGCTTCAACTGCCGACACGCTGCACGCACCGCCCTCCGCAACAAACGCATCATCCACAAAACCGAATGCGCCAAATGCCAAACCCCACTCCAAACTTCATACCAACCAGAAAACCCCGCGCCTATTTATTGCGAGAAGTGCTACTTAGATCAGATGGATTAAGCCTCAGGACTCTGAGGGAAAAACGCTTTCAAAGCTTCGAAGTCATCCTCGATGGCTGTAGAGATTTTTGAAAAAGAAGTGACTTCTCTAGATTTCAAACCCTCTCTCTCGCTATCAAAAATATCTTTGGTCAGTCTATCAAAAGTAGTTTGTAATTCAGCTGCCTGAGTAGGAGTCAAATGTTCAAGTTGGTATTCACCAACTCCAAACAAACTCAAGAGATTTCTAGCTCTGACCTCATTGGGAGCAGATTCTCTTCGTTTTTTTAACCACTTTTTAGTATTACGTTTTAAATCAGTACGTTCAGTTCCTGCATCCAAAGATAGAGCCCTATTCGCAGTTTCAGCCATAGGTTTATAAATAGCCTCAATCTCATCTTTCTTAGTCGATAATTCACTCATAACAGTCTCGACCTCACGATTTGTGTGTCCAAACAAGTCAATATTAGAATCAAATAGAGTTTGATTCATACTTTGAAGTACATCATAAAGTCCTTGCAACTCAGACAGTTTTTCTCTAAGCAACTCTACAACTCTTCTCATATTCTCAACATTTTCATCGTCATAATTAAAATCTATGCGAGTTATCTCTGCAGCAGAATTTCGCATCGTGATTAAGCTTTCTTTCTGTTCGACAATATCTTTAATGTTTTCCAAATTTGCGGCAAAATCTTGAACCTCACCAATCAAAGCTTTTACAGCAGTAGCTAATTCAGTGTTTTCAGGGAAGATGGTGTTTGCATCTATACGATCAAAATCATCATGAGTATTGTGGATCAAGCCAGCATAGCTATCACGATAATATTTCAAACCCGCATCATCAATTCTATCCAATTCCTCAGGGAGAGCTTTCATAGTGGTATGTAATTCCACTAGTCTAGACCTAAGCTCAGTCAGTTCATGTTTTTGATTTGCAACACTGACATGATGATTAAGACCAAGGATCTTTTCATCAACAACTCCCATCCTTCCAGCCAATGTAGCAACATTAGTTGCCTGACTTGGATCGAGAGTTCGACCATCCAACTCAGTTCTCAAAGCATGAAGAGCATCATGAAGAGCTCCTATAAATTCATCAGGGGCCATGTTTGCCGTAGGTCCATAGCCACGAACAAAAGCATCAGTACGACTCTCGACGGTAGAGACCTCCTCATTAATTCTAGCCAAAAATCTACTTTCTGAAACGCTCTTAGAAACATTCTCTAAATTTGCAACCTTATCAATCAAAGCTTCTGCTTTTCCAGCAACTTTCCCAGCTAATTCATTGTTTGCAGGGAAGATTTTATTATCAGCCTCATACAAAGGTTCTATATCTTCCAAGCCTTCTTTAATTAAATTAATCTCATCAACATATCTTTCCTGAATTGATATTCTATCAATACTAGGATCAAAATCACGAATAGTTTCATCAAGTCTTCCATCTAACGCATCCAACTCCAACATTAACCGTTCAAGAGCTTCCTTTTGTGTAAGAGCAGAAGTCTCTTCATCAAGCTTCCTAGCTCTATATCTAGTGTCAGCGCCTCTTCTACCTTCAACAGAACTCAGCAATTGCTCAGCCTCCGCAAGTTTTTCATTAATGAGCGAAACAACATCATCAGCAAGAGCTTCATTACCTTCATAGATGTTAGAGTCCTCTACATAATTAAGTAAATCCTGCAAAGCTACAATCACGGCTTTTAAAGTAACTTCATTATCACCACCAGCTTCTTCAGGATCAAAAAACTCAACAGTACTTCGAATTCTACGGAGGTCTTCACGTTGCAAAGGTTCAGATTCTTGTGAAATAGCAATGTCGCTCAATCCTGCAGATCGGTCCCTCAAGTCCACCTGATCACTAGCTGAAGCCTTCGGATCAAGCACTCTCAATCCAGGCAATATTTCCTGCAAGAACGCACTCATCTCTTTTGGATCAGTCATAAAACCTTTCACGATCTTCACACGCGCATTATGGTCTTGAGCAAAGTATGTGTTTGGAGAAAGCCCTCTTTTTAAACTTTTCAATCCACGACTTAAAATATTAGTTCCTTTGCTCTTAGCTTCAAATCTTTCATCAAACAACCTTGTAAGCCTCTCTTTAATATATCCTTTATGTATCTCATCATTTTTGAAATAAGATTGGAAAGGTCCATGATTCAAAAGATTAGCAATAATCTCAGAAATCTTATCAAGAATCACATTGTAGAATCTCTCATTTAATTCCTCAGCACGTTCTCGATCTTTTCGGTAAGACTTTCTTGTAACAGGCAACAAAAGTTGATCCCAATGTGTGAACGTAGCACCAAACAACAAAGCCAATGCTGCCAAAATCGAAGCCAAATATTTACCCTTCTCTTTATATGTATCTTCAAGTAATCTATTAGGTCCCTTGAATTCCATTGAGTCTACTGTGATTGGTGCGTTTTCGATGCTAATTTCAGGGACATCCATTTCCTTAAGACGACCTGTATCATAGTTATCATATCTGCCAGAATTTTGAGCAATTGTCCCAAGATCTCCTAGCAATTCATTGTGATCGTCATACAACGCCTCAAGCTCATCTTTCAAATCTTCATTCGCAATCTCGAGAATTTTAGCAAAATGACCAGTTTCAGGATCGGAAATATTTTCAAGATCTACATTTATATACTCGATAGCTTTATCAGCCTTCAAGTCTTCTTCTTGAATTCTTTTTATCTCAGCTATTTCTGCCTCTATCTCAGCAGAATGTTCAGCCAAAGAAGCGGACACCTCTTCAGACATGGATTTCCCATTGATCAAACCAGAAGCATCGATGGCATGAAGCAAAGCTTTAGCAAGAGCCTTCCTATCTTCTTTAGATTTAGGATCAACAGATGCGGCTTGAAGTGCAGCCAAAGAGGAAGCACTCTCATTAAATAAATAATCTTTTGCCCAATACATAGGGCCTTTCTTTGGTTCTCCCGTTGCTCCACCACCGAGTTCTTCCTTAGACAAATCAGCTCGGACATTAGCATCTACCTGTCCTGGAGTATTTTCAACCAAAGGTTTAAAAGCATCATCAAACTCCTCAAGCCTATCATTGACCTGGCCTGTGGCCTTATCGATTTGAGCTTGTGCGTCTTTTTGGCTTGTAAGTTTAGTAACAAACCCACCAATATTGGTTGCAGTATCAGCAACCATAACAGCCAAAATAAGAACAGCTAATCCTTTATAACTCGCAAGAGATCTTACAGATGCAGAAATAAGGCCTCTGTCTTCTACATTCACAGCATTTCTTACTCTTTTTTTCAAAGATTTCAAAATAACTGCTATCAATAAAGCAGAGCCAGCACCAGCCAAATTTCTAGCTAAAATTTGAGTGTCAGGACTATCAAAAGTCCCAGGCCACTGTCGTCTGACAGTATCCATAGCCATACCCCCGTAGTGAGCTCCCCCCAAATAACTTGTATAAGCCGAAGCCCCGACAAGTCCATTATCAATCAAACCCTTAACAAAAATCAAAAATCTATTTTTCGATTTAATCAAAGTCTTTGGGTCATCCAACATACCTACAGCGCCCGCATTACCATGCAATTCAGGATTCTTCACAAAACTCTGTGCATAATGCGCAAAATAACTTTTTAACAAAGTCGCCACCATATTGTCGAAGTTCAATGCTTCATCACCACCCTCAGGTTTCAAAGCTCCAAGACCTTTTATATCTCCAACCATCTT
This sequence comes from Candidatus Peregrinibacteria bacterium, assembly GCA_018655275.1. Taxonomy (GTDB): domain Bacteria; phylum Patescibacteriota; class Gracilibacteria; order UBA1369; family LOWO2-01-FULL-3; genus JABIJZ01. Next base: position 103,734 of record JABIJZ010000004.1, on the reverse strand, counting down.
TTTCAAGATTGAAGTGATTTCTTTTTCCAATTTCTCCCTCGAGATCCCTAATTCAGTAAGCATTTCCGGATCAACAGTTGCAATATGATCAACAAATATTGTAGCAGTTGCTTTAACAGTTTCTTTAATAGCTTTAGGATTATCCCTCAGTTGTTGATGAAAAGTCCTCATAGCTTCTCTAGCAGATATCCTAAACGTATCTACTTGGGCAGAATCAACTTCCGTATAAGTATCTAGATCTCGAATACCAAGACTATCAGCCTCACCTGTAAGATCGGCTACAGTAGTTTTTCTTTCAGTAGGTACAACGGCGGGATTAGCCTCACTATTAGCAGCATTATCAGCTGCCTCAAGGGAATCTACCATTTGTGCAAACCTGTCTTGTGGTTGATTGTCATTTCCGTTTTCAGCCATAACTTTTTAATTATGAGTACTTAATTATAAGATATTAACCCTCGATTGTCAACCCATAGTGCAAACTTAGTCAAATAATTTTTACAATCTATAAAATTCGCACCTAGCCCCTTCACAAAACAACTCGGAAATGGTATAATATTGCGATGAGTAAAAATAAAAAACACAACTATTTCGGCGGAGATCTATTCAGAAACAACAGAAGTTTTTGCTATTTCGACATTCCAGATGCTGAGGAGTGCAGGTCTGCGGGTCAAGAATACAAAGGAAGTAGAAGCCTACATAAAAAATTTCGAAAATTAAGAAAGGATCTAAAGGCCGATGCTTCCCTTCTTTTCAATGAAACCAACAAAGCAGAAGCTCTCGCAAGGTTAAGAGGAGCCGTTACAGGCGAATACAGAATCAAGCCTGAAATTGCAGGCGGCAAATATCTTGGCGCAAAATGTGTCGACAAAACAGATAGAGTCTCGAGCTATCTTCGCGACAATACGGACGTTCTTCTAGTTCAAGCATTACTTAAGTCCAAAGGATACGATCCTGGTGAACTTGACGGAATCATAGGCCCAGACACACGAAGGGCAATAAGAAAATTCCAAAGATTCAAAAAGATCCAGGTAGACGGTATATTCGGCCCAAAGACATTCAGCAAATTAGAGGATGAGCCTAGTTTACCGAAACGAGTGTCCGCACCAGGTAAACCAGCACCGAAACCAGCGCCAAAACCAGCACCGAAACCAGAACCAGATCCAGCTGAGACTGACGAAGAAGTGGTTGATGAATTAACAGAAGAACTAGAAGACCTAATAAAACCAAGAGTCGTACGTGCATATTCAGACCTAGAAAACAGCCCACCTACTCTGAAAATAGGGATAGAACCAGGTCTGCCAGGGGATTTAGTCCTAGAGCTAAACACATGGTCAGGGGGCAGAAGCTTAACCAAAGTCTCAATCAAAACACATAGTGTAAGTGCTGACGGAGCAATAACCTGGTATCAATCAGAAGAGCCTCTCTCCAAACTGTTTCAAAAAGGACTTATGGACAAAGACACAGGTCTTATAATGGGAAAATTATATTTTGAGAGAGGAGAAGAGAAATCAAAAGAACAAGGATTTAGAACTAAGGGGATCTCAAAAGGAGATTTAGCTAAATTACTCAAAGGAACAAAAGAAATGAGAGCTGCTCTTGCAAGAATGGATGCAGGAACTTACGCAGAATCGGATGCCCCTGGTCCAAAACTTCCAACACCAATAAGAACTCCCAAAAAAAGTGCAGAAACAGCTTCCCAAACAAAAGAACAAAAAATCAAAACCATCTTTGGTGAGATAAAAGACGAACTAAGCGGGTACGTCACAGACGTGGTTATGTGGGAGAGTAACGATGTGGATGATTACGACTTAGAGGTCCTTAAAGAAAACAAATCAAAATTCATCCAAGCGATAAAAGAAACTGCAACAGGGAAGGCCAAGGGAGCATTTAAGAGAGTCGACCAAGAAAAATTACCAAAACCAACAATCTCAATCAGCTCAACAGCATGGGATATGTCGATAAACGGATTCAGGACAGAAAACAATACAATCCTATTAGACATAGCAGACGGTAAAGAAGAAGTCATAAAAGAATTCATGGATGGATTATATGCATACGCGCAACAATAATCACCCCGGAGGATTCCATCCCCTACAAACCTCTCCCCAAAAATACTGAGTCATTTTTTCTGCTAACAATTCAGGATCAGAGATATCAACGCCAGCAAATAATCTGCCCCCAAGCGCCATACAAAACAAATCGTTAAAGCAAAATTGACTACATCTTTTCCAGCCATGTTCATTATCAGCACCAGCAATAACAGCTTCAATTACCACCAATAAGTCCGCCCGAACTTCATCATGTACAAACTGCCTCGGGTCAGAGGGGATTTTAACAGGCTTGATTTCAGGGTCACGGGGAAAGTTCACAAAAAGAAAATTAAAATTAGGGGAAATGGATCAGATTATAACCATTTTTTGTCAAAATTCGAACAAATCTCAGTCAGTGCAACAGGGGGACGCAACATTTAACAGATGTAAAGAGGAATCCCAAACAATTTTTATGCCCTTGACTCACGCCGGAGCCATGGTATGGTTGAGCCTTGTAAAGCCAATATCCCATGTCAATACTTACCCAAAGAGAAGATCTTTCAATAAGACAAGCACATATAGAAAAATTGATGCATGATGCCCCAGGAATTTTAGGTGTCATCGCGGCAATACAAGCAGTATATAAAGGTATTGAACACATTTGTATTGGTGATCAAAGAAAAATAGTAAAACGTATTGGGGAAACACAGGCATTGGAGCTTCTGGCAGCCCTAACAAACGCACATCGCCTCAGGATTGATCAGCAAGCCTTTTTCACAGCAATAGCTGCGCCAGTACTAGATTTAAGAGCACAAGCATTAGCGAAAATAGAACAACAACTAAGTCCCGCCACTCCAGCCCCAAGTCAAGAAGATCAGTCCAGCCCAAAAGCTGACCCAACTCCAAGGGTTTCTCCTCGCGCAAAGCCTGCTGCAAGAACACAATTAATTCAAGAAAAAGCTTTTGCAGTCGCAGGAACCAAAGAATTCAATGCGTTATCTTCTGAAGACCAAAAAACAACAATAATGGATATAGCGGAACAATACCCAGCATCAGTATTTGAGGAGATAGATACCATATTGAAATTGGATTTTGCCAAAGAAATTTTACTATTTGTAACTGAAAAATGCGCTTGGCAAACAATATTTAACGCACCAAAATTTATAGAAGAGTCATTTGCGGAAGAAGTGATCAGGGTGGCAGCAAAACAAGATCCAGAATCAGCAACAATGTTTTTTCCAAGATACCAGGGACTAGCCAATGCTGCTGATATTCTTACGGAAGCAAAGTCCTGACAAAACCTCAAAGTAAAATTCGCAACCACAAACTCTCCAACTTCAAAGTCAACCCTGCTATACTCTTCGTCGAATGTAAAAAACACTCAATTAACCCATACTCCAAATGTTTGACGAACTTTCTAGTATCGAAAACCCTCACGTGCGATCTTGGCTCGAAGAAGTAGCTACTCTCACAAAACCAAGCAACATTCATATTTGCGACGGCTCAGAAGAAGAAAAAGCTGCTCTCACAGCCCAAGCCCTCGACGCAGGCGAATTAGAGGAATTAAACAAAGAAGAACTTCCAGGTTGTGTTCTCCACAGGACCGCCCAAAACGATGTAGCTCGTGTAGAGCACTTAACTTTCATATGCACAAACGAAGAAAAAGCTGCAGGCCCAAACAACAATTGGATGGCGCCAAACGAAGCAAAAGAAAAAGCTAGCAAAATTTTTGACGGAGTAATGGAAGGCCGGACAATGTACGTCGTCCCATACGTGATGGGACCAATCGGCTCACCTTATTCAAAAGTAGGAGTCGAAGTCACAGATTCAATATATGTAGTTCTCAATATGCGTATCATGACACGAATGGGATCACGCGCCCTCGACCAACTTGGACCAGATTCAGAAGATTTCAATCGTGGTCTTCACTCAACCGCGGACCGAAATCCGGATCGCCGATACATCATGCATTTCCCTGAAGAAAATACGATTTGGAGTGTGGGGTCAGGATACGGAGGCAACGTCCTTCTCAGTAAAAAATGTTTCGCACTCAGAATAGCGAGCTGGCTCGGACGCAAAGAAGGTTGGATGGCAGAACACATGCTGATTCTTGGGATCGAAGATCCAGAGGGCCGCACCACATACGTTGCCGCAGCATTTCCATCAGCTTGTGGAAAGACGAATCTCGCGATGCTTATTCCACCCGAATCAATGAAAGGGTACAAAATCTGGACGGTCGGAGATGATATTGCTTGGATGCATATTGGCGATGACGGACGACTTTGGGCTATCAATCCGGAAAATGGATTCTTTGGAGTTGTGCCTGGCACAAACATGAAAACAAATCCAAACGCAATGATCACAGTTCAAAAAAACACAATCTACACAAACGTAGTTCTCAAATCAGACGGAACAGTCTGGTGGGAAAGCCACGACGACCCAGCTCCAACTGAAGGAGCACTAGACTGGAAAGGAAACCCATGGACTCCAGACATGAAAGAAGAAGACGGCTCACCAAAAAAAGGCGCCCAACCAAACTCAAGATTCACAGCTCCAGCATCACAATGCCCGAGTATAGCCCCAAACTGGGAAGATCCGAAAGGAGTTCCGATTTCAGCGATTATCTTCGGTGGCCGCCGTGCCCGAGTGGCACCGTTGGTTTACGAAGCACGCGACTGGCAACACGGAGTATATATCGGAGCAACAATGGCCTCGGAGCGAACAGCCGCCCAATACGGAAAACAAGGGGAAGTTCGAAGAGATCCAATGGCGATGCTCCCATTCTGCGGATATAACATGGCCGACTACTTCCAATACTGGCTCGACATCGGAAAACGTATCCCAAATCCACCAAAAATTTTCCACGTCAACTGGTTCCGAACCGACGAAGAAGGCAAATTCCTATGGCCAGGTTTCGGCGAAAACCTCCGAGTTCTCGAATGGATCGTTGACCGTGCAACAACACCAGAAAAAACAGAAAACGCCCAAGAAACCCCAATTGGCCTAGTCCCAACAACATCATCGATTAACATAGAAGGTCTAGAAACAACCCAAGAACAACTCGAAGACCTTCTCAAAATCGACCCCAAAGAATGGAAAGCCGAAGTAGAATCTCAAAACGAATTCCTCGACAAATTCGGCGAGGATCTGCCAAAAGAAATCCGTGAGGAGCAAGGAAAATTAAAGGATGCACTCTGAAAGAGTTTAAGTGCTACAGAAGGGTTGACAAACCTCGAAAAACAGGGCAAAATAGCTCTCTTGAGGAATAACAAACCCTTATGCCACTCGAAACACAAAACGACGAATCACAAAATCTAGAAAATCCTATGAAGAGGAGAGGGTTTTTGGCTTTGGCAGCCAGATGGACGGGAGCCGCAGCACTTCTTGCAGCTGGTGTTCCTGCTTGCAAGAAGACCGCCGACTCAGCGCCTCCATCTTCACCAGAACTTCCTGAAACAGGTACACAAGAACAATTACAAGCTGTACTTGAGGAAAACGAAGAACAATCAATAGAGCCTCCAGTGCAAATTTTGACAGAAGAAGAAATTACAGAAAAACAGGGAGAGTTTATTTCTGAACTGAGCGAAGATTCAGAAGCAATTGTAAGAGAAATGATGCAGATTAAAAGTCCGTTCCAAGCTTTTGAATTTATGGAAAGGATTGTAATGGCAAGGGAATATAGAGACCCGCAACGAAAAAGAAAACGCTCTAAAGCCTTCATGAAAGTCATGAGCATTATGCGTAAAAATGGTATTACAGACGACCCTGCAGACATACCAAAAATCGAAAAAATATTAAAAGATTTTGGAGATGGTTATTTAGATTGTGCGGATTTTTTTGTAAGCAATTTTCATGACAAAAACAAGACACATTACGTGGACATATCTTTAGATATAATAAGCCCTATAAATACGGATGGTATACGGAATCTTACACTTGGTTTTCAGGAAGAAGAAAAATTTCCTAAAAAAACAGCTGAAGGAGGGCGTCGTAGATACAAAAGAGTGAAACAAGACATATGGTTAGGAGGCAAGCATGATTGGGTCAAAGAGCAATCAATACCAGGACCACCTTCTTGTAGTACAACTTTTGAAAAAAGAGATATAAGGCGAACATCATTATTTGTATCTCCAGAAAAATCAGGAGGGAGAGATTGGAAAGAAGAGACGCATGACGCAGATTTTCATTTTTTTACAACAAACAGAGACTTAGCTGACGATAGATTGAATTACTACAGTGTTCATGCTGGGCAGGCGGCTAGGGTAAAGAATGACAGACGGGTTTATCTATACACTACGGAGGACGGGGCGATTTGCCATCGGGGGGGACATACAGGAACTCGTATCAAAGATGCTCAGGAACATGTAATAAGTAAATCTTCGAAAAATGGGAGGATGGTGTGGAAAGTAGAACAAAGAACGCACAACCCAGTAAGAGCGGACTACGATATAACAAATTTTGAATATGACCCCACAACCAAACAATGGATAGAAATTACAAGTACGGCGGAAAGATTAGACACATTGAATAGTAAGCCCAATGATAGGTGGCCTAATACTGCGGGTCACATATTTCGGTGATATCCTCACTTCAACAGAACACTTCTACGTGCTATACTACGCACAAGTTTAAATATCACCCCCACCTCATGCTCGAATCCCTCATGCCATACGCATTATTCCTCGTAGGCTTCGTAATCCTGCTAAAAGGAGCCGACTTAATGATCAACGGCGCTTCCTCTATAGCAAAAAGACTCAAAATTTCACCATTAGTAATAGGTCTAACGATAGTAGCATTTGGAACATCTGCACCCGAACTCCTGGTCAACATAGTGGCAGCAGTCGGAGGCAGTCCAGACCTAGCAATAGGTAACGCAATCGGATCAAACATTTCGAACATCCTCTTAATCCTCGGAGTCGCTGGCCTGATATATCCACTTACAATCGGACACGGAACAGTATGGAAAGAGATCCCCTTCGCACTACTCGGTATACTTGTGGTTTTCACAATGGCGAACGACGTCTTCCTAGACGGAGCAGCCTCATCTGCACTATCACGAATCGACGGAATAATTCTTCTAGGCTTCTTTGTTATTTTTATCTACTACACATACGGAATATCTAGAGTCCAAGGCTCAGACGACCACAACGGAATCAAACTCCACGCAACATCAACATCCATCCTTTTCCTGATATTAGGATTCGCAGGACTTGGATTTGGTAGTAAATGGGTCGTAGACGGAGCCACAACAATCGCACAAAACTTCGGATTATCCGAATCGATGATAGGGCTAACGATTGTCGCACTCGGAACATCGCTCCCAGAACTCGCTGCAACAGGAATGGCCGCATACAGAAAACATTCAGACATGGCGATAGGAAACATCGTTGGGTCAAACATCTTCAACACACTCTTCGTCCTCGGGACAACCTCAGTGATAGCACCACTACATTTCAGCCCATCGATAAATACCGACATATACATCAATATCGCAGCAACAGTCCTATTATTTCTCGCGATATTCATCACAAAAAAGAACAAACTCGAACGCTGGGAATCTGCAATATTTTTATCATTCTACGTCGGATACATAGTCTACCTTGTAATGAGAGGCTAATTCTCGTAAAATCGCACTAGCACTGGCACCAGTGCCAGCAAAATCCTTACCTCTAACCTCATTCATCATGGCAAAAGCAAAATGTTCTCCAAAATGCTACACAATAGCTCTAGTTCTTGCATTAGCACTCCCATTAGTAGGTGTAAACTTCCTTATGGGCATTTTTCAAATCACAATGCAGTACGTTCTTGTCCCAAACAATATCGCTATAAACCCAGGGATTCTTCAAAACATCCAAATTTTTGTACCGTTCTTCTTGGTTTTAGTTGGTTTGACATTTGCGATCAGGTCTCTAGTTTGCAGAAAAGATTCAGCAGTTTTACCAATACTCGCAATAGTTTTGAACTCAGCGTTTATAATAAACGGACTATACTGGATGGTAATGGAATTCTTAGTGGCATAGCTATAGTCGCTCAAGGTATTTGATTGCCTCATTTAGTTGTCGATCGACACCTTCTTTTGACTCATCAATAGAGTTTTCAACACGTATATCTGGTTTTATTCCAACATCTTGAATAGCTCTACCCGAAGGCGTAAACCACTGAGCAATAGTTAAACGAATGCTTGAACCATCCTCAAGAAACTCAACAGCTTGGACGGTTCCTTTCCCGAAACTTTGAGCTCCCATAATCACACCTCTTTCGTGATCCTGAATAGCTCCAGCAACAATCTCCGAAGCAGAAGCACTTCCCGCATTAACTAAAACGACCAAAGGCACCTTTAAAAGTTTCTCTCCACCATTCGTATACAAAATCTCCTCAGAATCTTCGCCATCTCTTTCTCGAATAGAAGAAGCAGCAACATCCGATTTCAACAAATAAGACAAAACATCGATAGCAGAATCCAAATATCCACCCCCGTTGTACCTCAAATCAATAATCAAACCATCAGGTTCATCAAGAATCAAATCACCAATAATTTTCCCAAAATCATCAGCAGTGCCATCAGTAAACTGATTTATGCTCACATAAGCGATATTTTCTCCCACAGCTTCATAACTCACACTTTCCAAATCTATTCGCGCTCGCACAATCGTAACTTCAAAAGGATCAGCAACACCGTCTCGAATTATCGTCAGCTCGATTGGAGTTCCAGAAGCACCCCGAATTTTCATTATCGCATCAAACAAAGTTAAATCAGCTGCAAACTCATCCTCAATTTTATAAATAATATCTTCAGGCAACAGCCCAGCCTTTTCTGCAGGACTATTTTTTAAAGGAGTCACAATAGCCAAATGGTCATCAGTAACAGTCAATTCAGCTCCAATCCCTTCCAACTCACCATCCAAACTTTTCGTAAATTCTTCAGTCTCATCAGGGTTCATAAAAACCGTATAAGGATCTCCAAGAGAATTAACCATCCCACTAATCGCACCATAAGTCATAGTGTCCATATCCAAATTTTCTTCTCTTAAGTACTCATCATCCAAAATATCCCAAACGGTCCAAAAAAGACCAAGGTCAACATTATATTTAGCCGGAATAAAACGATCAGTCGAACTGCCTTCATCAACATCATCATAATAAGGCATCCAATCAAACCATCCTTGAAGCCCTCCATAAGATCCAACACTAAGTCCCAATAACAGGGTGAAAACCGAAATCAATATAACCGACATTTTTTTCATGGGGCCATCTTAGCAGAGATTTAAGAATTATTTAAGGAAAATTTAAGGTTTCTTTAAGCTTTTTGTAAGGTCGACATGATAGGGTCAGCCGGCTTGTTACTAAAAAGTCCATTGAAATGAATTGAAATGAAATCGCTTGAAAAAATCATCGTAACAGGGATGCTCGTGATCATGGCAACAGTTTTGCTGGTAAATTCGATGAGCGTAAGAAAGGAAAAACCTTTCGATATTCCCAACACACCCGACGTACCCAACCCCGAAATAAAATGGGTCCAAGTCTATCTGGACATGGGGAACGGATATTACATAAAAACAAACATCGCAAATAACATCCTAACTATAGGAAAAAGCGATGCCAACACCGCGATCGAAATCACAACCGAAACCCAGCCAAACATCTCAACCCAATGGGTCATGGAGACCATCTCATCATGGGACCCAAATCCAGAAACAGCACCCATAGGCAACGTTTCAAAGATCTTCCGCAAAAACTCAAACGGAAAATCTATAAGGGTAGAATTAATCGACTATGAAGGGGGCAAGTACAGCCAAGAAATGGAAAAACTGATAGAGGAGATCAAGTTTCCTTAGCTACAACGAACGCAAAAAGAGAGAGGAGAACGAGATGAAAGTGAGTCGGATTCTTTGGGTCGTCTACATGGCGGCTATCGCGATCGTCAGCTTCACGAGCGTAGTGTATGCGAAGCCTCTGATGTTCATGCCTTTCGCCGAGGGGGAGGAGTGGGTATGCGTTCAGGGCAACAATTCCAACTACTCTCACAACGGCAAGCTCAAGTACGCCTACGACTTCGTTAAGCCAAACAGTTGGGAGACCTTCGGTCAACAGGTCCATTCCCCAATCAGTGGCACAGTCGTGGAAAAGCGTGACGGAGCCCCAGACAACGAACTCAACGACGTAAAAGTCGAGGAGAACCACTGGGGCTGGGGCAACACGCTCCTTATTCGTGACGACACGACCGGACGCTACGTCCGGCTCTGTCATTTCAAGGAAGGGTCCATCAAGGTCAACGATGGCTTCCATGTCGAAATGGGCCAGGAACTCGGACAAGTCGGCAACAGTGGATGGTCGACCGGTCCGCACCTCCACGTCCACCTGCAGGCAGAAGCCGCATCAACAGCAACATCCATCCCGTTCGAATTCGTAGAAGGTCCGATAGAAAAGGACGTGATTGCCAACTCCGAACTAAACTTGTATAAAAGAACTTCCGTGATCGAAGAATCTTCGAATATGAGCTTGAGCCACGAGCTCGCTTACTACAAGGGATGGAAGTCGTCGAGCTGGAAAGTATCTTCAGACGACGAACCAAATCAGATCACCGGACAGCGTCGCTTCTACACCAAGTACAAGACCAAAAGGCCTTGGTATATGTGGAAGTTCCGTATGTCAAAAGCGGGATTCTTTGTCATCTACGCGAAGTACAAAGGGACGAGCCAAAAAGACCCAAAGGCTCTTTACAGTCTCAGGAGTGAGCCAAACAGCTTCACTCCCAAGTACCTCTACAAGAGCCAGCAGGAAAACACGAACGACAACTGGCATGCTTTGACGTTTGTATACCTCTGGTCCGGTCCGACCTTTTATCTCAAGCTGTACGGCAAAACAAAAAACAAATATCTCAGCGCAGACTCGATCAAGTTCAAGCGCATCTGGTGACCCTCAAGCCTTTTCCTCATTCCAACGACAAACCTAACAGGCGCGTAACTTCAAGCGCCACACAAGGCAGCTCTAAGTTCACCCTCAAATAAGTTCCCGCCTCAAAATCGCCAACGCGAAAAAAGAGTGCGGGGACTTTCCTAAACCTTCTTCAAAGGCGCAACACTTGCCGCCAATTTTTTCATACCAACCGAAGAATCTTCGAACTCAACACTAATAACACCTCCGACAACCTCGACAACTCGCCCAACTCCAAAAATTTTATGAGCAACTTTGTCCCCAACATTATATGAGATATCCCCAACATCCTGATCTTCAAAAGATTCCCCAGCAGAAGAATAGCCAGAGCTTCGCCCAGTTCCAGCTCCGCCGAAACTTTCCACAGGCAAAGCGGTATCTCCAAACCCAGTCTCCCCATAATCCCGAGACAATCCTCGATAGCCCCGACCATGTCCACCAAAATTATCTTCAACCAACTCCTCAGGAATATCATTCAAAAATTGCGACGGAGCATTCACACGCGACTCACCATAAAGCATTCGCTCACGAGCATGCATCAAATACAGCCTTTCCATCGCACGAGTCATCGCAACATACATTAGTCGTCGTTCCTCTTCCAGCTGTTCAGCTTCCATCAAACTTCTACTATGAGGGAAGACTCCCTCCTCAAGCCCAGCCACAAAAACCACAGGATACTCAAGGCCCTTCGCACTATGAACAGTCATCAAAGTCACAGCATTGTCTCCATCGTCAGCAGTATCAATATCAGCAATCAAACTTACTTCTTCCAAAAATACAGATAAAGAAACGCCAGGCTCCAAAGAATCATATTTAGAAGCAACCGAAATCAACTCGACAACATTTTCCAGACGAGTAGCTCCTTCACTAGAGCCATCATCCAAAAACTCTCGATATTTCGCCTCCTCCAAAACATGTTTAATCACACCAGCCGCAGCAAATTCACTATTCGCACGTTGCAGCCGCAAAATCAATTCAACAAATTTCTCAATATCCATAATCTTCCCATCAGAAAGTCCCTCCACAGACCGAACCTCCTTCAAGGCCTGGAAAAACGGAATGTTCTGTCTCTTCCCATAAGCCACAACCATCTCCAAAGTCTTCGCCCCAATTTTCCTAGAAGGTACATTGATAATTCTCATCAAGCTCACACTGTCATTCGGGTTCTGCACAACTCTCAAATATGCCAACATATCTTTGATCTCCTTTCTCGCATAAAACTTCACTCCACCAACAATCCGATAGGGGATCCCATATCGCAAAAATACTTCCTCCATCACACGTGATTGCGCGTTCGTCCTATACAAAACAACAAAGTCATTATAATCCGGACTTTCATGGCTTTTCAAAATCTCATTTATCTCATTCGCGACCAACTCTCCTTCATGTCTTTCGTTATGTGCAAGCCAATGACGCACTTTTTCACCGCCTTCTTGTGAAGTCCACAGTTTCTTCGGTTTTCTGTTTTTGTTCCGTGAAATAATTGCATTCGAAGAATCCAAAATCACAGAAGTAGACCTATAGTTCTGCTCCAAAAACACAACCTTGGCCTCAGGATAATCTTTTTCAAAATCCAAAATATTTCGCACAGTCGCACCTCTCCAACTATAAATACTCTGATCTTCATCTCCAATCACACACAAATTTCGATATTTTTTCGCCAACAATCCAATCAAAACATATTGAGCATGATTCGTATCTTGATACTCGTCCACAGAAATATATTTGAATTTATCTTGGTAGTATTTCAAAACCTCCTCGTGCCCACGAAACAACTCAACAGTCTTCATTATCAGGTCATCAAAATCCAACGCATTATTTTGCCTCAACGCATCTTGATATGGCCCATACAACATCGCAACTTTCTCAGCGAAATTGCTATCAACATGTTTGCCAAAAGTCGCCGGCCCCATCAGCTGATTCTTTGCATTCGAAATCCATCCCAGAATTGCTTTCGGATTAATCTTCTTGCTATCAATTCCCGCATCCTCCATCAACCGCTTCATCAATAATTGTTGATCAGCCGCATCATAAATCGCAAAAGTCCTTTCGAAATCCATCAGATGAATATTTTCTCGCAAAATCCTCACACATATAGAGTGAAACGTACCAATAGTCGGCAACGCTTCATTTCGCAGGTCCGCAAAATTATTTTTGAATCGCACGCTACCGTCCCCACCCGCATCTCCACCTCTGCTCAACAACTTTGAAACTCTGGCTTTCATCTCATTCGCAGCTTTGTTTGTAAATGTAACCGCCAAAATATTCCACGGCGAAACGCCACGATCTTGGATCATATATGCAATTCTATTGGTCAGCGCACGCGTCTTTCCACTGCCAGCCCCAGCCAAAACTAGCAAAGCTCCGTCCACAGTTGTGACTGCATCGACTTGCTTCTCATTCAGCTTTTTAAGGATAGGGTGGTCCATAAACAAAGTTAAGGACTCCAAATATATACGAAAACAAGCACAAAAAAAAGGGCAGGATTTCTCCTGCCCTACAGAATAACTTTTATAACTAGACTACCAATGGATATTTATTTCATCCCCAAGCTCTGTGAATTCAAAAGCGAAATCTGCATCCTCAGGCGCCATCCTTACACAACCATGACTTGCAGGTTGTCCCAAGTGCTCCAACGCTTCAGTCCAGAACACACCTCCATCAGTTGCCAAACTAGGCAACGCATGAAGTCCAGCCCCTTGAGGGGTAAACCTCTGGAATCTAGGCATTATATAATGAGGGGCAGAGTGTCCAATCCTCACTTCATTTTTCTCTGTGATTTTGTAAGTCCCAAGAGGTGTAGGCGTAGAGGCTTTACCACCACTTATAATAAACTCTCTCACAACATGTTCACCAACTTTCAAATAAAGCTTTTGGTCAGATATATCGACCTCAACACTTCTTTCTCCAGTCAAAATCATGTCATCGACCTTCATGCTTTCATAAACATAAAGTAATTTTGATCTCAAAGAAGACGCATCCTCACCATTGTCTCCACTATAGATATCAAGTTTGAATTCAGCATCTTCAAGCCAAAGCTCAGCCAAATCCAAATACGGCATGAAATATTCTCTATATACACTAGCTTCTTCTTCAGCTTCAGACCAGAATGTAAAAGAAGCAATCTCACCAGGATCAATCCTCAAATGTTTGGTGTCCAAACGGATAGTTGACTCATCAACCCATCCATTATCCTTTTTATCAATATCCCCTCCATAATATCGACTTTCTCGATCCTCATCACGAGCAGTTTTCAGCCAAACTTTTACCCCCTTACATTTACTATCTGGCGAAAACCAAGGCATATTTCCAGTATTTTTCACATAAACTTTTACTCTGAACTCTTCCCCTAACTTGTGTCTGTATTTCTTTCGAACCGTTACAAGCTCAGCAGAATAATCAGGCTCAAAGCCTTCTTCAGCAAAGTCATAACCACATCGATCTTCCTTATCGATTCGGAAAACTTTATCTTCAGCTTTCGCTGTTTTCTTTGAAACTTTTAAGAAATTTGCTGCAACCTTCACACGAGAAGGTGCTTTATCAGAGCCTCCTCCATCGTACATTAGTACAGAGGTCTGAGCTGTCGGTGCAGTTTTGCCTACATTTGGCAGTACAACAAGTACGCCCAAAGACACAATCAGCGCTCCGACTAGAAGCCATTTAGTGTTCATAGAGAAACAGGGTTATATTTATTTTTGTTTGACTATACTATAACACAAAAAGACCCCTTTGACAACCCCTTGACTCGAAGAAACTAAGCGGGCTCTCCCGGAGGTCCCCCAAAAACACCCAACCTCCGGGAAACCCTCCCAGAGGTCCCCCAAAAACACCCCACCTCCGGGAACTCAGCCCCGCTCAACCTACTTCAACAACTTCGAAACTTCCTCCCGGAATGTTTCAAGATCCTTGAACTGCCTGTAAACAGAAGCAAAACGTATATATGCAACCTCATCAATTTTTTTCAAAGCCTTCATAATCCCTTCACCAATCGCAGTCGAAGGAACTTCTTTCCCCATCGCCGACCATTTATCTTCAAGCACAGCAACAGCCTTCTCGACTTGCTCCTGAGTAACTTGTCTTTTCTCGCAAGCTCTCCAAATCCCACTCTCAACCTTCGAACGATCATATCTCTCCCGAGAGCCATCCCTCTTGGCCACAACAAAATTCGATTTTTCAGAACGTTCAAAAGTCGTAAATCGATAGCTGCATTTATCGCACTCCCGACGCCGACGAATAGCTTTGTTCTCCTCCGCATCACGCGAATCGATCACAGACGTCTCTCCTTTTTTGCATTTTGGACATTTCATAGCTCGCAAATAATAGTTAAATTAGCCAATTTTCTCAATCTCTTTTCTCAAAAACTGGTCCGTCATCCCTGCAATATAATCTTTCGCCCCAACTTCCAAACAATTCTCACGCCGATATTTCTCCGGAACCGCCTCAGGGTTTCCCATATAGTATTTAAAAAGCTGCTTGATCATCGTCTTCCCTTCTTCGAGTTTCCCCTTCACTTCTTTACTTAGGTAAAATTTCTCAAACAAAACCTTTCGTAGCTCTCGAACCTTTTCAATCATCTCCTCGCCAAACCGAATCTCCGATTCACTTTCCTCAAAATTCGCACAAATGTCCCCAATCATAAAAGCAATCACCTTGCTGATAATCCGCGACCGACGAACATCATCATCCTCAAGCTCCCCATACCGTCCTCGAACAACATCAACAGCCTCACTCCACAATCTGCATTCCTCCAAATCCTCTTCCTTCAAAATCCCACTTCGAAGCCCATCATCCATATCGTGGTTTGTATAAGCGATTTCATCTGCCAGGTTTACAACCTGTCCTTCAAGATGCATTTCCCCAACTTCTTCACCAGATCGATCCCAAATAGTTTGGTGTTTCTGCAGCCCTTCCAAAACCTCAAAACTCAGGTTCAACCCGTCAAATTCCGGGTACAATTTCTCCAATTTCTCAACCACGCGCTGACTTTGCTCATTGTGCTCAAACCGTAAACCAAATTCACCCAAAACCTCATCCAACGCTTCTTCCCCAGAATGCCCAAAAGGCGGATGCCCCAGGTCATGCGCCAACGCAATCGCCTCAGCCAAATCCTCATTAAGCCCGAGCCGTCGACAAACATCCCGACTTATCTGGGCAACTTCTATCGTATGAGTCAGTCGAGTCCTATAATGATCCCCAAAAAACGCCGGAAAAACCTGTGTCTTCTCATCCAGTCGCCGAAACGCCTTGCAATGCACGATCCGATCTTTATCTTTCTGAAAACACAGCCGCGCCCCACATTCCCGTTCCTCATGATGCCTACCTCGAGTATCCGAACTCATCATCGCATACGCAGCCAGCCGCGCTCTTTCCAGTTCCTCTAACTGTGATTGGTCTCTAACCATATTGAATCTTAAGGGGATTTATGATATACTTATTCAATCGAAATTAAAATAATAAAAACAAAAACATGGGACTAGCAGGACAAAAATCTGACGGAACCGGAGACGGCGTAGAAGAAATAAAACCAAGCCATAAAGAACCTATGGAAGCCCCAAAAGGCTTAGCTCCAGTAGCAGTTGAAATTTTGAAGGGATATCTCATGCATCCCCAAAATATAGCTTTCAAAGAAAAAATCAGAGAACCTTATAACAGGTTAAACGACTTAGAAAATGCATATAAAATAGATAGAATGACCTCATAATATGACAGACAACACAAACAACTCAAATCAGCCAACTCCAGCGGAGGACAAAAAATTCATCCTCGATGCTATCGCTGAAGAAAGAAAAAAAGTAGAAGCAGGCGCATACCCTGACGCTCCAGCAGGTGTTCCAGAAAACTACCTCAATAAATTGGAAGCTTCAATTAAGGATATTCAAGTTTAGATCTCACCCTTCCAATCCAAAAACCTCACACTTCAGTCCTTTTTCTTTGGACATCATATTTTGATTTACGGTGTCCTAAACAATGTTGTTATAGATACGGTTATATGGTACAACTTCACACCATATTATAATTTATATTATGACTCGCTTAGAAGAAATAGAACACCAATCCCCTGCAGTCGATGCTTTAAAAGAGGCTTTTATTGAAACGAGTTTTTGTAATCATTTTGAGGGACCTAATAAGGCCCTATATGAAAAGGCTTACGCTAATCTTTCGAGAATCGATTTCTCTGAATATTGGGCGAAATTATTCAAAGAAACTCTGCTCTATACTCCAACTAGATATTCAATATCAGACATTGCAAGGCCTGCTTTCCGTTTAGAAGGTAGCGAGTTGTTAAAAGCTGTAGCTGCAGAATTAGCCAAGCCATACTCTCATGAAATCATGAATTGTGGCATAAATCTTCCAGAGCTCTCAGCCATGAATATGGGCGAGGCAGATCAGATGCCTGAAGTGGCAAGATTTTTAGCTGCAAGACGGTCTGAACTTGGGGGCAGTCATTCTCATTACGGAAAAAAGAGAGGGGTGTCTGAGGATTGGGTTAAATATGTTGCATTAATGTCTGAAAAAGGTCTTATTGATGATCGCCATCTTTTAGGGGCACTGAATTGGGTTTGGAGCAACGGGTATTGGGTTTTTTCCCCTTGCTCTGCCAATTATCCAGAAGGCGAACAGCCCTATAGATCGTTAGCCAAGATAATGGCTGATTATTTCCCTGAAATAGTCATTAGTCATCTCATAGAGCATCCCAATTGAAAAAAAGAATTTGATCCAAGAGGGGGACGATAGTGGTTTAACAGTATTTTATTTCCTTCCTGGCAACTCGATATTCCCGCTACTACTTCCACCCATCCCATATTTTTTCCACGCTCTAACAAAGTCAACAAATTTATTGTGCAAACCATTCGACAGAGATATACTCAAAACACTAATTTCACGCAACCCAACACAATGACCAACGAAAAACTCATAAAACTAGCAGCATCAGTAGTGAAATCCAAAAAAATGGGAGACAACACCTCTGGTGATGTTGGATGCGCCCTTATAACAGAAAAAGGAAAAACATACACAGGAGTTTGTATAGATACTATGTCAGGAATGGGATTCTGTGCCGAACATGCAGCTATTGCAGCTATGGTTACTGCCCGCGAATACAAAATCAAAAAAATAGTTGCAGTCTGGAAAGACAAAAAAAGAAAAGTCCATGTTCTCCACCCATGTGGCAGATGCCGTGAATTTATGCGCCAAATTAATAAACAAAATATGGACGCGGAAATAATCCTCGGTAAAGACAGGACAGCAAAGCTAAAAGAGCTTCTTCCTTACAAAGACGACTATAGCCAAGTTTAACCATGCATCAACCCATCCAAGACTTCCTCGAATACTGCGAAGTCACAAAAAACCAATCCTCAAAAACCATCGAGAACTATCGTCATTACCTCTCCCGTTTTCTCGAATTTCTTGAAAGCAAAAAACTCGAAAACCTTCCTCCAAAAAAAATCACCCTAAAACTAATAAACGACTACCGAGTTTTCCTAAACCGATACAAAGCCCCAAACAACAAATCCCTTTCAATCAAAACCCAAAACTACCACGTAATCTCACTACGAGCCCTCCTCAAATATCTCACAAAAAACGACATCGAGACATTAGCTCCAGAAAAAATCGAACTTTCAAAAATCCCAGAACGAACAGTAGAAGTCCTCGACCGTGAAGAGCTCGAACGTCTTTTCGCCGCAGTAGATCCCACTGACGCAAGAGGCGCACGCGACCTCGCAATCCTAGAAACACTTTACTCAACAGGTCTCCGCGTATCCGAACTCGCATCACTCAGCCGCGCACAAATCGACCTCAAACGCAAAGAATTCATGGTCCGCGGAAAAGGCAGCAAACCACGAATAGTTTTCCTTTCCGACCATGCCGTTACTATAATAAAAAACTATCTAAAACTAAGAACCGACAACGCCGAACCACTTTTCATTTCATTTCCCCGCCAAGCCACAAAGTCCAAAACCCAAACCCAAGACATCACCGCAAACCGTCGCCTCTCAACAGTCTCAATCCAATCAGTAGTCAGCAAATACACCCGAAAAGCAGGCATAATTAAAAAAGTTACGCCGCATACCCTCCGACACACCTACGCCACCCAACTCCTCGTCAACGGCGCAGACATCCGATCGGTCCAAGAACTCCTCGGCCACGCCTCAATCACAACCACCCAAATCTACACTCACGTCACCAACAAAGCCCTCCGCGAAACCCACGAAAAATTCCACAAATAATAAACACCTGTTATACTAGCCCCACCTCACAAACACCCATGATCGAATTTCTAAAAATCACAAAACGATACGGACGCACAACAGTCCTCGACGATATAACTCTGGACATTGAGCAGGGCGAATTTGTCACGATCACAGGTCCATCTGGCGCAGGAAAAACAACTCTTATATACGCACTCATTGGAGCAGAAAAACTTTCAAAAGGAAAAGTCATAGTTGACGGCTTCGACGTAACAAAAGCAAAACCATCCGAGCTCCAAGACTACAGACGCAAAATAGGAATCGTTTTCCAAGATTACAAACTGCTCCCACGAAAAACAGTCTACGAAAACATCGCATTCGCACTCGAAGTTTGCGGATACAGCAAAAAAGAAATCCAGAAACGCACCATGGAAGCCATGCGCATAACAGGACTAGAGGAACTCAGAAACAATTACCCAAGCCAACTTTCCGGTGGTGAAAAACAAAGAACAGCGATAGCGCGATCCCTAATCCATGCACCAAACATTCTAGTCGCAGACGAGCCAACCGGTAACCTCGACGAAGACAACACCAAGAAGATCGTCCAATTATTGCTAAAAATCAACAAATCGGGTACAACTGTACTCCTCGCAACTCACGACAAAGAAGTTATCAAAATGATCAAAGGCAGAGAAATCCGAATCAACAAAGGCCACCTCACAAAATCTTAACATTCAAAAAATGGCAACCTACGCACAAGCCGGAGTCGATATCGAAGAAGGAGACAAAGCCTCACGCATCGCATACAACCACGCAAAAAACACTTTCGCATCACGAAAAGGCCTAATTGGAGAACCCCTTCAAGATGATGGAGGATTCACGGGAGCTATGGATATGGGTGACTTTCTCCTCGTCCAAAACGACGACGGAGTCGGCACAAAAATGGAAGTCGCAGAGCGTCTCAAAAAATTCGACACACTTGGCTACGATCTCCTCGCAATGGTTGCAGACGATGCAGCTTGCGTAGGCGCAGAGACAATTTCACTTACAAACACACTCGACACCAACAAAATCGATCCAGAGACAGTTGACCAACTAATGACAGGACTAGAAAAAGCCTGCACAGAAAACAAAGTCATAATTCCAGGTGGTGAACTCGCAGAAGTCGGAGACTCAGTAAACGGGAACGTTTGGAACGCAACAGCAGTCGGAGTTCTCCAAAAAGACAAACGAATCACAGGCGCAGATCTCTCAAAAGGCGACGTTATTATCGGACTCAAATCGGACGGGTTCCGCTCAAACGGATTCTCACTTTTACGCCACATACTTAAAGAAAAATTCGGGGAAGATTGGCACACAGCTCCATACGAAGGTGAAGCCCACCAAGGCAAAACTTGGGGCGAGGTAGCGCTAACACCATCGAAAATTTACAACAACTTAATAATGGCTCTCCACGGCCGATACGGCGAACCAACAAAAGTCACTCTCAAAGGAGTGGTTCACGTAACTGGTGGCGGCATCCAAGGCAACCTTGATCGTCTTCTCAAAAAAACAGGTCTCACCGCTGACCTAAATAATCTTCCAGCACCGCACGAACCAATGCTCAAGCTCATGGAAATCGGAATCGTCAGCAAAGAAGAAGCCTACAAAACCTGGAATATGGGTGTCGGCATGATCCTCATCACATCCCCCGAAGATCAAGAAAAGACCCTCGAAATTTGCGAACAAGAAGGCTACGAAGCCCAGGTGATAGGCAGCCTCTAATCCTGCAAAAACTGCGCAAAATTACGACGATGTGCCTCCAAAAAACTGGAAGACTGTGTTTTTAACATATAGAGACATGTATCAAACCACCGAACCCATTGATTCATATACATATATCCATCACGATCAAGACGTTCATTCCAAGCCTCATCACGAGCCTTTGCCCACATCTGACGACGAGATTGAATCTCCAATTGAAGAGTGCTTCTTTCCTCACTAGTCCAATCTCTAGACATTTCTAACCTATTATCACATATACGCGGTGGTGGTGGATACGACTTCATAATATTTATGATTAAGGATAAAATTCTACAACTTTCAATCCAAAGATGTCAACCCGCGAAACATTTAAGGAAAAATTCAACAATATTTAAGGAAAATTTAAGCTTTTTTTAAGGTATGTCTGATACAATCGGGATAGTTTATTTAAAAAAACTATTGACGGTGAGTAAACACTCACCTACACTAGGCATTGAACTGGCCAGTTCGCAAAAAATTAACCTCATTCAAATGGCAGATAACACAGACAAAAACAAAGCGATAGAGTTGGCTCTCTCTCAAATCGAAAAAAACTTTGGAAAAGGAGCAATTATGAAAATGGGCGAAGCATCTCACACTTCTATAGAGACTATTCCTACCGGATCACTTTCTCTTAATTTAGCCCTAGGAGGAGGAGTTCCTCGGGGTAGAGTTGTAGAGATTTTCGGTCCAGAAAGTTCAGGAAAAACCACTCTCAGTCTACACATAGTAGCAGAAGCTCAAAAGATTGGTGGAACATGCGCTTTTGTAGATGCAGAGCACGCCCTTGATCCTGTTTATGCAAAAAAAATAGGTGTCGATGTAGAAAACTTACTTCTTTCACAACCAGATAGCGGAGAACAAGCACTCGACATAGTTGAAACACTTGTTCGAAGTAACTCATTGGACGTTATAGTTGTGGATTCAGTCGCGGCTCTCACACCACGCGCAGAAATAGAAGGTGACATGGGAGATTCACACATGGGATTGCAAGCTAGACTCATGAGTCAGGCTCTCAGGAAACTAACATCAGTAGTTAGCAAATCTAGAACTACAGTGATCTTCCTGAACCAGCTAAGAATGAAGATTGGGATAATGTTTGGAAATCCAGAAACAACAACAGGAGGCCAAGCCCTCAAATTTTACTCATCTGTCCGTATGGACATCAGAAATATAGGAAAGATAGAAGGCTCAGATGAAGAGGGGAAAACTCTAATAGGAAATAGAGTGAGGGTAAAAGTTGTTAAGAACAAAATCGCTCCTCCATTCAAAACCGCAGAATTCGACATCATGTACAGCAAAGGTATTTCTATAGAAGGTGAAATCGTAGATCTCTCATCGAAATACAACATCGTGAGAAAAGCTGGAGCTTTCTATTCATACAAAGAAACAAAGCTAGGGCAAGGTCGAGAAAATGCAAAAGAATTTCTAGCAGGCAACAAAAAACTAACAAAAGAATTAGCAAAAGAAATCAAAGCTGAATTCAAGAAAAGAGCAGATGGATTGGAACCAGAAACTGCACAACCAGCACAATCGATAAATACAGAAACAGGGGAAGTTACAGAATAAAATGCAACAAAAATCTCCAAAAGACCCTCCTTATGAAGAGTTAATGCGAAAAGCGTTGACTCTTCTGAGCAGAAGAAGATATACGGTTCTAAAACTAAAGAAAAAACTCGTCGAATATTCAAAAGAAGAGCATCCAGCCGAGATCCAACGAGTCCTCGCACGGCTCAAAGAACTCAGATATCTTGACGACACAGAATACGCAAAAGATTACATCTCAAGTCGAGTCGAGCTCAGACCCAGAGGGAAATTTCTAATAAAGCGTGAATTGAGAAACAGAGGCCTACACCCAGACCTAGCGGAAAGGGTAGCCGAAGAAACCTACCCAGAAGACGAAATAGAAGTTGCAAAAAGAGCTCTCCAATCCAAAATGAAACACCTTCAAAAAGAGACCCCACAGAAACAAAGAGAAAAAGCGATAAGATTCTTAGCTTCAAGGGGTTTTTCCATAGACACTATTTACAAAGCCATCAACATCTAGTAGAATGCTCTAGTAAACAGGATCTATGGTAGATTCTGCCTTTCTGTGAACAATCAATTAACCAAATTAAATATGCAAGCACAATTCATGGCCGCAATTAATCAAATTTGCGACGAAAAAAATATACCAAAAGACAAGGTGCTCGAGACAATCAAAGCAGCTCTAAAAGCAGCTTACAGAAAAGATTTCGGGACAAAAGAACAAAACGTTGATATCGAACTGGATGACAATTCAGGTTTGGCAACAGTGTATTTGATAAAAACAGTAGTAAAAAAGGTCGAAGACGAAGACTTAGAAATGACAGAAGCAGAGGCAAAAAAATACAACAAAAAAGCCAAAATTGATGACGAAATCAGGATCGACGTAACTCCAGCTGAATACGGACGAATCGCAGCACAATCGGCAAAACAAGTGATAATCCAAAGAATCCAAGAAGCGGAGCGAGACATGATGTACGATCTGTTCAAAGACAGAGAAAACGAATTGGTAAACGCATTGGTTCACCGAGTAGATGGAACAAACATCTACCTAAACATCGACAACAAAATCACAGCGAGCCTCCCATACAGAGACCAAATCCCGAACGAGAAATACTACTCAGGCCAAAGAATCAAACTTTACCTTGATAAAGTAGTGAAAACCACAAAAGGACCACAACTTTTGATCTCAAGAACTCACCCAAACCTAGTACAAAAACTTCTTGAACTTGAAATCCCAGAAGTAAAAACAGAGCAAGTAAAAGTGAAATCAATCGCAAGAGACCCAGGAGTGAGATGTAAAGTTGCCGTTCATTCAGAAGATGAAAAGATCGATCCAATAGGTTCATGTGTTGGACAAAAAGGTGTTCGTGTACAAAACATCATGGACGAACTTAACGGCGAAAGAATCGACATTATCGAATGGTCAGAAAAACAAGAAGACTATATCAAAGCGGCTTTGGCTCCTGCAAAGACAGCAAAAATAGTCTTAGATGAAAAAGTGAAAAACGCAAAAGTATATGTAGAAGGAGACCAAAGACCACTCGCAATAGGTAAAAATGGTCAAAACGTTAGACTAGCATCAATTCTTACAGGTTGGGAGATCGATATACTTGATGTACTTGAATTAGGTGAAAAACCACAGCCAAAAGAAGAAAAAACAGAAGAAGAAAAGAAAGAATTAACAGTAGACCTTCTAAAACTACCAGAAGAAGTCGAGACAAAACTAAAAGAAGCGAATCTGACTCTTATCGAACAGCTCAAAGGTCTATCAAGCAACGATCTAACACAAGTAGAAGGAATAGATGAAGATGCAGCTCAACAGATAGTGGATGCTATGAAAAAAGCATAAACAAGCGTGTCAGAACGTACAACATCAATATTAAATCAGGCAAGCCCTAGAGCATTCAAGGCTTGCCTTTTTTATGGTATAATTAACAGATTAAAGTCAAAAAAATAAAACAAAAATGGACCCAAAAAAGAAAGAACCAAAAGTTGTCCTAGAGGGCATCAACAGACAGTTCGAAGAAAAAAACACTCTAAAGGAGGCAGAGGGTAAAGGTCTTTCGTATGTAAACATTGGGAAAACTCCAATAAACCCAGATTATCTGAAATTAGTCTCTCTTGAAGATTCAAAAGAAGGGGAGATCATTAGTTTCTTCAAGGTAGGAGACAAATTGAGGGTGGCTGTCTTGAATCAAGATAATCCAAAAACAGTGCAAATTCTTGAAGCATTAAAAAAAGAAGGCTACAAGCTAAACGTAAATCTAGCCTCAAAAAGTGGAATAAACGAAGTTTTAGCTAAATACGAAAATGCTCAAATATACAAAGAAAAACAAATAGTCGAAAAGGTAGAGGAAGGCTCAATACAAGCATACGAAAAAGAAATCGCAGAGCTCAAACAACTCGAGAGCAAGATCCCAGAAATAACTGCAGAAGAGGCAATCAATCTGATCAATATAGGTGCGATGAAAACCAAAGCATCAGATGTGCATTACGAACCAGAAGACAAAGATGTTCAAATCAGAATGAGGATAGATGGAGTACTTCACCAAGTGTTCAAAATCCGAAAAAAAGAATACAAACACATCTTGAACCAAGTTAAATATCAGGCAAAAATGAAAATCAATGTGTCTGACGTCCCACAAGACGGAAGATACGATTTCAATTATAACGAAAGAATGGTGGACGTTCGTGTCTCAGTGATTCCAACCGAGGATTCTGAGTCAGTTGTATGTCGTTTCTTGGATAGCGGAAAGAAATTCTCATCATTCGAGGATCTCGGATTTGAAGGAGAGTACCTAGAAAAAATGAAAGAACTTCAGAAATTATCTCACGGAATGATTCTTGTTACAGGGCCAACCGGTTCGGGTAAAACAACAACACTTTACTCATTGCTTCAGGGATTCAACACTCCAGAAAAAAAGATTATAACTCTAGAAAATCCTATCGAATATCATATTGATGGTATCATCCAAAGTCAGATCAACGAAAAAGGTGATTACAATTTTGCAAAGGGTCTAAAAGCGATCCTAAGGCAAGATCCAGACATTGTGATGATAGGTGAGATTCGTGACTTAGAAACAGCTGAAACAGCAGCGCAAGCCGCTCTGACAGGGCATGTACTTCTCGCGACTCTTCATACGAATAGCTCAGTCGAAAGTATCCCAAGATTGATGAACATGGGCTTAGAGCCATTTGTAACAGCTCCATCATTGGATACATTGATAGCGCAACGACTGGCTCGAAAAGTCTGCGACAAATGCGGGAAAAAACGCCCGATCACAGAACAAGAAAAAAAAGAATTCGAAGATACATTCGAAGAATTGAAAAAACATTCTCCAAATAAAGTTCCGGCAACACCAACAGAAGTTGCAGAAGCTGTCGGGTGTGACGCCTGCAGCCAAACAGGATATCTCGGGAGAACAGTTATCGCAGAGATAGTAACAATTGACGATGAAATGAAAGAATTAATTCTCCAAAAATCTTCAGTCAGTAAAATCTTAGAAACAGCTAGGAAAAAAGGAATGCTTCTAATGAAAGAAGACGGCCTCATCAAAGTCGCAAAAGGCCACACAACAATGCAGGAAATCCAAAGAGTGATTAATGTCTCAACGGATTAATGTTTGATCTTCAACGAGAAGGCTGCTGCTACAAAGAAAATAGCTCCAAATACCGCAAACACCCAATCAAAAGGCAACAGCAACAAAGATACTGAAATTATTGCTGGTCCAATAAATTTGGCAACAGGATCCGCAGTGATGAAAATCCCATAATAATCTTCTTCAGTTTTCTTTGTGACATTTCTGAAGAAATAGACATCGTGAAGAGGTTCGATAAAAGAAGCTCCAATATTCGCCAATATCAAGAACAACACATCAAGGAAGAAGTACGGAGAGAGCATTACCCCAAGCAAGAAGAATCCAACGATAAAGAACCCCAAAGCGATAGGTTTTTTGAGTCCATGCTTGTCAGAATATTTCCCAACAGGGACCTCAAACAAAAGAAAAGGGATTATAGAAAGCGAAATGACCAAACCTGCAGTATCGCTGGCATAGCCCATATTTATAATAAAAAGAGGGACAAACACTACTTTAAAAGAAGACCATAACATCAATCCAGTAGCCACTAAATAAGATCCAATCAAGGCAGGACTTGTGAAAAACTCTTTGAACCTCTCCCAGCTATGATGCTTAACATGACTTTTTTTAGGAACATTCAGGGCAGCATGATTTTTTATAAGCTTCTGATGAGCCAAATACACAAGAGATACCAGGTAGGTAAAACCAGCTAAAGCGAACACCGGCTCATACCCAATATATCTAGCCATGGTTCCACCAATAAAAGGTCCAATAAACCAACCAATATTATTAAACAAAAAGAAAACTCCTTCGGTCTTTCCCAAATTCCTAGAAGCCGTGAAATCATGAACCATCAAAGAAAGAGACATGGTGACAAAGAGTCCAGCAAAAACTTTGATAAAAGAAAGTCCGAAAAGTTCATAAAACTCAGTCACAAAAACCAAGAACATTGTCACTATAGCACCCAAAATTAAAAACAAATTTACGACACTTAACCTAGAAAATCGTCGAAACAAATACGTCGAGAAAACTCCGGCCAAAATCATCGCTATAGACATCGCAGAGTAAAAGAACCCAACATAAGCTTCATTATCAATCACTCCCTCGACAAAATCTGGGAAGATCGGAAGCAGTAACCCAACCCCGAAACCATAAATCAAAGCAGTCCAAGAAAAGATGCTGCCTTCTTTCGATATATGTGGAGTTCTGAATTTAAACATTTTCATGGCCCAAATTCTATCATTTCCTTAGATAAAATCCACTATTTGTTGAATAAATTAGCAAATGGATTTCCAGAAGCGACAGGTACTTTATAATATCAGAAAGGTCCAGGCCTGTATTCTTAGCCAATTTCTCGGTGTCTATCGGTTTTGTTTTTGGAATTGCTTCCAAAACTTGTAAAGCTTTTTTGGGAAGAATATCTCCGCCAACAAGACCCAAACTCGGTTGCAAAGACAACTCCCTCACAATATCCATCCCAGACAAAACAGGCTTTGCTTCCATTGTTTGCAACAATTTATTACAACCAACAGACTTATCCCTATCAATATCTCCAGGCACTGCAAACACTTCACGATTTTCTTCATTAGCCCTCTTCGCAGTTATCAATGCTCCAGATTTTTCAGGAGCTTCAATCACAACTGTCCCCAAACTCAGACCTGCAATAATCCTATTCCTCATCGGAAATTGGAAATCACGCACAGGCGTATCACCAGGATATTCGCTCAAAACACACCCCCCACCGCGAACAATCCTATCGGCCAACGAAACATTTTCCTCAGGATAAACAATATCAATCCCCGTTCCCAAAACCGCAACAGTCTTTAGCCCGTGGCGCAAAGCAGCCTCATGCGCAATAGAATCAATCCCTCTGGCCAGCCCAGAAACGATCACAACATCACACAATGAAAGATCACAAACCAATTTTTCAACAACTTCACGACCATATGGAGTGAAATTTCTGCTTCCCACAAATGAGATACAAATCTTCTCCTGCAAAATAGAAATATCCCCCTTCCAATACAATTGTTTAGGCGGATTATGGATGTGTTTCAGTAGATCGGGATATTCTGGCGAGTTTAAATTCATAAAAGCACTCTACCATTCAAACCTTACAAAAAGCTTAAAAAACCCTTAAGTTTTTCTTAAATAATTCTAAAATCTATTTTTCCTCAGGCTTCGGAGCCTCCTCCTTTGGAGTCTCTTCTTTCGGAGCATCTTTCTTTGGAGCCTCTTCCTCTTTCTTCTCCTCTTTTATTCTAAAGAAGTTTTTTATACTTTTATCAGTACCAAAAGCCACATTCTTTGTGCCACATTTTTTACACTTATAAACATATTTCTTGCCGATACGATCAGTCTCAACAAGCTTCTCACAATCCTTACAATAAAAAACAATCGACTCAGACATAATTAAAATAGATTATTATTTTCAGATTTTTCAGCATCTTCATGCGAATCTTGACTCACATTCACACTGATAGTTTCAGTAGTTCGCTCCAGAACATCGGTCTGATTCCCTTCGACACCTTGCACGTCTCCGACTTTCTGTTGGGTTCTAGTATTAACTTCGATCAATGGGTTCAAAGTCCCTTCAGTTTCGAAAGAAACTTCACGTTTTTTATTCTGCATCATCCCTCCGATCAACATAAAAGCAGCTCCGAAAAAAGCCACAATCATTCCAAATCGAATTTCTTTAGAAGTAATATTAATTCCAAACTTAGAGTGGAAATAAATACTATTAGTAATCAGAAGTAAAAACATAGAGAAGACCCCAGCAAAAACATGAGAATGAGATTCTTCCAAAGGCAATTTCGGCAAAGGTTTCTCCAAAAATTTCATCATGAAAATACCAAAAGAGCCAATAGCCAAAAGCAAAATCAAAAATCCCAACAAATACAAAGGTCCAGATAAACCAATAAACTGATCTCCAGTATTAAAAGAATCCAGATCTCGATACCAAGGAAGAAAAACACTAAAAACCGTAATCAAAGATCCCACTCCAATCAGTTTCATATATGTGGGCAACCCAGATAATTTATCAACCAAAGTGTCTTTAGGCATGTTTTACAGTTAAGGACACCCAAGAGCATAACTCAAAAATTTAGCAAATTCTAGTGCAAAGAGTTGATAAAAGAAAAAAAGATTACAAAAAACACCTACTCCTGTATCATAAGCGCATGAAAATAGGTGTAGACATAAGAAGTGCAGGAGGTTTCAAAGCCGGCAAAGGTTGGCACGCATTTCGCATAACACGCCACCTTCTAAAGTTGGACAAAAAGAACCAATACATCCTCTACACAAATGCTGCAATCGCAGGATTCGAAGAATTCAAAAACGTCGAAATGCGCATCGTAGAACAAAGGGGGCTTTTTTGGCACAGAACTGTTGCAAAAGACATCCTCGAAAGCGAACTCGATTATTTTTTCGCGCCTTCAAGCTACATCATCCCCGCGCTGCTTCCGAAATCAACTAAGCCAGGCGCACCAAAAACGATAATCATTGTGTACGATCTCATCGCAATTCTTTTCAAAAAAATGCACCTAAAAAAAGCCGTATTGATCGAAAAATTATTTATAAAAAAAGCTTTAAAAAAAGCGACCCACCTGGTCTGCATCTCAGAACACACAAAAAAAGATCTCCTAGAATTCATGGACATCCCCGAAGAGAAAATCGCTCTCGCATATCCAGCATCTTCAAGCAATTTTTATCCTACAGAAAAAGGTCTAGAGGAATTTCGCAACAAAACATCCCTTCCCAAAAAGTTCTTTCTTTCATTGGGCACAATAGAACCTAGGAAAAATTACGAAACATTGGTGCAGGCATTTGCAATGATCCACGAGAAATATCCGGAGCACCACCTAATCATAGTTGGCAAAAAAGGATGGGGATCGTCGTACGAAGAATTAGACAAATTGGTCCGAGAAAACTATCTCCAAAAATACGTCCACATCCTCGGCTACCTGACCAACAGGACCATAAACAGTCTGTACAATCTAGCGACAGCATTTGTATTCCCAACTCACTACGAAGGCTTCGGCCTGCCACCGTTGGAAGCGATGCAAGCAGGATGCCCAGTAATTGTTTCGGACAACTCAGCTTTGCCAGAGGTAGTAGGGGAGGCAGGCCTATATTGCGACTCTGAAAAACCTGGGGAATTCGCAGAAGCTATGGAAAAACTAATCAAAGATGAAAACCTCAGAGAACAACTAATAAACAAAGGCAGAATCCAGTCAAAAAAATTCTCTTGGGAAGATTCAGCTCAAAAAATCCTGAACCTCTTTACTTGAGTCCAGCCTCTACTATACAATGAAAACACTTTAACCATCCCTAATGGACGAATTATTCGATTGCAATCTGGTCAAGAAAGTTGGAATTATCACAAAAAGAGACATCGAACCGCACAAAGAGATCGTCGACAAGGTTATTAAATATTTGAAACGCAAAGGTAAGGCTGTGATTTTGGATGAAAATTCCGCGAGACTTTTCAACAAACCTGGGCTGAAAAAAGCGCAAATCCTTGCAAAAGCAGACATGGCTATAGTAATGGGAGGTGATGGAACTTTGTTGAAAACAGCACGTAGATTATCAAGAAAAAAAGTCCCAATTTTAGGAGTGCATATGGGGACCTTGGGATTTCTTACCGAGACAACCCCTGACAAAATGTTCGAGATTCTAAACAAAGTCTTCAAAGGCCAATGCGGTCTCGACAAACGAACAGTCTTGAGAACAACTCTTTACAGAGACGACAAAAAACATTCAACATTCCTTTCGCTCAACGATGCGGTAATTAACCAAGGGTCATTTGCACGACTAATCGAAATGCGATTGGAAATCAATCAAAGACTAATCGTCAAATTCAAAGCGGACGGACTGATTGTATCAACTCCCACAGGCTCAACAGCTCACGGATTGTCAGCAGGCGGACCGATAGTCCACCCGCATGTTCCAAGCTTGATAGTAAGTCCTATATGCCCATCATCTTTATCGATGAGGCCGATCGTACTTCCGGATAGCAGACAAATGACAGTCATTATCGAAACAGAACGTCGAAATGAATCAGAAATGCTCGGACTCACCCTAGACGGCCAAGATGTAGTTGAAATCAAATATGGTGACACCGTCAAATTCCGAAAATCAAAAAGAAACCTCTACTTCATCCGCGAAGGCCACAAATACTACAAAATGCTCCGCAACAAGCTAAGCTGGGGCGAGTAGGACAACGAAACAAAAAAACAGCTTCAACAAGCCAAACCCCTTTCCTCAAAAGGTTTTTTATCCCAAAATGGAAAACTGACAACCCCTAACCTCCACTATATGGGAATAGTAACAATAAAACTACCGGAAGGCGTTGAAACACCAGCAATCTCAATCGACACAATTCAGGCCAGGATTATAACGATGGTACAGAGGATCACAGACGCATATGACGGAGCAACCAGAGAGGGTAACGAAATAAAAATAACACTGAAAAACGAAAGCAGGGTTGAAGAATATCTAAGAATAGTTGGAGAGATCCAAAGCAAAGTATTGGAAGAACTCGGTTTTGACATCGAAGAACCAGATTTCGACATCTCATAGCACCGAGGCGTACATGTAGCCGAGGTGGTTTTACTGAATAACATTGCATCCAATCCCGGGATTGAAAATGAAACAGGTTGGGAAATTTAACCCCGGGATTATCCCGGGATCAAATTTAACAGATAACAAAACAGTAATTTTAAAAGAGTAACAAAAAATGAATACAGTAGCCAAAAAATCAACCCCGGGATAACCCCGGGATCAAAAAAACAACAGGTCACGAAAAATCAATCCCGGGATCCCTCTTTCACTTCAGCCTGCGCTGCCGCCAATCTGGCCACAGGAACTCTATACGGACTACAACTCACATAATCCAGCCCAAGTTCTTTGCAGTACCATACTGATTCAGGGTCACCTCCTTGTTCTCCGCAGATTCCAATCTCCATATCACTTTTTTCACCTTTCGCTAAATCAATACACATTTTCATAAGCTTCCCAACACCGTCTTTATCAATGCCCTGCATAGGATCCTGAGATAACACACCTTTATCTACATACTCAGGTACAAATTTCCCAACATCATCACGAGAAATACCATAAGTCGTTTGAGTAAGGTCGTTTGTACCAAAGGACATAAAGTCAGCATGCTTAGCAATCTTATCAGCGGTCAAACAAGCTCGCGGCAATTCAATCATTGTCCCGATCTTGTAGTTGAAATTAATTTTATCTCCAAATCCTTTGATCACACCCGCAACAACTTCGCGCAATTCACGAAGCTCTTCAGCCATACCAACAAGAGGGATTTCGATCTCAACATTCACAGGTTTCCCCAATTTGTCAGTCACAGCAATTCCAGCTTCACAAATCGCAGTTACCTGCATTTCATAAATTTCAGGATAAGTAATAGCAAGCCTACAACCACGATGTCCAAGCATCGGATTCATTTCGTGCAAAGAAGAAATCTTGTTCATCAATTGCTCTTCAGAAACTTCCAACTCGCCAGCCAATCGATCGATAGCAGCTTTGTTTGAAGCCTCAGGCATAAACTCATGTAAAGGTGGATCAAGCAGCCGAATAGTACAAGGCCGTTCCTCCATCACAGTAAAAATCCCAACAAAATCATCTCTTTGATATCCAAGAATCGGCTTCAAAGCTTCACGTCGACCGGCCTCATCTTTTGCCAAAATCATACGACGAACATGGTGGATTCTTTCTTCATCAAAGAACATATGTTCAGTTCTACAAAGTCCAATCCCTTCTGCTCCAAATTTGATAGCAACTTTATTGTCCTCAGGCGTATCAGCATTTGTACGAACCCCCATGACACGAACTTCATCAGCCCATTCCATCAAAGTCCCAAACTCTCCAGTCATTTTTGGCTCGACCATATCGACTTCTCCAAGATAAACTTCACCGGTAGTTCCATTCAAAGTAATAACTTCTCCTTCCTCAATGACCGTGTCGTCGATCATAACTTTTTTGGCAGAAACGTTGACCATAATGCCAGCAGCCCCAGCCACACAACATTTACCCATTCCACGACACACAACAGCCGCATGCGAAGTCATTCCTCCACATGAAGTCAAAATCCCCTCCGCAGCATGCATTCCGTGTATATCCTCAGGGCTCGTCTCCTTACGTACCAAAATGACTTTTTCACCACGATCAACTGACCATTCCTGGGCATCATCAGCAGTGAACACAACGCGCCCACATGCCGCTCCAGGCGACGCAGGTAACCCTTTCACAACAACTGTTTTCTCAGCTTTGCCAGAGACCTGTTTATGCAATAATTGATTAATAGAATTGGCATCAACTCTCATAATCGCCTCATTTTTCGAAATCAGACCCTCTTTCTCCATTTCAACAGCAATCCTTACAGCAGCTTGAGCTGTTCGCTTGCCGTTTCGAGTTTGCAACAAAT
This sequence comes from Candidatus Peregrinibacteria bacterium, assembly GCA_018655275.1. Classification (GTDB taxonomy): domain Bacteria; phylum Patescibacteriota; class Gracilibacteria; order UBA1369; family LOWO2-01-FULL-3; genus JABIJZ01. Next base: position 70,253 of record JABIJZ010000004.1, on the reverse strand, counting down.
ACAGAACTCCATCTTCAATAGTAAATTCAATATCCTGCATATCTCTGTAATGGTTTTCAAGTTTTTCTTGTGCTGCAAAAAGTTCATCGTACATCTTCGGACGTTCCGCCTTCAGCTCATCAATCGATCTCGGAGTTCGGGTTCCAGCTACAACATCCTCACCTTGCGCATTCATCAGATATTCTCCAAAGAATTTTTTCTCACCAGTCCCAGGATCACGAGTAAACGCTACCCCAGTCCCACTCTCTTCGCCCATATTCCCAAAAACCATAGCCTGTACATTAACCGCAGTTCCAGGCAACCCAACAATCCCATTCAATTTCCTATAAGTCACAGCACGTTTATTGCCCCAAGACCCAAAAACAGCTTCTATCGAAAACTTCAACTGCTCAAGAGGATTCACAGGGAAACTTCGTCCCTTCTCCTCACGAATAATAGCTTTAAATTGATCAACCAACTCCTTCAAATCATCCGCATTCAGATCAGTGTCGTTTTCAACCCCACGATCTTTCTTCATAGCAGTCAACGCATCTTCAAATTTATCATGAGAAACTTCCATCACAACGTCTCCAAACATCTGTATAAATCGTCGATAACAATCATAAGCAAAACGCGCATTCCCAGTTTTCTCAGCAATAGCTTTCACAGTATCGTCATTCAACCCCAGGTTCAAAACAGTGTCCATCATCCCCGGCATAGAAACTTTTGCCCCACTTCGAACACTCACCAAAAGAGGTTCGTGATCATCCCCAAACTTTTTTCCAACACTTTCTTCCAAAGCAGCGATCTGCTCACCCAACTGTTCCGCAAACCCGTGAGGATAAGTCTTGTCTGCAGCAAATTGCGCACAAACTTCAGTCGTGATAGTAAAACCAGGCGGCACAGGAATACCAATCTTAGTCATTTCAGCAAGATTAGCACCTTTCCCACCGAGAAGGTCCTTCATTTCTTTGGAACCTTCGTCGAATGCATAAACGTATTTCATAAATGAGAGGATTAAAAGCCCTTAAAACCAATAGTTGCAGTATAGAAAAATGATATTTTAGTTTCAATCAAGTGCGGTAGCGGTAAAAGAGTTCTTATGTTAAATTAATAAAAAATTGAAGAATTAAACCATGCGCGACCCCTCAGAATTTAATCCAGTAGGAAAACGCGGCAAGCCAGTCTTTTGCAAAGGCGACCCCATAGATCCCAAAAAACGCCTCGCAATACAAAAGAAAAGGGAACGTGAAGAACGTATCGCCAAGATGAACGAAAATCCTGAGAAGATACTCAAAAAGTTAGAGGATCAGGCCTAAATCTTTTTCCCTTCTTTCCAAAGAGTATCCAATCTCTGCATCGCAGTAATGAATGCGGCTATTCTCATTGTACAAGAATATTTGTCCCGATTCTCAGCGACTTTTACATATGAGTCGTACATTATTTTTGTCAGCTTTTCATCGACCTCCTCAGCAGTCCATTTCTCATCATTTACATTCTGATGCCATTCGAAATAACTCACAGTCACGCCGCCAGCGTTAGCCAAAATATCAGGAACAACTAGTACACCTTTTTCCTGCAAAATAGCGTCTCCTTCTGGATTAATAGGTCCATTCGCCAGCTCAATGATATATTTCGCTTTTACGTTTTCTGCATTCTCCCCAGTGATTTGATTCTCAAGAGCAGCCAAAACCAAAATATCGCATTCCATCTCAACAAACTCACCACTCGAACATGTCCTAACATCTTCATACCCAGGTTTCCCCTCAACATTCACAACAGAACCTTCAGCCTTCTTAATTTCCAAAACCTCATCCGGCTCGAATCCACTATCACTCACAATGCATCCGCGACTATCAGCCAATCCTTTTACTGCGTAGCCTTTTTCACGAAGCATTTTTGCCATGAAATGTCCGGCATTTCCAAAACCCTGAATCACAACACTAGCAGACGCAGGATCGATTCCTTTCTCTTCAGCAAGTTTGTCCAAAACATACATCCCACCCTGAGCAGTCGCAGTGTTCCTCCCCAAACTTCCGCCATCCTCAAGAGGCTTCCCCGTAATTACTCCAGGAGTTTCTTTGCCAACAAATTTTGAATATTCATCTTTGATCCAAGACATGATTTGGCCAGTTGTATTTACATCAGGCGCTGGTACGTCGACTTGGTCTCCAATCACAGGCGCGATCAATCGTGCATATCCGCGCGACAATCTCTCGAGTTCACCCTCAGAAAGTTCCTTAGGATTCACAATAATTCCACCTTTTCCTCCTCCCATAGGGATTCCCACTACGCCAGTTTTCATCGTCATCCATGCAGATAACGCCTTCACCTCCCCAAGATCGACTTGCTGATGATATCTGATTCCACCTTTAAAAGGCCCAGCAAAATTGTTGTGTTGAGATCGATATCCAGTAAAAACTTTCAACGACCCATCATCCATTCTCACAGGAATATGAACTTCCACAATTCTCATAGGTTCTTCCAAAACAGCATATAGTTCCGGATCCAAACTCATAGTGTCCGCAGCTTTTTTCATCTGCGCCAAAGTGTTTTCGTACAAAGACATACAATATAAAGTTAAAAAATTATTTGCCCAACAAAGGCAGTAGTAAGAGGTATAGTTAAATTGTCATCCAATTTGTTGGTAAACAGCTCAACCGCTGTCGCAACAATCGCCATAGCAATAAAAAGCACAGGCCGATCCGCCAAAACAACAAACCCAACAATCAGATTTGCAGCCAATCCCGCCAACGTCCCAACATAAGTCTTTTTTCCAAACAGTTTGGTCTCCCCAAAAAGGACTCCAATAACCGCAGCCATCATGTCCCCAAAAACCAACATCAACATCGCTGCCAAAGCCACAATCGGCTCCACCAAAGAAAAAACAATAATAAACGCAGCCAAGAAATTAATAGGACTGCTCGGTTTTTCATATTCATGTTTTCGCAGCAAAATCCCAACAAGTTTTGTTATATAAGGCACATAACTCAGCCGAATTCCCTCGAACAGCATAAAAGCCAAAAGCAGCCCATAGACTGCAAAAAGTCCAACCTCTTTCGAATAAGTTTCCACCAAAAAAAAGTATCCAAATATAATAAAAAGCATGGTAACCACATGCCAAAACTTTCTTGCCATTTCCTTGAACAATTTAGTTTTTCTCTTTTTTGATATTTCAGAAATAAGGCCCATATGGCGCCAATTCTAGTCCCTCTTTTTAAAAAGATCAAATTTTTCCCAAAACCTCGATTTGATTAAATAAAACCCGCTGCCTCCAAAAAGCAACGCAATCCCCATGACAAACCACACATAACTATAAGATCCGGAAGGCACAGCTTCCAACACACTTGCGCCAAATTTCCCCGCATCACTCCCAGCAGCATCGACACCAATCTCCTCAAAAATCATCCCACGACTAAACTCCCCATCAACAAAACTCACATGATCCAAATCTTGCCTCACAGTATCCAGAGTCGAGACGACACCTTTATCAAATTCAAATTTATAAGTCATCTCATCATCTGGACTAACTTCTTGGAAATAGAAATTCACAACAACTCCATCCCCAACAGGGAAATCATCCTCTCTCCGCAACGTTTCGCCAAAAATAAGTTCCCCAAGCTCAAACCCAAGATGATCTTTCTTGCTATGAACCAAATAAAAAGGATCACCGCCTCTCTCCAAAAACTCTCCAGGGTCATATCTCAAAAACGCCAACGCCTCCCCATCAAAATCCAAATGAAACGCCGTGCCAAGCACGGGAGTTTGCATACCTTTGGCCGTCACAAAAATCTTCAAAATATCATGATTCAAAAACTCCCATCCAATCCCAATTTCCGACATCAAGCCTTCTTCTAAAACCTCGGCGCTCTCGTCAGCATCCTCTTCCCAAAAATTCACAATAGATTCCATAATTATTTGATTTAAAGAACACAAGAGGCCCGCTAGAAGCGGGCCCCACAAGACACTTACATAGAATAAGTTAATCCGAAATTCGCACCAATATCTATAAGGTCACTTCCATCAATCAAACCATCAAAAGTTGTGTCCACCAAAGTATCAAAATCTCCATCATCTATCCCAGTTCCATACAATCTCGCCAATGCCTCTATATCTCTACCATCAACTCGCCCCGACCGATTATTGTCTCCTACAAGCCCTCTGCTCTCCAAACCATTTATCTCAGCAGCTGCACTTTGGATACCATTCTTTACAGCTCTAACTCTATAAACGTAAGACACTCCAGGCACAATTCCCCCGCCAAAATTCAAATCATCATTATCCATAAAAGTTATCTCCGTACTAGTCCCAATTTGAACAAAAGACCCATCCGCTTTCTGCCTTTCAACTATATAACTATCCGCTCCCTCTAAAGGCGCTTCCCAACTCAAATCCAGAGCATACGCATTAACCCCCTCTGTAACAGCGAAACCAGAAACTCCTCCAACAGAATTCGAGCTCACGCTCAAAGAGCTTGAAGAAAAATTCACCAAAATATCAGATGATGTGTCAGCCAAGAAGCTGCCACCGCCAAAAACCAAATCAGCCACATCTCCTTCACTGCCAACTACATTGAAAGTAAGCGTGAATAAGTTTCCACTTCCAGAAGCTCCGCTTGAAGCTCCCAATCTAGCATTTCCAATAATCACAGTCCCAGCTTGCCCATTTTCTAATGCAGAATTAAACGCAGTAGAAATAGAACCTCCAGAATTCAAAAACACTTCCTCCGAAGAAGAAACATACTCAAAAACCAACGGATCATAAACAATGTCAAAACCATAAGCGAAAAGATCCGAAACATTACTCACAATAACAGTCGCAGTCAAAACTTCCCCAGGCAAAGGATTTTCATCCGACAAATCGAAAGCAACAGTAGGGGACGAAGAAGACCCTTGATACACACTATTTTGACTACCAGGAGTCCCAAGAATGGCGCTGCCGTTTGAGCCCACAGACCCATTACCAAGTGTTGCCGACGCAAAATTATCACTACTATCCACAACAGCAGTCGGGTCAATTCTCTCCATAGAAGCCTTAGACGTACCATCTCCAGCATACCAAGCTCCACCACCAGAATTCACAGTATCCACGACGCTTCCAGCCGAATCTTTCAAAACCAAGGTGTCTCCACTATTTGCTAAAGAAAGCCCAACCAAAGCATCCGCCAAAACATTCGAAACAGCACTCTCAGAATCCTCAATCAAGAAATACCCATGAGCCGGAATCACACCGCCCTCAATCAAATACTGCGAAGCATAATCGTCCTCAACAAACCATCCACTCAAATCAACAGCAGAAGAACTCGCATTATAAAGCTCAATCCATTCATCATTCGAATTATCCACAGTACCTGCCCAAGCAACTTCATTTATCACAACATCTCCGACCGAAGTGGCCCACGCCACATCCAGTCCATCGCTAGACCACCCGCTCCACGAACCGAAAATCAACACTCCCGCAACCAAACTGCACAAAAACTTTTTCATAAAAATTTGAGGTTAAAATATTTGTGCCTTCTTGCGCAAAAAAGCACCCAGGACCATATCACCTGGACCTTACAAAAAGCTGAAATCCACCTTAAATAAAACTTAAATTTTTCTTAAATCCGTTGGTCTGCCGTCACCTTTACCCAAAAACCGCCAACACAACAACCCCAGCAACCATCACCACAGCTCCAGTCATTCTCTCAGACAAACCTTTCTCTTTGAAGAACAAAACTCCCAACACAACTCCAAACAACGCCGACATCCGCTTCAAAGAAATTACATACGAAGCATAAGCCGCCAACGCAAACGCAAGTTGATTAGCTAGCCCATTGATAGATAACAAAACACCATGTAGCCCCAACCATCCAGAATCCTTCAAAGTAAACTTCGGAAACTTCACAACCCTAAACGACAGTAATATTCCAAAGACCAAACTAATCGCAAAAAACGACAAAACATAAACCGCAGTCGCAAAAGAATAGGCATCAGAATACTGCAATGCGACTTTGCATCCAGTAGCACTAAACGCAAACAAAAACGCTCCAGTCAAAGCAAACAACCCCTGCCCACGTCGAAACACAGACAAAATTGGTTCAAAAATCTTTCCACCCTTAGCCTTCGATAAATTCAAAATATATCCGCCAAGAACCACCATCCCGATTCCCAAAAAACCATAAGGCCCGGGCACAGCCCCCAACCAAAAATATTCGATAACAACAATAAATATAGGAGTCAGCGCCACAATCGGCGCAACAATCGAAAGATCGCACCGCTTAGTCGACTCAATAATAACAACCGACCCAAAAATATAAGGCACGACAGCCACAGCCATCGCCACAGAAAAACTAACATTTTCCCACGGCACACCTTGATAAGTAAAATATCCAAAAATCAAAAACAACACCAACATCACAACATGCATCGTCCAGGCTACAAACCACGAACTAAATTTCACAACCAATCTCTTCCCAACACTAAGCTGAAAAGAATGAGCCAAAGCCGACAATAATGAGTGAAAAATCCACATAGTGAGGGAATTATACACCATCACCGGTAGGTTGCCAAAACCCCAAAGAAATGTTATAATAAACCATAAAACGTAAACAAAAATAACAATACAAATATGGGATTTTTAGATGCTTTCAAAGGTGCTGCAAAACTTTTTCAGGCAGAAAAACCAGCAGAAAATTCTGAAGGAGAGTTGAAAGCTGGCCGCAATCTATTAGCTGAACAGGTTGCTCTGGATCGTTTAGGCAACAGGATTGGAAACAAAATTAGTTATGTGAAGCAAAGAAGAGAAGACGTCCAAGACGCACAAGAATTGCTAAAAGGTCTTGCAATAAAACTTGGGGACGAAACATTGGATCCAGGAGGAATCGATGGAATAATGGGGCCTAAAACAAAAGCTGCAATAAAAGCATTTCAATCCTTTTCCAATCTTGTAGTTGATGGAAAACTAGGAAGAAACACTCTTGTGGCAATAAAAGAATCTTTTTCGGGAGATCACAAGCAAAAAGAAGCTCCCAAAGCTAAAATGGAAGCTGTCCAAGGTGAAAAATTCGATTGGCAAAAGAATCCAACAAATTGGCGTACAAAAAAACCGAAAAAGAAGAAAAAAGGCTCATTCAGCCATTTTGGAAAACGCCAAGTCCTCGATATTACAGATCCAAATTACCACAGAAAAAAAGCCGCTCGCGACAGGAGAGGCTAAAGGGAAATATAACTCAAAAATGTGCTAAATAAATTAAAGGAATTATTGGCAGAACTAAAAACCCTCCCAGCGTTCCAAAAAAAATCCATAGAGAAAATAGAAGCTCAAATTAATGAAATGAATAAAGAGCAGATTGGTAATACATACAAGATTTTATCCAAATTTTTAGATGACTACAAAAAACTCAAAGAGCAAAAAAAATCCAATAAAGAAGAAATATTAAAGCAGAAATTAGCCGAGCTATCTGAAGAAGAGACGGCATTTAAGAAATTCTTTAAAGAATATAAGTCTTTCGTAGAGGTGAATGAAAGTGATCAGGCCGACGATTTACTAAAAAATTTATAAACATGGGGCACTTGGAAAAAGCAGAACAGTTAGTAGCGAAAATCGACGAAACAGACCAGCTGAACGAGCTGGCTAATGGCGAAGAAATGAATGTCTCAGTTGAATACGAAGAACAGATTGCTGCAAAAACACAAAACATCTCCCAGACTTTAGGGGCATATTTAGGTGACCCAGTGGCGAATGACGCAAAAAAAGTTTTTGAAGATCACCTAGAGGGAATCTTGGAAAGAGCTGCCTCAAAGCTCAAAGACAACGAGCTCCAGGACGATGTTGCTTTGCAGGGGTTGGTAGAAGTCACACTTGATGAGCTAGACGGACTTCTCGAATCAATCACGGACGAGGAAGCTGCTCCAGAACGGCTTAAGTTTGTGACAGAATTTCTTGATAAAAACCCTGAGTTCAAAGAATTAAAAATAAACCTAAATGATACGTCCACATTTGTAATGGGAGGCGAAAATTACCATTGGGCCGAGATTCTTAAGAGATTCGAATCACATTACGAGAAAAAGGAAACCACAACAGAAAATAAGAAAAAACAAGTCACGAAATTAAATGAAATAGCAGGGGCAATTGGCACAAAAAGCGCAATGAAAATTGTAGCATCAAATGAGGAAAGGTCTTTCGAGGATTGGCAGGGCATGAGTTATACTTGCAAGAGCTTAAAGAAGCATTTTAAGAAAGACGAGTTAACTACAATTGCAAACTCGATTCGTTCAAACCCAATTCCAGTTTTATCTTGTTTAGCAGTAGCTGTAAACCAAGGACTTCAGATAAAAGATCCAAGGTCCTTTGTACGAAAGCTTGATTATGTTGCAGAAAAAAACAAGTACTCCCTACGAGTGCATCAGCATGATCTTTTGTCTGCAGCAACGACAGAAGCACAATTTCTACATTTAGTAGAATTAGGTGTGCCAGACCGTAAAAGCGGGAAGGATTTAGCATTTTTTATTAGAGAAAAGCACGTCAATATTATGGAATTAACTCCAGAGATTTACGATAAATTATGTAGTTTTCAGGTCTTGAGGTACATAAACCTAACGCATATGTCAGATAACGACGCGCAGAAGCTTATGAAGGTTGCCTCAGATTATGAAGTTTTATTTGATAATTTTAAATTAGAAGAAATCTTAAAGGCAAAAGAAGCTTTGGGTTATTCAGATTTTTCAAGTTTTCTAGATTTCTTAGTTGATTGTCATGGTTTATTGCCAGGGTCAGATATAGTCGAAATAGCAAAAAAATATAAAAAAACAACCGAATACTTTACAGATGGATTACACGAAATTTATTTTTCCACAGCCTCTACCTGGGATGAAGCTTTCAAAATTTTACAAATTTTACATGACGTAGAATACTACGATATAGAATCAATTAAGTTGCTGATGCCCAGGATCGCTAGCATGGATGACGAGACGATAGTTAGCAAAAAAGGGCTATACATGGAGATTGCCGAAAGGATAAAATTTCAGCATAGTTACAGGTCTGGATTCGAAGATGAAATAGAGGCAGAGCTTAAGCTAGCTGCGGAAAAATTAATAGACTGTAAAAAATTAAGTAATTCACGCAGAAACAGACATTTTCTTGAGAGTCTCAGCCCCATATTTTTAGGAGCGTTTGACGAAGGAAGAAAACGCCTCGGTTATTCAACAGAAATAGTGCCAGACAAAGAACTTCCCATAAAAGATTTTAAAATTGGTAAAGAAGAGCTCACTGACAAAAGCAGCAAAATCGCAGACAGAAGCCCTGCATATTTGGCAAAACGGGCGTTGGCTTATTTTAGTGAAATTGACAATGTGGATACGTCAAAATTTGAAAAAAGAATAGAAGAAAAGAATGGCCTCAAATACGAGAAATATTTCGATGATGGTGATGAAGTTTTTGTTTCAATAACCGCACCTGGGAAAGGAATTGGTATTAATTATTCTAAAACTGGTAAGCGCGAAGATTCGCCAATGAATAAGATCCCAAACGTATTGCTCGAAGTAACAGCGGGAATGGTCAAAAAGGACAAAAAAACTCCAACAGACCTTATGGCTGTCAACGGTGAAGCAATCAATCCAAACCTGCATCCTTCTCATGATGGAGTTATCATTATAGGTGCGCAAGGTAACACGAGTATTCAGCATATTGAATCTATCTCCAAGAAAACGCTTGGAGGCGGAGAAGGTACTATAAATGGAAGAGGAGAGGGCATAGGTGCATTTGCAGAAGCAGTTCAATACAATAAATTATCAGTAATGCAGGGCCCAATGGTCATAAATAATGGCAAAGCCATGAAGATGTCTCTGAGAGGGACACCATGGTACAAAAGAGCTTTTGTTCAATTTAATAACGGACAATTTGGTTTTGTTGAAAGCTCAAAACCAATAGACAATCTCAAATTCTTCGAATTTCTGAAAGAATTGAAATTACAAAACGCAATCCTTTTAGACACAGGAAATTACGACAACTATCGTGATGTAAACGGCAAAGAAAAGAAAGCCCGTGAATACAACCCGATAATGTTATATATAAAATAGGCTCAGCACTAAAATGGTGGGTCACCCGGGATTCGAACCCGGGACCATCAGCTTAAAAGGCTGCCGCTCTACCAACTGAGCTAGTGACCCGAAATATAAGGACTCTTACAATAACAAATTTCGACCCGTATTTTAAGTGCCTAACCTGAATTTAGCAAGGGGTTTTTGCAGTATCGAACGCCGTAGGTAAATGAATCCAAAATTCAGCACCATCATACCCAGGCTCTTTCGAATGAGTTCTATAAACCGGGATACTTCCCCCCATGTCTCTTACAAAAACAGCAGACCCCAACAGTCCCACTCCCTCTCCACCAAAATATTTCCCATCTGTACCCTCAGGAATAATTGAAAGCTGTTCGTGGAACAATCGGGTCAATACTTGGGGACTGAGTCCAGTGCCGTTATCAATAATCTTGATACAGGTATCTCCAACACCAGTAATTTCAACAACAACTTTAAATTTACATTTATGGCCAGGTTTTGTTGAATCTATAGCATTTCTAAAAAAATTCTTCACAACCTCTAGGAATCTTGTCCGATTTGCGATAACAGTGTGTCCATTAGTAACACCTTCTTTTATCTCAAACTCAATCTCAAAGTCTTTCCCGGGAACAAGGTCATGATCCTCAGCCATCTTAGAGCAAGATTTAAGTGCACTAGACACAAGCCCAACAGCTTGATGCGGTGATGGTGCAGAAGGCGCAAGGGTTTCCCCATATAAATGAGCTGCATATTTTATTAATTCAAGATTTTTAGGTTGAGACAGTCCTCGTCTAAAAAATGGTTCCATTGCAGGTTCTTCTCCATCATTCAAATTCCTAGCATGCTCTAGCAGTGGAGCAAAATTATTACGCAAATCATGCAAAGAAGTTTGAATTCTACTCAACGAATCCTCATCTGTAAGGCCAATAGCATTAGCTATATCTTCAGTTTTGATATCCATTAAAGCCGTAACATCAGAAACCAATTTTACTAAATTCTCACTTGAGAAAGAATCCTCCTCTCCAGACACCATTTTTCCAATAATTATAGATATTTTCATTAAAATTTTAGATATTCTAAAATGCAACAACGACTTCACAACATCAGCATCATAATCTCCATTCAAAAGAGGCGCGTACTGCAAAATACTGTGCAAAGTATCTATTCTTTGCGCATACGAATGCTGGTGATGAGTCCCAATATCAATACCAAGATATTCAAAAACTTTTTTAGGAGGGGCAAAACACAATTTTTCAAAATGCGCACCCAAAGATCGAAGCATAATGGTGTTGGTAGCGGTAATCTTAGTCATCATTATCTTGATCCATTCACAAGAAAAAGCGATCCCAGACATTTCTGGATCATTCTCACACATTTCAAGATATGCTGGTGTAGGCTCAGGAACCTGATCTTTGGGGTCAGTCAGGCCATAGTTTAAATTTTCTATATCGGGTATTTCTCTCATTTTTAAACAATCTTAGAGTAAATTTACGAGAGAACATTCTACCAAAATAAACTAATTTGTAAACCCTAAAACTCGAAGTACAACAAAACAACCAGCTCGAAAAGTCAACCCAGCCCAACCCAGCCCAGCCCAACCCAACCCAACCTCTCTCATCCAGCAACATAAAAAACTACTTCTTTCCTTTTTCTTTAATCAATCTAATAATAGTAGCAAGCCTTCTAGATAAATTAGGCGCAATTTGTCCCAAAAGAGTCCTAGGCTTAAATTCAGTCACATTCAGTTTGCCAACACCCACATCCTTCCTCACATCATCAACAGCATCGTCGACAGCATCCGTCGCAGCAACTTCATCTTCCTCCCCAGCCAACTCCCCATAAGAAGGCAAATTCAAAGTTCCTTCCTTAATCTTATGCATCTTTTTCGGCACTTTATCAGTAGAAAATCCAATCAAATTAGGAGCATCCTGCCGTTTTTTATCATAAGTCCCATTTATATCAAAAGCTGTCCACATATAACTATGCTCCATATTCTGCCTACTACCTTGTTTCAAATGGGCTTCCAGCCTCAAATACTGCCCAGAACTTGAATCATAATAAACCGCACCTTCCTGAGGAGGTTCATTTTTGGCCAGCATGCCTTCAGAGATATCATCGAGTCTATCAGGTAGCGCATGTAATGTTTGAGATTCTTTATCCATTAGATAATTATACCACAAAAACGCTTCCAAGCCAACCTAGCCACCTATCTCAAATCGCTACAAATCTACGACTCCAATCTATCTCCAACAAAACTATGTAGCAAAAACACTAGCGCAGGAGCAGCAAACCAAACCTTGTGATAATAAACCATATTCTTCACCAAGAAAGATTGATCCGTAAGTGAAGTCAAAGCCTCGCTAACCGTACCACCACCCCCAATAACAGATACTCCAGAGATCAAAACAAGAATAGTACTGATAATCAAACCAGCACTCAAAACCGAATAAACAAGATGCAGCATAAAACTCGCAACACTATTCCCACGATGAGTATCCACGACAAAAGCTCCTCTCACAGCAAACAAAATCACCATAAGAACAAAAACCAAAACCTTCAAAAATATAACTGCCTCTTCATCGCCAGGCATCTGCGCCTCCCTTGCCACAGCCACAAACATCTGTGTCCCCATAAAATAATGACTTACTAATCCACCAATAGCATCAGCCGCAACCAAAGCCACATACGATCCCAAAAGCACTTTAATCGTATTGTTTTTACCAATAATCAGGCTATACGAAGAAATAATTACGAAGAAAACTAATATGAATAAGTCCCAGCTTAATTTTAAGTCCATATTTTAGAGGTAGGAATAGGAATAAGTATACCAAACTAAATGTAATAGAAAGTGTCAAATTTTGCAAACTTTTCAATTACTCCAACCCCTTCAACTCCTCAAACAATTTCTTCTCATCTTTCGAAAGTTTAGTAGGGATCATAACCAAAGCTTTCACATATTGATCGCCAGTTCCAGCGCCCTCATGGCTTGCGCCAGCTTCACGACGAATTCCTTTCTTGGCCAATTTGAACACAGTCCCACTTTGGGTACCTGAAGGTATTTTTAATTTAACGTTTCCGTGGATAGTAGGGATGTCGATTTCATCACCCAAAACCGCTTGAGACAAACGGATGTTGTGCTCACTGAAAACATCAATCCCTCTCCTAGAATATAATTCACTTCTCTTCACCTCAATATGCACATACATGTCTCCATATGTGCCTCCTTTTACACCAGCTTCTCCTTTTCCAGCGATTCTAATCACGGTGCCATTATCAACACCAGCTGGAACTCGCACCTTAACTCGTTCTTTCACACGGACTCTAGTTGTCCCGTGACATTTAGTACATTTTTTCTCAGGAACTTTCCCGGTGCCTCCACACTCACCACAAGCTCTAGAAGTTACCATCTGCCCCAGAATAGTATTTCTAACGTCACGAATTTCTCCGGTGCCCCCACAGTCATTACAGCTGACGATAGGGGTGTCAGGCTCAGCGCCTTTCCCATCACAATGCTCACATTTGCCCGGTTTGGTGATTTCAAGCTCTTTCTCCACACCAAAAGCCGCTTCCTCAAAACTCAAACTCACAACAGCCTCAATATCATTTCCAGTCATAGCTGCAGATTTGCGTCTTCCGCCAGATCTGCCGCCGCCCCCTCCACCACCAAAAAACGATTCAAATATATCTGCAAATCCTCCCATATCTCCCTGAAAATTAAATCCGCCACCTCCTGGAAACCCTCCAGCTCCGCCCGGAAATCCACCGGCCCCGCCTTGTCCCGGCATTGACCCAAATTGGTCGTACTGCTGCCGTTTCTTATTGTCTGACAAAACCTCATACGCCGAATTTATTTCTCCGAATTTCTTCTCCGCCTCCTTATCACCCTTGTTTTTGTCAGGATGATATTTCAACGCGAGTTTACGATACGCAGTTTTGATATCTTTGTCTGTTGCCGCTTTCGGCACTCCCAATATTTTGTATAAATCTTCAGCCATAATTTTTGAAGCTATCAGGTAAAGTCTACCCTGTTTTGCCGAGAAAGTCTAGCACTCTTGGCAGGGGAGTGCAAATCCTTAGTTCACCCCATATTCGACTCCGGAGTCGAAAAATCCCCAGGTTAGAAAATTCAACTCCGGAGTTAACTTGATAAAACCGCATTTTTCCGATAAAATCCCCCTCGCGTTACAAAGAAGCGCAAACAAGCGCAAAAAGAACTTTAAAAACCAGGCCCCATCGTCTAGCGGTTAGGACATCGCCCTCTCACGGCGGAAACAGGGGTTCGATTCCCCTTGGGGCTACCAACAGTCACAGGAAGTGAAACGATCCTGTGACAAAAAGCTCGCCGCATAGGCGAGCACAAAAAACACCTACTTATAAACATCTCCACGAAAGCCTATATCCATCACCACATTCCCAGAAGGTTGTTTTTGGAAAAGAATTCGAATTTTTCCGACTCTACATCGATAAAACTCATGCTTTCCACTCAACAAAACAACATCAAGGCCTTTTAAATCATTGTCACCAATTTTATACAAAGCTTTGATCACCCTAAGCCTCAATGCCTTAGGCAACTTTCTCAAGATTTTTTTATACTTCTCCATTAGCTTTCTCTAGGTTACGAGCTAGTTCTTTTGCATCGATTCCCAAAGGGAAGCTGAGTCCAAAATGATCGTCACCATCTTCGTAATAAAACACATCAACCAAAGGTTTGATCAATAGTCCTTGCGGAGTATCCTGAGCCACAAAATGGTCAGTTTTGTATTGTTTTCTCCAGGCCTTTGGCAACGTGATTTGCCCAGTCCCAAAAACTTTTAAAGTAGTAATCATATTTATATAATTTATGTAATATCTGTAATTTGTATAATACCAAGGGTTGCCCCCAAAATCAACAAAGAACCCTACAAAAATCCTCCCGGAGGTCCCCCAAAAGCAGCCCACCTCTGGGAAATCCTCCCGGAGGTCCCCCCAAAACACCCCTACCTCCGGGACCGACCTTTTACATAAAATCAAACCATATCACGACACCCATGATCACAAGGATCAGCCCAGCGATAAGGTGCAATAATTTGATTCTTTTTTGTCGTATAGCCTCAGCTCTCTCAACAGAGAATCCTTTGTATATAGCCAATGTAATAAACACCATCGGCGCTACAAAAACCAAATTGTAGAAAACAAGCAGCCAAGCCGCAGTATCAAAAGTCTCTTTTGTACCAAGCATGCCAATAATCACAATGTAAGGTCCGCTTGTACATGGCAACAAAAACAAGCTGATCAAAAAGCCGACCAAGAAAGCTCCAATAGGACTTGTCGCAGACTGCAAGATAGCTTTCATTTTTGGTCTCCAGCTCATAGGAACTTCCATTTTGAATCCTTTTCCGTACCAAAAGTAATCTTTCAAATTAAACAATCCCAAAATCACAGCCAATACAGCAATGATTTTCATAAATGTACTAGAAATCCCAGCTCCAGCTACCGCAGTATAAAGCCCAAACCCCATCGCCAAATAAGACAAAAAGATGGCCAACGAAAACGCCAATCCAGCGTACAAAGCCTTTTTCTTCGCCCCGCCAGACAATATAGTCGTCAACAAAATTATCAATACAGCAAACGCACAAGGGTTGATCGCGTCAACCAAAGCTGCTCCAAAAACCATAGATATAGTCAAAACATCTCCTTCTTCTCCAACAACCTCACCACCAACATCTTCGCCCCCAGCCTCAACCGGGTCCTCAACACCACCTCCCATCGCTTCAAACCGCTCATCTAAATAACCCTTTATAGGCGGGCTACCAATAAAATATTCGTCTCCAACAACCAACAAAGGCACTCCACGATTAGTTATAGGAATCCCGAGCCGTTGAGCCTCCTTGTTATACAAAGCGGCATTCGCCCTGTCAAAATAAATTTCTCTTGCCTCTAAATCAAAAACATCCCCATACCCATGGTCTTCGATATGTTCTTCAACTTCGGCACAATGTGGGCATCCATCACCCACGTACAAAATCATTTTAGAACTCTCGCTCACCAAAGGATTAGCAAAAGCCGAATCAGCCGCAGCTTCACTGCTTCCAAATCCGCCTCCCGCCATCGCAGTAGCAGTCGCAAAAAGTCCGAAAACCAAATATGTAATAATCTTTTTCATAGTAAGTTGTTAGGAATTAAATTACCGCTAACATACTTACACCAAATTCACTCAAAAGTTAATCCAAATTAAGATTTTTTATTTGCCGACCTTGAAATAAAGTTGCTTAATTTAGAGGCCGCACTCCGAGCAGAACCGGCCGCCCCACCTTTCCCTCCATCCACGCGCTCAACCACAGGAGTTTCATCGATCCATTTCACAAAAGGCTTCATCACACGATTGTAACTGCACCTTTCATCAAAATACTTACGGCCTTTGTCGCAATAATCTTTCCTTCTCGCAGGGTTATGAAAAAGCTCCAAAATCCCATCCCTCACTCCATCGGCCGATCCACTTTCGATGCCTTTGCAAGCGCCATTCCCTGCCAATTTATAAGAAATTTCAGTGCCCAAAGTCGTAACCACAGGCAGTTTGAATTTGATCATTTCGCACAAACGATTTCTCGCCCCAGTCAACGTCTCAAGACAAATCCGATCGACGTTCAATCCAATATCCGCCTCCTGATATATATAGGGAAGATGCCGCACGGCGACCCATCCCAAAAATTTGAATTGGTCTTTGAACCTCGACAAATCGATCAATTCTTTGAATCGCAGAAACGTTTTATTGGACGCATCATGCCCATCCGAAATCCCGCCAGTCGACACAAAATAAATTTTACGTCGAGCATCCTGGCCTTCCCTTTCTTCGATCGCTGCCATTGCCCCTTCCACGCCCCGAAACAACGTCTCTTCATCAACCCAAGCGGAATATCCGCCCATCCACAAAACCACAAACGCATTCGATGGCACATTCGCGCCACAAAACGCAGAATCCCCTCGAAAATAACGCAATCCATCCTCTTCAACCTGTTCAAACGTCCCTGCCGACCAAGCATTGTCCATCGACGGTCCACGAGGCACCTCGCTAATGACCTTTTCAATTTTATCAATTTCAAAATCTTCCAAAGCATTTTCTATCGCATAAACAAATTCCTTTTCAAAAGTTTCACCACCCAACCGACGCAACAAAGCCAATTCTCCCAACGTAGCAAATTTTTGTGACTCAGACACACACGACACAGCATCCGCCTGTTTCAAAACAGCTTCTTCCATTTTCGAAAACTCACGCACAAGCCGATCATCTCCCAATTTGTGAGATTCAATCTGGGCCTTAGACATCGCCCACCCCTTCAAATCCGCCCAAAACTTCCCATCAAACCTCAATTTGCTAACCAAATACGCAACCTTCAAATTCACGGCAACAACAACGTCAGGCTGAAATTCATCACAAACAGCCTGCATCATTTTCAACAGCGCAGGGTCGTTTTCCGAAAACTGATGATGAATGAAATTCGCACTATGATGAAAATCCTTCCGCAACGCACTTGCCCCGGCATTTTCGCCGGCCGTCGCCTCCGCACTCTCCTCGCCATAACAATCACCCAAAGCGATTGTCACAAGTCGCAAATTCAACCCAGCCTTCGGCGTCAAAATTTCACCGGTCTTCCCTTCGCCACGAACTCGCCCTCCAATCAAAGACTTCACGAACTGCCAAGTCCGCAGGCCCTCCGACGGTCTTTTTTTCACGTTGTCATTTGGCAACGGTCCATTCCCGAAAATTAGTACACGTTTCATGAGCTTATTGGCTAAGAAAAGCTAAGGGGTCGATTATACAACAATAAACGAAATTATGTAAACACCCAAAGCACCAAAATCTCAAAAAACAAAAACCTCGAAAAGTCAACCACCCCAACCCGAAAACCTCAAAAACCACGAAAATCACAAAACATACCCAAATTCGTCAAGGCTCAAGCCAAAAACGCGAATTCTGCCACAATCACGTTGTATGTCACCGTAAAGTAGGAAACATTTGCAACACCCACACAGTTATAAATCGCGAAGTCGAATAAGAGCAGTACTCCTTAAAATACAGCAAAAACACCTGTTTTTCAGGGGAAAGGCCATCCAAGCCTTCGAGAGTTTTGGGACGCAAAGCTCAAAAAAAACGAAAAAGAGTTTGACGCTAACAGGAGTATCTGATAAATTTTCGTTTGATAGGAGGAGTTTTCCTCCGAAACTGGCTTACACATTGAAATAACTTGAACCAAGAGACACCGAGGAAACGATGTAGACACAGTAGACACTAAGCCAAAAAAACACATACGACACCTTACTATATATAGCCCGTTGGGCGAAGACCCGAGAGGCAACCGATACTTGAAAACCAGGAAACAGAAATTATAAGGAACTATTCCCTTATCAACTAGTTTTGATTCGCTCGCGGGTCAGAACGTTAATTTATATACTATTCTATTTAAAAATATTTCCTAACCCACGAACATATGAATATTCGTAGGTTGGTTGCAGCGCTTTCAAGCATTGCAATCCTATCGACTTTCGTGGTGTCTACGGCTACTGCCGCTTCATTCTCAGACGTTGAGGATGGTAAGTGGTATTCAGACGCTGTGCAAACAGTGGTTGAAGCAGACGCTTATGACGCTTCGGAAGACAAATATGAACCAGGTAAGCTCATGACTAGAGCTGAAGCGGTTCGTTACGTGGTTCTAGTAGCTGGACACACTGTGCCTGAAGCTACAGAAGCACCATTCCCAGACGTAGGTCTGGATCATCCAGATGTTGACTACATCGCTTACGCTGCAGACGCTGGAATCGTTAGCGGTTACGGTGAAGGTAGTAAAGCAGGGATGTTTGGTCCTGAAGACACTCTTTCTAGAGAAGAATATGCTACTATGTCAGTTCTTGGATTCGATTTAGAAATGGTTACTCCGGAAGAAGGTAACTTTACTGATGTCCCAGCGGACAGATGGAGTTATGAATACGTTGAAACTTGTGCTGAGTACGAAATCATCGCAGGTTACGGAGATGACCAAGCTGGAACTTTCGGTCCATCTGACGACGTAAAACGTGATGCAGCTGCAGTTATCGTGCACGAAGCATCTGTTTATGTTGCTGGAGGAGCAGAAGGTGAAGGCGAAGGTGAAGGTGAGCCAGTAGGTGAAGGAACTCTAAGTGTTGATGTTGAGACACCAGACGGTTTCTCTTCAGTTGTTCCTCAAACTGCTGACTACGTTCCAGTAATGGAATTGGTTTTCTCTGCAAACGGTGCAGACATCGAAGTAGACAAACTTATCGTTACTAGAGCTGGACTTTCTCAAAACAGTGACATCGACGTATTGTCTTTGTTCATTGGAGAAGTTCAATATGGTACAAACGTATCTTTGAACTCTAACAACACTGCAACATTCAACCTAAGCTCTGACGCAATTTTGGTCGAGGACGGTGACGATGTTACAGTTACAGTTGCCGTTAGCCCATCATCAACATCTGAAACAGGAGACATCCTAGGATTCTCTATAGATGAAGAAGGTGACATCGGAAGCGACGCTGAAGATCTTGACGGTGACTTCCCACTAGAGTCTGACGAAATCTCAATCAGCACAACAACTATCGGAACCTACACAATCGAGGCAGGTCCAGATAGCCCATCTGCTGACTACGCTCCAGAAGCTGGAGACGAGAATGTAAGAATCCTACAATGGAAACTTACAGCTTCTGCAGAACCTCTAGAGGTTAGAAGTTTCACACTATTCGAAAACGGAACAGCTGCAAGCAGTGATTACGCAGCTTTGAAAGTTTACAACGATACTGACTCAGAAATGCTATGTGAAGCTGATACTTGGGACGCATCAGGAAAATACACTTGTGTGCTTGATGAAGAACTAGTTATCGGAAAAGGAGACTCAATGACATTCTCATTGAAAGTCGACGTTAATAGCGGTTCTGGAACAACTATGAGCGCAAAACTAAGAGATAGTGGTGCTTATGGTGTTCGATTGATTGGTCAAGACTATGGCTACATCGTTGGTACAGGCTCAACATGGGCTGGTACAGCTACAGCACAAACTATAGCTGCTGGTGCATTGGTAGTAACACTATCAAATGACACTCCGGCTACAGGAAACGTTGCTGCTGGTGGCGATGACGTAGTTTTGGTTAGATTCGCAGCTGAAGCTAAGGGTGAGCCTGTGACTGTCACTGAATGGTCAAACACAGTTACTCTTGGTGGAACTGCAACATACGACCAAGTTACAAATTGTACTCTTACAAATGAAACAACTGATGATTTAGTTGCTGGTCCGGTTGACTTAACTACTGCTACTGACAACTACGTTAGATTCACAGACACATTCGAAATGCCATTAGGTGTTAACACAATGGCTCTCGCTTGTGACTTGGCTAACGACATGGTAACTCTTGATACATTGGTCGCAGGATTTGATCAGTCAAATAACGGTGAAAATGGATCTGGTAATGATCCAGAAATAGCGATCACTGCTAAAGGAGCTAACACAAATGACAGCATAACAGCTTCTCCAAGCTCAGACGTTCTTGGTAGAACACAAACTGTTAAAGCTGGAGATGTCGCTGCAATCGCAATGACAACCCCTCCTGCAGATAGTATGATCCCTGGTACTACTAATGTTCACTTTGCAAACTTGCAAATTGACACAACAGGTTCAGGGGAGGATGTAAAAGTTACAACAATGGCGGTTTCTATTGCTCTAGGAGGAGCAGCAGCAGTGGACGACTTGCAGAACCTAGGTCTTTATACGAACTATGTTGCTGAAGAAGACTGTACAGGTACAAGTCAATTGTGGAACAGCACTCTTGGACTATGTAGATTGGATGACCTGCAACAACCAGTTTCAGGAACAACTGATTACACATACAGTCTAGAGACACCTCTCGTTGCTAAGAAAGGTGAAGCTTCAATCGTAGCAGTATATGCTGACTACAAATCTGGAGTATGGACTGCTACTAGTGAGACATTTACTGTAGATTGGAAAGCTGATACTTGTATATCTGGTACAGGTAGTTCTACAGGAACAACTGTTTCAGACACTACATGTACTACAGGTTCTGGACAAGCTATGGCTTCAGCAGAAAAAGGTACTCTTACATCTAGCTGGGGAAATAATCCAACTGCAAATGAGAACGTTGTAGCTGGTACAGCCAATGTTCCTTATGGTGACTACAAAGTTATCGCTAGTGACGAAGATATCATCCTAAAAACCCTCATGTTTACAAGAGCTGATGGTGATGTTGCAGGATCTGCAGCTAACTTCGGTCAAGTACACCTATACAGACTAGATGGATCTACAGAAACATTCTTGCAGTCTGCCTATTTAGATACAGATGCAAACACGGTCACATTTGACCTCGAAGCTGCTGGCGTATCTAAAGCTGATAGAACAGTTGAAGAAGACGAAACTGTAAAACTAAGAGTATATGCTGATTTGAACTCTACATCAGGAGGAGGAGCTACATCTGGTACTTCTGACAAATTCACACTTGTTGTAACTGGAACTCCTGCAACTGAAGGTCTAGTAGCAGTTGGTGCCGGTTCAGGATCTGCAATTTACGCTTCAGATTCTATTACTACAAGCAAATACAAAGTTATTAGGAAATCTATCCCTACAATTGCTTCAGACACAGGAAATTTATCTACAAGCTTGGGTAATGGTACAAGAAGATTGACTCAGTTCACAATCACAGCGGATCCAGCTGGAGATGTCACATTCAAGAAAATGTCATTCGACGTTGTATTGAACGATAATACAGGTGGTGATTTGACATTAACAGGTGTTAAATTGTACAACCTAGCAAACACCTCTACTGCAATAACAGTAAAGGATCCAGATGGTACTACAGGTACAGCTACTTCATGTGCTGACGGAGCTGGAGTGGTTTTCGCAGCAGCTACCGAACTAGTCATCTGTGCACCAGAGACTGAAGAGGTCATCACTGCTAATACATCAGCTACGTATTACCTAGAAGGTACAGTTGGCTCATCTGCGGCAAGTGACTCTATTGACACTACGTTGAGCGCTGAAACAACTACCTTCGCAGCAGCTTCAAACTTAGAGTACGTAGGCATTAACGCTACTGCAGTAGTTGAACTTGATTCATTGGCAGCTAAAACTGGTGGATCAGAAACATCAGCTGTGTGGATCTGGTCTGATGGTTCTGCAGGTGCGAAGCATACTGATCTTATGACTGCTGTTACTGAAACAGTAGTAGGAGAAGCTGCAGATTGGACAGGTGGTTACTTGCTAAAAGTACTTCCATCTAACACATTCTCAATAAGTAAATCATAAGAGCTACATAGAAAAGACACATAGATATGTGAAGACAAAGACCCCCCGCTGCGGCGGGGGGTCTTTTTTTTGCAAACAAGTTTATGTATAATGATGGCCCTAAAAAAAATAACCCCAAACCAAATGAAAAAAATCTTAATAACATTGTCGATAGCACTACTAATGTTCACTGCATGCGGTGGCCCAAATCTCCCAGACATAACAGTGCTACTAGAGGAGCCAATCCCATCAAGACCAGCCGAAATACCCGAAGCTTATTACGAAACACTCATTACCAGGCTAGAGGACACAAGAGAGACAATAAAAACAGTAACAGACCCTTCTGAAATAGAAACAATATATACAGCATATCTCGACCTTGGGAACATATACCGAGACTTAAATGAAAACGAAAAAGCTATAACAGGATACGAAAAAGCTATAGAAGCAGGTGGAGGCAGAGGTCTCGCAGCTTGGCTCAGCAAAGGAGCACTTCTGGAAAGAATAGGAGAATACAAAGAAGCAGAAAAAGCATACAGAGAAATCATCAGCGTTGGTGCGAACGAGCAGGCGCATTTCAGACTGGCCCTTTTGCTAAGACAACACACAAATGGCTCAGAAAGCGAAATCCGAGAGGTATATGAAAATTCACTAACCTTATTTGGTTATTTCACAAACTCAGCACAGGATTATCTCATCTATCTCGTTGAAATCGGAGACACCGCACGCGCAGACGAGATCGTAGACGCAGCACTCGAGCGTGATCCGAGCAACGAAGGTTACCTGAAGATAAAAGAAAGCTACGACAATTTGTAATTTAAAGGAAGTCTGGTAAAATACCATGTAGCTCATTTGAGCACATAGTTTTTTACCTCTTCCCCATGAAAAAAGTACTAGTTTCTATCCTATTTGGGATATTTTTATCAAGTAGCGTAGCCTTTGCGCTTCCAACACTCTCCTCAAGTACAAACAAGGTCTTTCTCAAACGTTACAGCTCAGCAAGTTTCGAAAACATAACTGTAACTGATGACGCAGAGACCCCTTTCATAACAGCAGAAAACGACATCAGGATCCGAATCCCGGATACAATAATGATCATTTTCGACCAAGAAGAAACTCTTCGGGAATTTAGTGTCGCAGGAACCGCTGTCGAAAACGGAAAAGTTGCATCAAGTCCAGAAATAACATTCGAAGACGATGACAAAACCGTAGTAATCCCCGTGGACGAAGATTTCGAAGCGGGCGAAACAATAGAAATCTACAAATTACATGGAGAAGGTTTTCACGATGTTGCCTCGTCACCCAAAAAACTTGAATTTATATACGATCCGAACGAAGATTTAATTCAAGATATCAAAACAATAGACATCACAAATAGCACATATAAAGACCGAAACGCCCCAGAACTCGCAACCAATGTCGAAATCACCCAAACTTCAAACAGCGCAGTAACCCTATCTTGGACCAACCCAACAGACCTCGATTTGAGATTAACAAGAATTCTCCGGGGACTAAATCACCTTCCCGTTTCATCCACTCCATACAAACAAATCACAGCAGACAACACAGAGCTCGAAGACTCAAGCTTCAAGCTTGGCGACACCGTGAAGTACCAAATCGGCTTTGAGGACGAAGAGGGCAACACCAGCGAGTATACAGCCATTTACGAACACACAATGGTCACATACGAAGAACCTGTCGCAGAGGAAGACGACGAGGATGAGGATGATTCAAACACAGAAGAGGCAGATGACGAGGACACCGAGGATGAAGACACAGACGACTCTGACGATGACTCCGATGATGATTCTGACTCCGCCGACGACACCCCAACAATCTCATTCACAGACACAAAAACCCACTGGGCAAAAGACCAAATCACAGACCTAGCACAAAGAAAAATCATAGAAGGAAAAAGCAAATATACATTCGCACCAAAAGAAAAGCTAAACAGGGCAGAAGCCGCAGTCCTACTATCAAAAGTCCTAGGAGACGACAACCCGCCCACACCAACATCAAAACCATTCCTAGACGTAGAAAAAGACAAATGGTACGGGAAATATGTCTCGCTCCTAAAAAGCAAAAAATTGATCAACGGGAAGACCGCGAGCATTTTTAAACCAGGCTACAACATGTCCAGAGCGGAATTCACCGTTCTCGCAATGAATGTTTTCTACTACATGGAAGATCTCGCTCCGGAAGAAGGATTGACCTCGACTTTTGATGACGATATTGCTGAATGGGCAGAAGAAATAATTCTAGATGCAGAAAACCGTGGTTTCATTAGCGGTAAAGAAAAGAACGACAAAACATATTTCTATCCATCAACAGATATTTCAAGAGCTGAAGCAGCGGCAATCCTGTATTCGATTTTCTTTGAAGAATAAAGTTTTCCACAAAACTCCAACAGCATTTAAGGAAAATTTAAGAAAAACTTAAAGTTTATTTAAGGGAAATTTCAGGTTCGCGAAAGGTCACAATGTTATAAATGGGCCACAAAACAGGGAAAGAATAGCGAAAACAAAAACAGCTAGCCCTGGAAAACAATAAAGCCTTACATCCTCTCTTGAGCCCACTCAAAAGAATAAAAGCTTCAGAGGACATAAGGCTTTTTTTGTGGACCCCCACAAAACCCCCACAAAACTTCGTAAAAATTTTGCTCAGGAAGAGGAGGATGGTATAATCAACTTCAAGAGTGGGAGTCTCGCATTGCGCAACTATCCTGCACGCGACTACCCCCACAAAACCTCATCCTCAATCTCAAGATTCCTATGAATAAAAAATTCACCAAATTTCTTAATTTTGCGGTGGCGATAGTCATAATTGCGACATCAAGCCTCATCGCTTTGGACCAGCCTCAAGCACATGCTACAGGGACAATCACTTGGAATGGTGGCGCAGGGTCTTGGAATACAGCTTCAAAATGGTCAACCGGAACTGTTCCAACAGCTGCAGACGACGTAGTAGTCTCATCAGGAAGCATAATGGAAATGGGATCTATTAGCTTCAAAAGCTTGGAGATGTCGAGTTCATCCACTGCAATAATGCTGATGGGAGACATAGCAAGCGGAGAAGATCTCACAATAAAAAGCGGAGCAACTTTACAATTAAACTCAAACAGACAAACCTTAACAGGCGATTTCACAATAGAATCAGGAGCTACAGTCAAAGCAACATTCTCAGCAGAAAACCAAAAAATAGACATTCAAGCCCAAAACATAACAGTTGCCGGAAAAATAGACCTAAAAGGAAAAGGCTATGCCGGAGGTGAGATAGCCCAAGACGGTAACGGGCCGGGAGGAGGAGAGGTAGGAGGTAGTTATGCTGGCGGCGGCGGACACGGTGGAAACGGAGGAGACGGGTCCTACTCTTCCAACAAAGGTTTCGCATACTGCTTGGGCAGCAATGTAGAAGGAGGAGGTTCCGGTGGTGGAGGAGCTCAATATGTGTCCAAAGGTGGAGCAGGAGGAGGATTTGTGACTTTAAGCGCAACCAACGATTTTACATTAACAGGTACGATAGACGTAGATGGGTTGGGAACAGCAAGCGGAAGAAGAATAGGTGGAGCAGGGGCAGGAGGAGGAGTCAAAATAACTGCATACTACGTAAATATAAACGGAACAATAACAGCAGACGGAGGAACAGGAGGTTATTATAGAAGAGGCTCTATAACAAATACAAATATAAGAGCTGGAGGAGGAGGAGGAGGATGCATATATGTGGGATACGGAGAACTAAATGAGGCTGGAGCAGACGTCGATATAGCAGGCCGATCCCGCGGTGGTCAAATAGGAAAATACGTCAAAGAACAAATCTTCTTCGAACCACCCACAGACCCCGGCACACCATCAGGTGCAGACGACAAAATGCACATCATCCACAGGACCCCAATCCAAAACATACTGATAGACGGAATCGCAAACCCAGGCATCATCGATTTTGATTACGAAGACCAGGTAGAATGCACCCCCGCTAGCTCAGCTTATTGTAATGAAGGCCACACATACAGAGCAACAGAAGCTCATTTAGTCGAGTTAGGGGACGGAGATTATTATGAACTTCGTGGATGGGCTCTCAGCAGCAATGTAGGCTGGGTAAGTTTTTATTGTGGCGATGAAGACGATGATGACACTACACCTTTTACAAATATGGGGGAACTTTGTGGAAACTACGAATACGAGATAGAAATAGACGCAATGACAGGTAATCTTGTAGAGAAAAAAGCTCCAAACGGAACCGACGATATTTCCCCATTTGCATGGAACGAAGCAGCCGGATATATCAAATTCAAAAACAAATCAACAAGCGACCCTATCAAATACGAAGTCAAAATGAACACCGAAGCCGGCGACGACAACGGAGTTTTTGTGGAAGACGCAGCTCTGTCTGCATCTTGGGCTTGGAGTGATTCTCTAGGCTGGATCGAATTCTCAGGGGTACAAGCTTTGCTAGGAGGAAAGCCAATTATCACGGAGCCTTGTATACCGGGAGTAGACCCGTTGTGCCCGGTGATAGTACCCAAAATATGTCCTGACGGATCGGAACCACCGTGTCCTGGGGGAGAAGGCGAAAGCGAAGAAGATGGAACAGCCAAGTATTCAATCGAAGACGAGACTAGAATTGCAGATGGAGTAGACCAATTCGATATAGAAATCTATTTCACCGACGATAACGAAAACCCAATCACAAAAACACAATTCCTAAACAATAACTACGAAGCAAAACTAGTATTCGAATGGGAAGATACACTCAAACGCGAGCAAGTCATAACAGGCGATCCAGAAAAGTGGCAATCTCTCCCACGAGCAGATGACGACCTAGGAATAACCGACGAACCCTACAAAGACGGCACCAACGGAGCTATTTTATACAAACCAGTAGTTCTCAAAACATACGACCAAAACGGAGGAGTATTCGCTGGCGATCAAGGCCAAACCGAAGAAATATGGGGTGCAGACGTGAACGTACCAAATTCATCAAAAGACAACATCCTTTCAAGTAACGCAAAAGGCACCTGGGACGGCAACCAATACGTCGTGAGTATAAAGTCCGTTGCCCCAACCAGCGCAGAGAATTATTCTATGACAACAGGTACAGACAAAAAAGAAAAAGTCCGCAACGAAGATTTTAGCGATGTCACGGTTCCATTTAGTGAAATCTTACGGAGGCCTGACACAAACGACGATCCATATGGTCTCGAGCCAAATATTTTGCGGCTCCACGCTGTTCACTGGAAGCTAAAAAACAACACAGTGAGCCCTGCCACAGAGCAATCAGGATCTGTATACCCGTATGGCGGCAGCGTACCTCGAACAAATTTACGTTTTGAACCAGCTTTGACCGTCGAAACTCTCGACCGCATCGTCCCCGACAACGAAGCAACTCCCGAAAACACCAGCGACCTAATCTTCGCATACCGCGGAATCCCTTCTGAGTACAAAGCCAAAGCAGGGGATAATAGAACGAGTGGGGCTGTGGTGGGGACAGCAGCAACAGTAAGCAGCATGACCCTCAGGCTATATTACAATCCAACAGAGGAGGAGAGAGGGTTTAAATTTGAGCCATATGAGGAGGAAGAAACTACAGGTTCAGAAGGTCAAATTGAAAGCACAGAAGTAGAAATAGAAGAGCGTAAATGGTCTAGAGATGAGTACAACAACAAAATATGGTTCACAAATCAGAATTTAACAACAGAAACATTTCTCTCAGAAGGCTTCCTATTCCAAACAATCCTCGATCTTGAAGGTGGCGAAACTCTCCCACGAGACTACACAACAACAGGTGTAATATACTCAGAGGTAGAGTACAGACCAAATACATACCCATACAAATTTGTCTCATACTACTCAAACAAACTCCCACGAAAACCGGGAGCATTTGCGAATCCAGCAGCAAAAATCTTAGGAAACATATTCGCGCAAATAGCATTCAGTCCAAACCAAGACAGAGTCACAACCGCAGTAGGAGACCCAAATTCAAACATAGTCAGAGATACGGTCTTCAGAAATATCCAAAGACTTTTCCGAGGCAAAATCAATGAAATAACAAAGGTAGATGAAGTCACATTAACAGACCTAAACACATGTAATTCAACCGATGGCTGTGTAAAAATAGAAGTAAGTAACAACAAACACAAAGAAGAAATATATTACTTCAATGCTGAAAAAGTCATATTAGGAGATGGCTCAAGCGATCAAAGATGGACCAAAAACAAAACAATCGTCGTAGATGGCGGAAACCTATTCATAAATAGCAATCTATACAATGACAGTACCGACTACGGACTAGGCATCATAGTCCTCAGAGACTACGAATCAGGCGCCTTTGGCATGTCTGGCAATGTATACCTCGAATCAGAGGTGACCGACTTACAAGCCGTTACAATGGTTCTAGACGGCAGCTTATTTTCATACTACAAAGATCAAGCCTTAAGCATAGATGAAGAAACAGGCGAATTCGGATGGGCTTCAGATGTTTCTATACCTGAAACCTTGAGTAAACAGCTGGTGATCCAAGGAGGGATTTCTTCAAGAAACACCATCGGTGGAGCGGAAGATCGAGCACTCAAAGAAGGCAGCACAATAACAGAATATATACTGGGAACAGGACAAAGACTCTCTTCAGACAACGCAGATAACAAAAAAAGAGCCCAATTGTACGATCTAAACTACATGAGATTCTTCAGAATGAAACTCGAATATGATGAGAACGGTGATCCAATAGACCAAGAGTGCGGGCAACCTCTGTCTCTCGAAGATATGAAACAGCTTAGGTTTTATAACGAAAATAGCGAAGGCACAGAAGCCTTTGTCGAAGCCTTCACAAACGAATTTGGCCCGAACCAGTTGGATAATTTAAATAGGATTACTGGTGGTGACATACTTTGTGACGGTATTGACGCCACAAAGTCTGAAGCTGACGGAGGCGATCTTATCTCACTCAAAAACGAATTAGCGAAAGGAGGAGGGGAAGCGGTAGATAGCCCCGTGTTCATAAAATATCTACCACCAAATAGTGGATCATTTATATTCTCAATCGAGAATATCTTGACATTCTAGGAAAAAGTTGCTAAGCTAGCTCCCTTATAACCTAGGCCCATGTCCCACGAATTAAATGATGACTGGTTCATAAATGAGAAGGCAGACCCACGCCTTGAAGATTCAGTTAACTCTAATGGGTTTCTTTCTAAACTAGGCAGATCAAGAACAGGAAAAGCGGTCGATATCGCCGGGAAAACAGCCTTTTTGTTCGCAGGAGTGGCTGTTGCAGGAGAGGCACTTGCAGATACCATGGAGCCACAAGCTAGCCCAACAGGACACAATTACGACAACCACGATGTGGCTTTTTGTGGGACAGCACTGAATTTGATAGTTAGCAAAAACATTACTAACTACGAGGGAAGTTGTGATGCAAAATATACGATTATTAATGAGCAGGGAGATTTGGCTGAAGTTGACCTAGAAGGAAATGAAACAGTTCTATTGGAAGGAGTGGGAGGGAACTACCTGCCAGGAGGAAAACCAGCAATATACAAACATCCAGAAACAGGAGAAACATTTCTATTAAGTTCAATAGCCTCTTTCTCAACAGGAGACTCAATAGTAATAACAAAACTAGATTTATCAGATCTAGGAGATCCACATGGGATATTTGAATTCGCAGGGGGACAAATAAAATATATAACCAAGAAAGGAGGTATAGTAGTGATGTTGGGTGGAGAATGTTATCTTCTCAACGAAGACTGTACAGGTGCTGAATATAAAGGGAAAGTATCTTCTGGTTCTGAGTCAGCAAGCTTAGGTAGATGGATATTTAGCCAAGCTGTTGTTCACATAGGTCCAGGAATAAATGATTTCAAAACAACAATAAAAGCAACTTTAAGCTCAAAGATAACAAACAACAACCCGGAAGAAACACCTATAGTAGCACCTGACTTTGCAGTAGATATCCCAATAGATGACAACACACTCTCTCACGGAATAGCAGTTAATCCAGTAACAGGAGAGATATTGGTTGCAGTAAATAAACATCTACTCAGGATTCCAATCCCAAACGGAGAAGTAGATTCAGAAACAGGGGATGTAATAGGGATAGACGATGCTAATTTCTTAACAGCAGAGTATATAAATGAACATGGAGTCTATGAATATACTGGTGATGAAGAAGAAAATATACCCGGCTCTTACAGTAGAGGTATCGCAGTAGCAGATGACGGGACAACATATTGGAAAACAAATGGGCCAACAGATAGTACATCTGCAATGATTATATTTAGAGATGGAGAAAAATACATTCTCCCCTCAGAGGGACCTAATGGAGAGAAAATAATCAGAGGCAATGTTGTCGACTACTCAGTTGCCCCCAACGGCGGACTCCATATGGTCATAAACGAATGGGGAACGTATATTCAAGCAATAATTCGACCGACAACAAATTCAAGTGAATACATTGTCCCAGGCGTTCCTTTCAAAATAGAGTGGATAGAAGATCCAACAAAAAATCCATTGGCAGGAACAAATGAAGAACACAAATGCATCGTCACATCAACTCCAGTACGGAATCAAATTCTAGACGGCTGCCTCAACCCAACAAACCCGGACGAAAATCCAGAATCCGCAGACGAAAGTCTCCCAGAACAAAACCCAGAACCAGAAGCACTATACGAGCCACAACCAGAAATCGTAGAACCAGTAGAAGAAATAATCGATGACCAAGACACCACCGATGACTCAGCCACAGATACAGGCGACGACACTCCAGACGTCCAAGACGAACCAACAGACCCATGTGAAGACGTCGAATGCCCAGCACCAGACCAATGCGAAATACAATCAACTTGTGCAGTAGATGCATACGGTGAAGCAATTTGTGTAGAAGGAGGTCCAGTAGCAAACGGCACAACCTGCGACGACGGCAACCAAAACACAACAGAAGACAACTGTACAGACGGAACATGCTCAGGAGATCTACTTTGCGAATACGTTACAAACCCACACGAAGGCAATATCTGTATTCTCGAAGCAACATGCTATGAAGAAGATGGCAAAACTCAATGGGATCTAAACTACAACAACAACGTTCAATGCGACGACTTTGATATAAACACAACAGGAGATTATTGTTGGGAAGGAGACTGCGCAGGCACACCACTTTGCGACCTAGTAGAAGACCCATACGCAGACAACGTTTGTATCACAGGCCTGTGTAGCGCGGAAGACGGCTCAACATCTTGGTCTCAAATTTTAATGCAAGGCGAATGCGATGATGGAGATGTAAACACGGTCCAAGATTCTTGCGTGAATGGAGAGTGCTTGGGAATAAATATTTGTGATTTGAGCACACCACCTGATCTGACCGATTGTGTATTTGAATATGCGTGTATGCCGGAAGGAGGGTCACCAGCTTGGAATCCAATGTATTACCAAGACGGAAGCCCTTGTGACGATGGAAATCCAGCCACTATAAATGACACTTGTGAAGATGGTGTATGTGAAGGAGAAGAACCCCCAGTAGAGCCGGATCCAGAACCAGATCCAGAGCCAAAACCTGAAGACCAACCGGAAGTTGTTGAACCAGATCCAGAGCCAAAACCCGAAGACCAACCAGAAGGCACAGAACCAGATCCAGAGCCAAAACCCGAAGACCAACCGGAAGTTGTTGAACCAGAAGAAGTTGCAGAATTTGAAGCAGCATCAGAAGAAGGAGAAGAAATAGACCAACCAGACAAAAAACCAATCGAATTTTCACAAGAATCATCAGAACCAAGACCAGAAGTTGTTGATGCAAACCCAGAAGCCGTAGTTGCAGAAGAACTAAAAGGAGAAACCCCTGGAGCAAACTGCGGAACATGTACTTTTACAAGAAATTTTAGAGGTCCATTAGACCTTGCCTCAGGAGCAGCTATGATAGCATTTATGGCAGCAGCAATAGCAACACTAAGAAGAAAAACAAGAGTAGTATATGAAGGTCCCAAAGCAATAGAAACAAAGCCTGATAGATTTAAAAAAGTATTTAGAGCAAGACTCGCCCAATCATTATCAAGAAGAAACGCTCCTTCCCTCTAATTCTGCACCGCGAAATCAAAAAGCGCAGAGTTCATATTTTGAACACTGCTCATTGAGTATTTAAACAAATTCGAAAACCCATCCACATTCACATAATACGAAGACGCCAACCCCTCCTCAGATTCATATCCAATACGATATTCCAAATAAGGAATCGGGACCAAGTCTTCTCCTGCATCATCAAAAATTTCTTTAAGGAAAGAAAGTTTCAAAACCGGTTTGTCCAAATAAGAATCGCTCCAAGCTCCTTTGCTTTTAATAAAATCAAAAACAGCACCTTGAGTTTCTTCCAGGTCAGTTCCCCATATATTATACTCCTCGCCGGCCAAAGTTAATTCATAAATATCATCGCCGGCAAACTCAAAAACAGTAATCGCAGATTCTTTATTCGCAGGAACATTTCCCTCAAAAGCCTGCAAAATAGCACAAGGGCTCGAAACTCCATCTGCTTTAGCGACACAATTTCCAGCAATTTGCCAACTCACAACCAAATCATCCGGATCAACAGGTATAACATCATACCGGGTACAAGAAGAAGTTTGTTCCCCAACACACGGCGTTCTCAAATACAAATAAGTAAAGTAAAGATCAATTCCACCCTCAATATAAGAATCACTTGAATCCACATAAGTATATCGAGGATTCAGCCTGTCACCTGGCGCATCATCAGTTTTATTTAAATACAAAGGGATATCCACACTCTCTCCATAATGCAATTTATTCCAATTACAAGGATGATGCAGATCCGCTTTGATAACATCAAAAGCCACAAACGAACAATCATCTCCAGCATTTCCACGAGCAATCACAGGGACATATCGGAATCCTCCAGAAGTTCTGGTAGCAGGATCCGTATCCTGCCCAACCACCTCATACTCCACGGTAACCCCATTTCCCAAATCCACCCCATCCCCACTATCAATAGTGTCAAAAGGCACAATCACCTCAGACAAACTAAACAAAGATTTTTCAACTCCGCTCTGGGCCGCGTATTCAGCTTGCAAAGCCTCTTTTGCATTTCGAGTATTTCGAATGGCAGCGATCATTGTTGATGCAATTCCAATCGTAAAAAACATAATCACAGCAACAAGCCCCAGCGCAATCACAATCGACGCCCCGTCACGCCTAGCCAAAACCTTTCCCAATTTCTTTTCCGTAACAGGTCTAGACGATGATTCAAATGAGGATGAAAGTTTTTCAATCATGGCTGAAATATACCAAAAAACCTTGAAAAATAGAAACAAAAAGGGTAAAAAGGGCCCGCACTAAAAACAAAACCCAACAAATGAAAGAACCCAAAATCGCGTTAATAATAGTAAACTACAACCAACAGCACTTTCTCGACACGTGCCTCGACAGCATTTTCGGGCAAACATACAAAAACATCGACGTCTATTTCATAGATAACAATTCGCCAGACACAGCGTACCTCAAATTCCTCACCAAAAAATACCCATTCAAAGAAGTAATCGCCAACAAAGAAAACCTAGGCTACCCAACAGCGGCAAACCAAGGAATGCGTTTGGCAAAAGACGCCGACTACATTGTGGTCACAAACCCAGACATCATTTATAGTCCATCGTACATCGAAAAAATCGTCCACAGAATCAAAAAAGATCCACGCATCGGAGCAGCCACAGGAAAAATTTACAAATACGATTTCAAAGAAAAAACAGCTACAAAATACATAGACACAACCGGTTTATATATCGACAAATCTATGAGAGTCACAGACGGCGGCCAAGGCTGCCTAGACAAAGGCCAATTCGACCGCGAAAGAGAAGTGTTTGGAGTTTCTGGCGCATGCCCAATCTACAAAAAAGAAGCATTGGAAGCGATCAATCTCCAAAACGAATATTTCGACGAAGATTTCTTCATGTACAAAGACGACGTCGATCTATCTTGGCGCATGCAACTCGCTGGATTCAAATCACTTTACTACCCAAAATCAGTCGCATTCCACGGACGAGGAACCGGAGTTATCGAACGTCGAACAACTCGCCAAATCTTCAAAAATCGCAAAAAACTAAGCCAGTTCCAAAGATATTATTCATTCCGAAACCAACATTTGATGTGCCTCAAAAACGTCCCATGGGGAACATACCTCAGATACCTGCCACACATTTTACTCCGAGACATCACGACTTTTGTGTACGCACTTCTCTACGAACCATTCCAATTCAAAGCGATTTACGAGTATATAAAAATGTCTCCGCTTTTCATTAAAAAAAGAAGGTATATAATGAAGCACAGAAAATCATCCACTCGCAAAATAAATCGTTGGATGCAAGAAAAACCTCCAACAACTGCAAACTCCCCCAGAAAATAATTAACACCCCACCTCATGAAAAAATCCACTAGAAAGATAATCCTGATTCTAGCCGCTTTTTTAGGCTTCATCATTGTTGCCATTTTCGCAGGCACAAACCGAGAAACAGGAGGCTACATCAACATGCACGAACACATGCAAGGCCTGGACAACGTCGAAGTTTACCTCGACAGCATCGAGCCACTCGGCTTTGAAAAAACGATCTTACTAGGAAGCCCAAGAGTCACATTATTCCAACGAGGTGGATTCGAAGACTACGATGACAACAACGACGAACTCCTAAAAATCCACGAAAAATATCCGGAAAAATTCGAAGTCCTTTGCACGACATATTGGTACGACGAAGAGCAAGTCGAAAAAGCAGAAGAATGTTGGAAAAGGGGAGCAAAAGGCATAAAACTCTACAACGGTCACGGAAGCTTCTACGATTTACCGCTCGATCACGAGAACATGTTGCCACTCTACGAATTCATCCAAGAAAAAGGCTTAATCCTCCTAATCCACGTGAACGGCAACAAATACTTAGACGAATTTGCACACGTGCTCGAAATGTATCCCGACATGAAAGTCATCTGCCCCCACTTCTGTCTGATGTCCAAGAAACTCAGCCAACTCGAAATATTAATGGAAGAATTCCCCAATCTATACACCGATATGAGTTTCGGATATATCGAATATACCGCCGCAGGATTCAAAAGATTCTCGAAAAGTGTGGAGAAATTCCGCCCATTCGTAGAGTTATATCAGGACAGGATTTTCTTTGGAACCGACCAAGTGATTACAGATGTGAAAACAAAAAACCACCCAGAATTTCTAGAAGAAGTCTTCAGCGCATACATGGAAATCCTCACTGAACCACAATTCAAATTCGAGACAACTTGGCCAATGAGTTACGACGAAACATACGAAGGTCTCCAACTCGACGAAGACACTTTGCAAACAATCCTGAAGGACTCTCCACAAAAACTATTAGACAGCGTGCCAGAATACGAACTGCCGGAAGTTCCGGCAGAGGCGCCGGAAGCCTAACCCCTCACATCATCCGCAACATCTGAAGCCATCAACCCAAGGCCGTATTTCTTGTACGCCATATCGCCAGCCTCTCCTGTGAGATAAGCCGCCCCCTGCGCCGCAACAAACCCTGGATTTCCCTGAGCCAGCAAAGAAGCCACGATCCCGGCCAAAACATCACCGGTCCCCCCAACAGTCATCCCACTATTGCCGGTCCGATTTTTCACGACATCGCCTTCATCCGAAGCAATCAAATCCACCGCCCCCTTCAAAACAACATTGATATGCAGATCCATCGCAATAGATCGAAGCAAAATAATAGATTGTGTGTCATCCTCATCAATCTTCATGTCCCGATCCACCAGGTTCGTAAATTCATTTTGATGAGGCGTAATCACCACATCTTGGTCTAGAGGAAATTTCTTTATCCGTTTCAAAGCAAAAATCGCCGAAGAATCCAAAACCGTCGGAATATGTAATTTTTTCAACATCTCGATCGCCCCCTCAACAGCTTCCCCAGCCCCGCTATCCACACGTCCAAACCCAGGCCCAACCAAAGCAGCATCACAAGTTTTCCCAAACTCAATCGCCGCAGAAGCAGCATCTGCTCCAAAATAATCTCCCTCAAATTTCTGCACAATAAAATCAGGCGAAGCCGCCCGAGTCACATCGTAATTGCACGCCGGCACATACAAATAAACCAAGTCAGCGCCAGCCCTCAAAGCAGCTTTCGCCGCAAGAATAGGCGCACCGTGATATTCAGCAGATCCACCCACAATCAGCAGCCGCCCGTTGTCACCCTTGTGCGACGAGTCAGCCCTCTTGCGAAGGAGTTTCTTCACCGACGAACCTTTGATTTCAGGAATTTGTGCCATATCCGCAAAAGTTTAAGCAAATGGATTTTCATAAACAGCCTTCTCTCCCAATTTCTCCTCGATCCTCAATAATTGATTATATTTCGCCACACGATCCGTCCTGCAAAGTGATCCGGTCTTGATCTGCCCAGTCTCCATCGCAACGACAAAGTCAGCGATCGTCACATCCTCAGTCTCGCCAGAACGATGCGAAACAACCGCAGTCCAGCCAGCCTCATGCGCCATCGCAATCGCGTCTTGAGTTTCGCTCACAGTCCCTATTTGATTTAGTTTAATTAAGATCGAATTGCATGTCTTCTCATCGATGCCACGTTTCAATCTTTTTACGTTTGTTACCAAAAGATCATCTCCCATCAACTGAATTTTTGACCCAATCGCTTCGTTCAATTTCACCCAACCATCCCAATCATCCTCATCCAACCCATCTTCGATAGATACAATCGGATATTTCTCAACCAAATCCGAATAAAACCCAACCATATCATCGCTAGAATATTCTTGCATCTCTCCATCAACTTTCAACGAATACACACCGTCCTTATAGAACTCACTTGCCGCAGCATCCAAAGCGAGAACAACATCTTTCCCAGCCTCATATCCAGCCGCAGAAATCGCTTCAATAATAATTTTCAACGCAGCCTCATTGTCAGGCAAATTCGGAGCAAAACCTCCTTCATCACCGACCGAAGTCGCCAAGCCACGCGAACTCAAAAGCTTCTTCAAATTGTGAAAAATCTCAGCTCCCATCCGAAGCCCTTCTCGAAAAGACGACGCCCCAACAGGCATCACCATAAATTCTTGGATATCCAACCCACTATCAGCGTGCTGCCCGCCATTCATAATATTCATCATAGGCACCGGCATCCGCACAACATCTCCACCCAAATACTCGAACAACATCTTCCCCTCAGAATCAGCCGCAGCATGCGCACAAGCCAACGAAACTCCCAAAATCGCATTCGCCCCAAGTCGTCCCTTGTTCTCAGTCCCATCCAACGCAATCAAAGCATCATCCAAAGCCCTCTGATCCAAAGCAGACATCCCAACAACAGTATCTGAGATCTCTTCATTAACATTTGAAACCGCCTTAGAAACACCTTTACCCAAATATCGTCCATTGTCCCCATCACGCAACTCAACAGCCTCATGCACACCAGTAGAAGCCCCACTCGGCACTATCGCGCGTCCATAACTTTCATCTTCAAGCCACATCTCAACTTCAACAGTCGGATTCCCCCTGGAATCTAGAACTTCACGAGCATGTAATTTCTTAATATTAGACATAAAAATAAGGTTAGTTATTCGTCGAAGATTTTAGCATAACTGTCTTCCAATTAATATTGCTAAAAAGCCCCAAAACCAGTATCATCGTCCCGCATTTAAAGCTAATTAACACTTATAAATCATGGATATTCTTTGGCACGGAAATAGTTGTTTCACTTGTAAAGGAAAAAACGGATCATTGGTAATAAATCCGGACAAATCAATCAAAGCAAACCTAAAAGCAGACGCAATCCTCTCTAGCATCGGCGACGACCTAGCAGAAGTAAAAGACATAAAAAAGACATTTGATTGGCCAGGTGAATACGAAATTTCTGGAATTCCTATCGCAGCAATTAGCGCATGGACACGAAGCAGAAGCAAAGAGGAGGAAGAAGGCCAAGACGGAGACCGAACAACAGTTTTCTATTTTGAAATCGACAATGTGAAAATATGCCACCTCGGAAACATCGGCCACAAACTAACTACGGAAATGGCTGACGAAATAGGCGACGTAGACGTCCTCCTAATCCCAATCGGCGAAGACGCTGCCCTCAAAGGCAAAACAGAAGACCTCTTCGACCAAATCGATCCACGAGTAGTAATCCCATACGGAACAAAATTCACAGACGAAGAACTAAAAAAAGCTCTCAACGCCCAATTCGAACCCGCAGAAGACAAATTCACAGCAGCCACAAGCTCAGACCTCCCCGACGACAAAACCCGTTACGTATCCCTAAAGAAAGCATAATCACTCAACTACGCCCCCGTAGTTCAACGGATAGAACGAAGGTTTCCTAAACCTTAGATGCAGGTTCGATTCCTGCCGGGAGCACCACCTAGTTGCGAGATTTCCGTTGCGAAGCGAAAGCAAAGCCGCGCCTTTGCTGTAGCGCAGCACGCCGAGTAGAAAATTTCTCAATCCTGTTCACGACAGGATGAAAATTTGCTAGTGAGGCGAGGAAATCCCTACTGGTCCTTCATGTTGGAGGATTGCGCTAGTGGTTTTAATTGAAAACCGAAATGAATTCGTATAGAAAGGGGGTAGGTAACATTAACAATTCTTTCATATGGAACAAATACTTGGTAATTATTATGGGATAGACTGGATAGCCATGACAGGTTCACTCATTTTTCTTTTCCTTGTTGGCAGTAAAAAAAGATATGCATTTATAATCTATATAATTGCGAATATAGCCTGGATAGTAGTCAACTATATGGCTCAAATTTGGCCTGGAATAATTGCTTGTATAATCTTAATTGGCTTAAATATTAGAGCATATGTAAAATGGGAAAAATAATCTATCTATTATATAGCAGAGTATGTTAACCACCACCCTCCTATTCCTAATCCCCCTCGCCCTAACCTTACTGTCAGGGCTGTATTTCTATAGTGCAATCATAACTCTCAGCATAATCATCGCACTACTCTACCACCTCAATAAAGAAAAAAAGTACTTCCATCTAGACGTAATCCTTTCAATCGCACTAATAACTACGAATCTATACTACGTTTACCTCTCAAACTTCAAATACCCATATTTCCACCTAGCAGTAATAGCAATGATCGCTTCATTCTATTTCTGGTTCCGCGCCCAAAAAACAAACTACAACTTCAACCATTCAATGTGGCACATTTCAAGCGTATTGATTACAATACTTTGTGTGTTGGCTTATTCAACTTAACGTCCAAGATTGTGTTTCAATCCATTAACAACAATTTTCTCCATCGCTACACAATCACCATTCATACAATGCTTAGAAGCCTGAATAAAAGCATTGTCCTTTCTACTACTAATATCTCCGTAATCAATATAGTTGTACCCATTATAAACAGCGACCATATCAAAGAATAACCGGGTTACTCTCCCGTTTAATTCAAAAAATGGATGCAAAGCTATTAATTCGCACATATAATAAGCAATTTTTTTAGCAAATTCTTCTTTTGGCTTATCACGAAAATCTCTCAAATAATTGTCCCCTCTAATTTCTGTAAATATTTTGTCGGCCACAGTTTTCAAGTGTACAGCCTGGCAAAAAACAGTATCTCCTTTAGAAATATTTTTATTCCTGTATTTACCAGCCCACGTGTAGAGTTTAGCAAAGGCAAATTTATGCAAATCTTTTAGATATTTTTGATTAAATAAAGTATTCTCATTAAGACTTTCATGAAAATGTTCATAAGTCTTCAAAAACAACTGAGTCTCCAATGCTTCTATTTCCTCAGCATTTTCTATCTCAAGTTTATTTACTGGAACTGTGGAACCAGGATAATAAATATAATCTTTATCGGAATCATATTTCATGAACAGAGTTTTGAAGCGAGTTTGTGAGCTTTAATTTTCACACTTCTATCGCGTACAACCTTGTAGCCTTCAATTTTAGAAGAATTTAACACAGCTTTTTTTGCTTTATTCTCGGAGAACTTTACAATACGAAACTTCATACAATTAAGGGTTAAAAGCCTCCCAATTCTACCAAAACAAGCCCGATTTTGAAAGATAAAGATACTAATAACTACGAATCTATACTACGTTTATCTCTCAAACTTCAACCACTCTGGCACATTTCAAGCGTATTGATTACAATACTTTGTGTATTGGCTTATTCAACCTAACCCCTCCTAGCCATGAAAAACCCATTATTAATAGCATTCATGTCATTAATCCTTTTTACAGGGTGCACAGGTCCATCAAATTCAGAAATAGCGACTACAGGGCTAGTGATGGCTCCATCAGTAGTTTTCCTTGCATTTATACTCATCCCACCATTATCAGAAATCTCAAAAAATAAAAAA
This sequence comes from Candidatus Peregrinibacteria bacterium, assembly GCA_018655275.1. Taxonomy (GTDB): domain Bacteria; phylum Patescibacteriota; class Gracilibacteria; order UBA1369; family LOWO2-01-FULL-3; genus JABIJZ01. The sequence goes on along the minus strand of JABIJZ010000004.1, from coordinate 29,617 downwards.
ATAATAGTAAATAGGCATTACCTATACCAAAATTTATTTTTATTCATTTTAGGGGTTTTACTATCAGTATTTTTTATGTACATGTATGTGGGTAGAGGATCAGCTATCGGGGCTAACTATGGAAGCACCCAATTATTCTCAATATTTATAATTCCATATATCATCTTTTTAACTATTGCCTTCCTTGTTTCCCTTCCAAAAAGTCAAATCAGATATATTCCCTTATACGTTATCCTGCCTTATTTTTTAATGTTTGCAGGCTCATTGATTACGAATGAGGAAATGTTGACTTACCCAATAATGGCTCCTGGTGCATGGTTTATTTCGCTACCATTAGCAATAATAATGATAATATATTTAAGAGTTAAGAAAACCTGACCCCACCCAATGCACCTCCGCCTAGCACAAACCAAAGATTACCCAGCAATAGTTCGACTTCATCGAGCTACAATTCGCAATATCAATTCGGCAGATTACCCCGAAGACATCATTAATACTTGGGCAAAAAGATCTTCAGCCAAACATTTTCAAGAGTGCGCCCACAAATGCAAAAGATGGGTCGCTGTAGAAAACGACAAAGTCATAGGATTCTGCGATCACGGCTTTGATTGCGAACTTTGGGGCCTATACATCCACAAAGACTTCATTGGCAAGGGCGTTGGCTCAAAACTTCTCAAAAAAGCCGAAGACTCAATGAAAAAACAAGGATGCGAAACAATATCCCTCAAATCAACTCTCACAGCAAAACCCTTTTACCAAAAACACGGCTATAAATTAATCAAAAAAGATTTTCACCAAATCAAAGACAAAAAAATGGCAATTGCTATAATGTCGAAGAGAACAACCTAGCCCCCCCATGAAACTCCTCCTAATAAACAGCGCAGAACCAGAAAATAGAACATTTGTTGAACCTATAGAAAATATTGCTTCACAAACAGAAGCAAACACAACAACTGTAGAATACAGTTCTATCCCAACAAACATCGATGATTACGATGCTGTTATAATTAGCGCATCCCCAAAGGGAGATGACATAGTTGATACACATTTACCCCTTTTTGAATGGGTGAAAACATTTAGAGGGGCAGTTTTGGGTATTTGCGCAGGCCACCAATTGATGGGGAAATTATTTGGCGCAGATCTAATAAGAGACCAAGAAGCAGAAGACGGACTTATGTCTGTCCAAATAACACAAGCCGATCCAATTTTCGAAGGACACGAAAAAGAACTCACAGCCGAACAACAACATAACGACTCAATAACCTTACCAGAAGATTTCGACTTAATCGCAACCTCTTCCAAATGCAGAGTCCAAGCAATGCGCCACAAAGAACGCCCACTATACAGCGTCCAATGGCACCCAGAAAAATCCAATCCAGAGATAATAAGTAATTTTATTAATGAAGTCGTACATAAATGCTCAAATTAAGAAAACTCAAAAAAGACGACATTGAAGCACTTATGAAAATACTGGGAGAAAACGACGATCCCTCAATACTTGAAGCGCAAAAATATTACATTGAATGTCTAAACACAAAATCTCCTCAAAAACACAACTTTGTAATAGAATTCGACAACAAACTTATAGGGACAATTGGATATAAAAAAACTGACAACAATCACACAATAACCTGGTTTCATGTCCAAACCGAATTTCAAGGACGTGGACTAGGATCAAAAGCACTCGAAATAATAGAAGAAGCAATCGCACCTAAAAAAGCTACAAAAATCATAGTCAATACTGGATATAAAACAGCCATTAATTTTTACGAAAAAAACGGTTATAAAAATATAAAAACAACAAAAAACTTCTATCCATCAGGCCACGACCAAACAACCTTAGAGAAAGAATTCTAAACCGCCACCTCCTCTTCAGCCCTTCTGCGGCCAAACAAAAGTTCACGTCGAGTCAGCGCTCTCACTTCATCAGCAGACGCATGCGCTCCCGGTTTTTTCGCTACATCCGGCACAGTAAACATTCCACTTTCAGAAAGTAAACCTAATGCTCGAGACCACAAAAGTCCAACAGCAATATTATCAAAATGCAAACCTAGCTGCTTAAATGAATCTTTTAATGAAAAAGTATTCAAATCAAATTGAGCGATATTCGCCATATTACCAATTGCTGTATGTGATCCACCTTGGATTGCAGCAATTAAAGCAATTTCCGGCTTTTTTGGATAAAGTTCCAATCCGATCTTAGCTCCCACATAATTATCAGCAAACATACTGAAAATCATAATCATAAAAAAGGTAACTATTTCTCGTTGAGTCTCAGACAATCCCATTGCTTCCATACTTGAAACAGCATCTTTAAATGCAGTTATCAAAAATGGAACAGAACCAGCCTGAAACGGAAATACATCCATAACATCAGCTAAATTATGACCCATCGCTGCTCCTATTCTACCTACGTTGGTAGCCTTGTCATAGATTGCTACAGGGTTAAGCGTTGCCAACAGACTTGAAGGCTCCTGCGATTCATCAGCACTTCCATCAATCTGAGCGTTATCATGCAAATCTTTAAGTACATCGATTACAGGCTCTATAGGAATACTCAATTCTGAACCTAGCCTTCTAACTTCATCCCAATCCCCATCATCAATAGCTTTACGCAAATCCGAAGGAGTTGCTCCTTCGTCTTCTCCTCCTTCTTCGCTAGCACCTTCTTTTTCTGCCATTATTTTTTCTAGAATAGTGGCTACCACGTCATTTCCCGCTCGTACTTCAGGATCAGGTCTAAGCAGACCTTCATGGGCGTCATGGCCGTGAGAGTCAAACTCATCTGCAAAAGGCAATTTAGCAAGATTAGCAAATTTCTCAGTCAAAACTTCGCCGATAGCTACTTGCAAACCTCCAACATTTTGTTTCATGCCTGTGAAGTAACTCGCAACATTAGCCAAAGACTTTGCCGCAATTTTCGCCAAAAACGGAATGTTTCTTGCAAGACCACTTGTGGTGTTTTTCAAAGCTGCTTGGACAGCCTCCTTGCCTTCTAGTCCATCTTTTTTTGCCATCATGTGGTTAAGCTTCATTGTTGAAGAAAAAAGCGAATAAATAGCCAACGGCCACATTGTCTTAAACTGCCATTTAATACCTTCTTCAAATCCATACTTTTCGCAAACCGCAATGAACGGAGGATCACCAAAAAGCAAATACCCAGACAAATTACTAGTATGACTTACACAAGTCGCCATAATAGCTGGATCGCCATCAGCAAACTCATTAGAAATTTTACGCATTATACTTGCACTACCAACTGTAGTAGCGATAGGACTCAAAGTCGATGCGAGCATCCCCATAAGGGCAATTTTGTCTTCACGTGAAGGAGCTCGACCAGCGGCTTCCTCATAGGCCTCTACCAAATCCATATTCAATCCTTCAGCAAGTGCGATCGTACCACTGATAATTCCAAAAGCTTTGGCTGTAGAAACCCACTCTGCTTTCAAATGATGTTTTCCTTCTTCATCAGAAAGGCTAGCTTTCAAAGCTGTCAATGCCGCCATCGCGCCATAATGCGCTGCATGGATATGACCATGACCACTTTCAAAAAGATCAGGCATGAGATCTTTAATACCCCATGCAAAAACAGCTGTTCCAATATAATCAACCATCTTAAGCGATCTCTCACGTTGATCCAATCCCTCCATCTTGCCTTCAAGATCAGTAGCTATTTTCTTAGAAACTTCTTCCACTCTTGCTGCCTCTTCTTCAGAAGCTGCATGAAGATCAGGAGTTTCATGATGATCATCTCCCTCTTCCCCATGGTCATCGCTCAAAACCAGACCAGATAATGAACCCCCACTTATGCCTTCAGCTAAAGCGCCAATTCCCAAAAGGGCAACGACTCTGCCGAACACACGACGAGTCATTGTAGCCGCTTTTTCCGAGGTTGCTTTAGATTCCTCAACTGAATTATCTCCAGGTTGTTCACCTGTATCTCCATCAGATCCATCTACAATTCCATCATCATTCTTTTCAGACATAAGTATAAAGATTAATATATAAATAACGAAACACTATTAACATAGGTCAACGACCAAAAGCAAGATTTAAATTTTGCTTTTTCAGGTTTATATAGCCCCACGCTCTACACAGAGATAGTTTTATTGCTAAACCGTTAAAGAAGTAATCTCAACAATTATGCGGCCATACTTCTACCACTCATAAAATCCAAAACCTTCTTAATTTCTGCACGAAAAAAGTTTGTAGTAGCACCCATCAAAATACCATCATGCAATTTAAACTTATTTGCCCTCATATCCAAAAATCCTTGTAAATCAGCCTCTCTTTTTATCAAATTGCCACCATAACATCCATGTGTTGGAGAAGAAGACAAGGCAGAAGGAATACTGACAAAATCTTCCTTTGGCACAATATCATCCAAGTCAAAATACCAAGCATCTCTTCGACTATGATGTAATTTTTCGAATTCAGCCATATGTAAGAGACATTCGTGCATATTGCTACGTGAACACTTCAAATCCAAAAACAAAATCAATTTTTCAATACGATCTCTAAATCTATGTAAAAACTCAGGCGTAGAATGCTGATTTGCTGGAACAATATAGTCCAACCTGTCATCCCTCATAGCTCTATCATATTCATCATCACCTGGTTCAATAGAAAATTCGCCTCTTTTCCCACCCATAAACTTCATACACGAAGCAATTTTTTTAAGATAAGGAAAAGCCTCGCATACTTGATCCAACACATCATCTCTCATAAGCGTGACTGCATTGTCAGGATGACCTCCTTGCAAATGAGCCAACAGTTTATAAACATGCCTGAAATGTGGAGAATCCCAGTCAATCTCAAGATTTTTCTGCATCCCAATCCCCCCATTCCATGCGAGTATAAAAGGAGTTCCACTTCTATTAAATCTTTGAGAAATTTCCATAAGTTGTTTTTTATCAAAAACAGCCTTACGTCCACCACTCAAGACACTTTTAACTCTAGCATACGGCCACATATTTATACCGATATCAGGGTAGGCACTTTGTAGCTTGTCACGTGCTCTCAGCGCATTAACAACCGCTTTCTGCGGCTCTTTTTTAAAGTCATCAATCCCTTCCATACAGTATTCAAATGTGACACTTGTTTCTGGCATGGCCTATTACTTACAGTGGCACATCATTACACCAAAAGTTGCACACGTCAACCCCTTGCAATATTATATATAAATGCTATGGTCATGACTAATCAAATTATTGAAATCAGCAATGAACTTCCCACCCAATACAACTGAACTCCAAGCCAGAGCAGAAACGGCTATGTTTGAATACAAAGATCAAACAGATATAAATGCCAGAATTAGAGTAGTCATGGACTCGATTAGAAAACTATTTGTGATTGCTCCAGAATTTTTGGAACGCGCGATTCACGTTATAGAAGACTCAGAAAATATTAATTGCCATGGAGCATCCATGTATATAAGCGGGATGTCAGATGCACCTCCTGACCAAGTAGGAGTGTGGGCAATCAAAGAGGCTTGTAGGGATCGCATGCACGAAGTCGAAAATGCTCCCCCAAAATCCCTTATAGTAGATACAGAAGGCCTATACAATCATTCAGGAATAAGACTTTATGATATAGATGGAAAACCTTTAGTGCTTCACAAAGATGGAAAAACAGGAGCCCGAGGTGACCTTAAACTTTCAAGATTACAAGAAGCTCCTCTCGGACATCTGGCAAAATCTTTTATAAAAAAAATAGCCATAACAGAGCCTCTTCCTGAATCTTTGGACGTAGAATGTCAAAGGTGTGGAAGTTGTCTTCCACCTGATTACAATGGAGACAGAACAGTTCCCCAGCAGACAAGCAGCGAAGCTTTACAACAACAATTTCTCAGAGGGATAGCGTGTAAACCAGTTATGGAAGAAATAAGAGCTCTTTGTCCAGACATAGAATTTGACACATTACGATCTCCACGTGGACTAACACTACATGTAGAACCATACCTTCCAGCAGAGATAGTTTCATTGCTAAACCGTTAACAAAAAGAAGCCTCATCCTTGCCTCATCCCTCATGCGTGTTATAATGCCGCCAAGGGCCATTAATAAACATTCATATGCTAACTCCAGGACAAAACGTATTATACACAGGACCAACTGTAGAACCTCCACTTCACGCTAGAAATCTCCTGAGAGCCAATATTCGGCCTGGAACTGCGATGGTGGTAGACGAAGTACGTGAGGATATAGCAGTTATAAAATTTCCAGAAAACCATATCAGACGCGACGAAACATACGAAGTGCCTCTTCTCACATTAACAACCGACCGGCCTGAAGAAGGAGACAACGCAAGATATATAGGCGAAACAATGCTTACACAAGACCCCTCAGACCAAGTAGAACGAATAGACCTAGTTAACGGCGCCAAAGTCTTGGTTATTTTCACCGAAGGTGACACAGCAACAATCAAAGATGTTGGACGATACGAAGACCCAGCCAAGCCCAACGTCACAGTCGATCTAAAGGATCTTTTGAAAATACCCAACAAAAACGCAACACCAGCAGAACCCGAAGGTCCAGAACCGGGATCATTTGAAGAGCTTCGCACAGAACTTCGAAAAGCAATCGACGAGGATTCAACATTGGGTCAATTGCCAGATCTAGTCAAAAAAGCGATTGTAGCTTTAGGGATTGCAGTAGGGTGCATAGACATAATAAGAGACAGAATAAGAAGTGTTCTCCCACTCCAATAAACCCACCAACCCTAGAACTCCACCTGTTTTTTCGCCAAACACTGATATACAATACAAACACCCTTAACCACTCCCAAATGAACGCACTAAAATTCATCATCACAATCATGACCACCGCAATCATCGTAGCCGGCGGAGGTTACTACTATTTCGAATATGAAGCAGACGTTGAAGAAAAACCAACTGAAACAACCCTCGAACAATACATCGAAACAAAAGACGAATTCCTAAACAGCAGCATGAGAGGCGATCCCGCAGATCTCGGTCTAGGGCAAATCTCGGCAATAGAAACAGAATGCCCAGAAGATGCAGACGGCCCTTGCGGTGCTGACATACTTATCTTATCAGCAGAAGAATTCGGCCCAGATGTCCAAGAATTCTACTTAGCAGAAGAAGGCGGAGCCGGTTATAGCTACTACGGACCTTTCACAGATGATTTGTCAGAATTAATCGAAAACGCAACAGTAACCTTTCAACCAGAAATCTCACAAGAAGAACAAGACGAAGTCTCAGAAGCGCTAAAAGATTTCGAAGAAATATACCAAGCTTCACACCCTCGTGTAGTATACGAAGCTCCAGGCAAATTCACAGAGTATGAAAAAGACATTCTTCACTACAAAGTGATTGACCCATATGCTTACTACTACGCATACACAGACGATCCGGTGATCACAATAAGTATCAGCAAAGTTGGGACAAACCTTCCCGTTTATCACATCGACGCAATACACGAAACATCTCACGCCCAATTCGGACACAGCCCCACAAAAGGAGCAACCAAAAGATTAGAAGATTACCTACCATGGTTTCCAGAATGTTTTGACATGAGCTGCCCATTTATCCCAGAAGAATTCCAAAAAAAATACCCAGAATTATATGCTAGAGCGCGAGGAGAAAAACTACCTACCGAACCTCAACTTCAAAAAGCCATGGCTTTCAAACACGATAAACCAGTGAGTGCAGTAAAAATCACAATCTTAGAAGAATCAGACCACCATGCTCGAGGAACAGTAATCTTTGGCCCAGGCGGTCCAGGTTACGAAGGAATGTTCCTAGCTGTAGAAATTGAGACAATCTGGACTATCCTCCATGACGGCCAAGACTCTGTGACATGTGAATTCCTAGCCCCATACGACTTTCCAGAAGAAATGATAGAAGGGCACTGCTATTAAAATCATTTACACACAACCGAAATGACCAACTTCAAATTCACAGCAGTTCTAAACAAAAAAATAGAACCAGGCAAAGCAATGAACGCACTTGCCCACATGACAGCCGGCCTAACCGGTACATACCAAAACATTCCAGAAATGGAAATTATTAACTACGAAGACAAAGACGGGGGAGATCACATGGCCTCAAAACACCCATTCATTATCCTCTCAGCAAAAAACTCAAACAAACTCAGAACACTCCGAAACGAAGCAATAGCAAAAGGCGTTCACTTCGCATCCTTCACAGACGCAATGACCGTCGGCACCTGGGAAGACCAAGTCTCAAAATCCAAAGAAACTCCAGAGGAAGAATTGGAATACTACGGTGTTTGCTTATTCGGTGAAAGAGCGGTTCTCGAGGAAATGACAAATAAATTTTCACTCCTTACCTAATGCCAAAAACCAACACACTCAAAACCATATTAAAACTCGTTTTATTCTGGTTCATAGTACTGATCATAGGATCATTCGTTGTGTATTTCGTGATTCCTGCGCTTTTCATTATATTCATGGTGGCAATGTTCGTGCTTTTCATCCCCATGTTTATCGAACTCTTCCGCCGAAACAAATGCCCCAAATGCAAAAGATTACTCGGCACACTTTACACAAAATACTGCCCAATGTGCGGCAAAAAAATCCGCTAAGTGGGCAAAGATAACCTAGCAAAATAACAACTAAAACATGGATAAGATAGACACAACAGTGGAAAAATTAGAAAAAGTTCTTAAAAACGTAGAGACCAATTCTATACCAGAAATAGAAGAGCAGTTAGAAGATCTTTGAAACAATCCTCAAACAGATTGCAAGCAGCCTCTAACTTCGATACAATCCTCCCGCTATGCAATACCATATCCAAACACACGGGTGCCAAATGAACTACTCCGATTCGGAGCGAATTGAGACATATCTCAACAACCTCGGTTTCAAAAAAGCCAAAAGCGAAAAAGAAGCGGACCTCTTTATATTTAACTCATGCTCAGTAAAACAAAAAGCAGAGGACAAAGTCATAGGCTCAATGGAGAAACTCATCGCCCGTAAACGAAAAAATCCAAACCTGCTAATCGCCCTCACAGGCTGCATGATCCGAAAATCCTCAACAAGAGCTGACGAAAAAGAAAACCGAGACCACTTCATCAAACAACTAAAACATCTCGACATTGCTTTCCGCATCGAAGATCTTCCAAACTTACGAAAACTTCTCTCAGAATCATGCAAACACAGAAAAATCACCACCGACTCACTTCCAAAAATCCACGACGAAGAACTCGCAGATTATTTCCACATAAACCCAGCACACGCGTCAAAAGCTCAAGTATTTATCCCGGTTTCAACAGGCTGTGACAAATTCTGCACATACTGCATTGTGCCATTCGCACGGGGTAGGGAAGTCAGTCGCAACCTAGACGAGATCATCGAAGAAGCAACTCAAGCCGTCGAGCAAGGTGCACTCGAAATCACACTTCTCGGCCAAACAGTCGATTCATACGGGCTATCAAACATCGATCGCCAAAACCACCTTTTCGACTACGACAAAATCGATGCCGGCGATCAACCACCCCCATTCGTCCAACTCCTCACCAAAATCAACGCACTTCACAAAAAAGGCCTAAAACGAATCAGATTCACATCCCCCCACCCAAAGGACGTCTCGCCAGAACTCATCGAATCATACGCAACACTCGAAACCTTGATGCCACACATCCATCTCCCAATCCAATCCGGAGACAACTCTGTTCTCCAACGAATGAACCGCCCATACACAATCGAACGATACAAAGAAATCGTCACAGCCCTCAGAAAAACCCGCCCAGACATCGCAATCACCACAGACATGATAATCGGATTCTGCGGCGAAACCGAAGAAGAATTCCAAAACACTCTCGACCTATACAAGGAATTAGATTTCGATTTCTGCTACAGCTCAAGATATTCAAACCGCAAAGGCACACACGCCGACAAAAACCTCCCCGACGATATTTCTCGAAAAACAAAAGCAGAGCGTTGGCACCGATTCAATGATTCACTAAAAGTCATCACCCAAAACAAACTCGAAAAATACATCGGCCAAACCCTAGAAGTTCTCATAGAAGAAGCCGACGCCAAAACAATCCGCGGAAAATCTCCCCACAACAAAACCGTCCAATTCCCCGCCGGAAAATCTGCCAACAAAACCCTCATCGGAACAATCCAAAAAGTCCTTATAAAAGAAGCCCATGACTGGATCCTCTTCGGCGATTTGGTTTAAGCTGCTACTGCTGCTGAATCCTGTTCAGGAATCAAATCAATAGCTCTAAAGCCAGGTGTTTCACCCAAAACTTGACCAGCATTTGTCCCCTCCCAAACAGACACCAATTGGTCGATTATTCTTGAAGCAACATTTTCAAGATCAGCAATACCAAGCCCATCAAAAGCATGGTGAATACGATCTCTAACTGTACCACGAAGAGTCCTCATTGCTTGATCGGACCTCAGACGAAGAAAAGATTCATTAATACCAGCCTCAACCGGATTGGATCCGTGGTGGATTAATACAGTAGTAATTCCATCAAGCACTTCTCTGTGGTCGGGAACGGCATAGGTCCTTGTTTGTTCAGATGTAGTCATTTTATAATTTGTTAGTAATTTATAATTTGCCGAAAGGCGACCACAAAGTATCAAAACAGGTCCCACACCTGAAATTTTTATAAAATAATTGATATTTTCTCGTCTTTTTGTTACAAATATAACGAAAATAAGAATTTCTATGTTAAAGATCCCAAAAGCAGTTCAGGAAATAATCAATTCCACCCCAATGTTCAAATGGGCAATTTCTAATAAATTATTCAACCTTACTAAGCTAGCTGGTTTAATAAAGCCACAAATCGAAGCTCGAACAAAAAAAGAAGTAAAAGAATCTGCCATAACAATGGCTCTTTCCAGAATTCAAACCAACAATTCAAAAACACTTCCAAAACCTGAAAATTTCAAACTCACAAATTTATCCTTTAGGACCGGCCTTTCGATACTCACATACAATAAATCCGAAAGAATCCAACAAAAAATTGAAACCCTCCACCATAACCCAAACATAAAAGCGTCAATAATCTCCATAACAGAAGGGGATAACGAGATCACAATTATAATGGAGACGGAAACCTTTTCGGAAATCAAAAAAACAATATCAACAACGCCATTAAACGAACAATCTTCACTAACAGCAATTCATATAAAATTTCCTAAAGAATCTCTAAACACTCCGGGCCTTTTGTTCTTGATAATCCAGCAACTCGCTCTTCAATACATAAATATAGTCGAGATAGCCTCAACCTATTCAGAATTTATAGTATACGTTGATCAAAAAGAATCCCGCCTAGCTTTCGACACACTAATAGGAAGTTTCAATTAGGCCTCTGCAAGGGTGGTATTAATCTTCTCAGAAAACCATGCAACCAAGGCTTCCTCCTCTCCAGGGACCTGGAATGTCTTAAAATCACCTGTCTCATTTTCATCACCAGCATTAATTATTGCAACAGGAATCTCTGACCCATCAGATCTAATAGCTTTACTAGCATCAGAACCAAAATACACAGGATCCATATAGTTATTCACACCAGCAGCAATTATTTCATCTCTATACTCAATAAGCAGTTGACGAGCATCACATCCAGAATCAGACACTAACAATCTAGCTCCCCCAAGTGTAGCCTTATCCAAAAGCGCTTCTACAGAACGCCTATTCTGAGGATTTTCATCTGCATATAATATATATCTTTCACCTCCACCCATAATTCATTAAATTAAATAATTGAGCCCACTAAGACTCCTTATCCGAATCCAATGCAGGATCAACCTGCTCCGCAAGCGCAGCCTCAACTTTCTCAGAAAACCAGTCAATCAAACCATTCAGCTCATCAGGTTTAATAAAAATTTTGCCTTCACCTTCAAAATCACCTTCTTGTACCAAGTCATCAGTAAAAACAGCAACAGGAATCTTTAATTCATTAGCCAAAGGGACTAATTCAGTGCCTAAAGGTCCTGGCCTCATAGTATTATCCAAACCAGCAGCAATTATTTGGCCAGCATATTCTTGAAGCATTTCGCGAGCCATATCTCCATGTTCAGCTAATATTAATCCAACTTTTTCATCATCATCGCCAATCACCCCAGCTCTCGTTAATTTCTTTTGAACAAGCCTTCTATTAATGGCGTGATCATCCGCATACATTACATATTGTCTTTCTCCTTCAGCACCCATATTAATTTTAGTTAAACAATTTTTAAATAAGGTCTAATTAAACCAAAAATAGCCCAAAAGTCAACCCTGGAGTCATAAAAATGCAAAAACAAGCAAAATTCTACATTCCAATCACCATCACCTCTCTGCTAACCTTATCAACTTTAACCTGAAAACCATACTCATCTGTATAACAATCATTTGTGCAGTACGAATGTTCAGCATCAAACGTAGCAACATATTGCTCATCATCATTAATCTCATCAACAATACACAAAGAAGCATTCAAATGGTCAAAAGTTGAAACATAGTTCACCAAAACCTCACGCAAAAACATCCTTGAAGGCTCCTCAAAATTTATATCAGCACTTTTCGCCAAAGTCCCAACAGTCGAAACTTCGCCTTCGTCCAAACCAATAGCACCTACTACAACAGGCGTCTCCTCAAAAAAACCGGCCATAAAAGCCCTGTCAGAAGGGATTTTCATCTCAACCCCAGTAAAATCATCCACATAACTCAAATAAACCTCCGAAGGATCCCCATACACCCCATACTGATCCAAGCATTTTTGAGAACCACCAGTACAACCGATCAAAGCCAAGCCAAAAATAACCATAACGCCAACAACAAAACGATTATTCATAATAAAAAAGATTAAAAAATATATAATAATCTTATCCCAAAATCCCTTTTATTCTCCTTACCCCACGACTTGAACTTTCCTCTTTTTTAATCTTAAAAGCTCCCAATTCACCAAGCCTTTCAACATGCGGTCCTCCACAAATCTCCTTGCTAAAATGCCCACCAGCTTCGCTCGAACCAGCCCTTCCAACAGTATAAACCTTCACAACATCACCATATTTCGATTCAAAGAACCCAAGAGCTCCAGATTTTTTCGCATCCCCGACACTCATTTCTTCACAATGCACAGGCAAATCCGCCTCAATTTGTTCATTCACCAACTTCTCAACCTCAGCCTTCTCCTCATCAGTCATCTTCTCTTCATGCGTAAAATCAAACCGCAACCGATCAGCCGTAATATTCGAACCCTTTTGCTGAACATGTTCCCCCAAAACCGTCCGCAAAGCCTGATGCAACAGGTGTGTCGCAGTATGCAAACGAGTCACAGCTTCACTATCATCCGCCAACCCACCCGAAAACTTTGCTTCGGCACCAAGCCGCGATTTTTTCTGATGTTCAGCCTCTTTCGCAGCAAATTCTTTCATAAATTTCTCCTCATCCAGCTTCCCAGCCAACGCCTTATCTTTCCTCACCTCCTCCAACGTCATCTCAACCGGAAATCCATAAGTCTCATACATATAAAAAGCAAATTCTCCATTAAGCATCTCACCCTCATCTCTCTTCGAAAGCTCCCGCAAACCTTTCTCCAACGTCTTCCCAAACTGTTCCTCCTCTCGAGCCAATTCCTCATAAATCTTTTCCTGTGAATCAATCAACTCAGGATAAGTCTCTCCATACAAATTCACAAAAATCCCCGCCAATTTCCTCGCAAACTCTCCTTCAATTCCCAATTTTCGACCATGCCGAATCGCACGACGAATCAAACGTCTCAAAATATACCCCTGATCAGTATTCGAAGGTGTCACACCATTACGATCCCCAATCAAAAAAGTTGCAGCACGCAAATGATCACAAATAATTCGCTCCGAAAGCATCTGCTCCTCACTCGGCTCAGCTTTGCCAACATCATATCCACCAAGCGAACGCACAGCCTCAACCACATCCATAAACAAATCCGTCTCAAAAGGAGTAGAAACTCCATTCAAAATGCACAAAACTCTCTCAAATCCCATTCCCGTATCCACATTTTTCTGCTCCAACTCTCGATAAGTCCCATCCTCATTTTTGTAATATTGCATGAAAACATCGTTCCAAATCTCAACCCATCTTTCATCTTCAGGATCAAATTTCGCAGGCGGTTCTTCCGAACCATCCGCCAAGTCTCCAGTCCAAAAAAACATTTCCGAATCAGCCCCGCAAGGCCCAGTCTGCCCAGCCGGCCCCCACCAATTCTCTTTTTTATCCAAAAACGCAATTCGCTCTTCTGCAATACCCAAACTGCGCCAAACCTCAGCCGAATCCTCATCGCGAGGCGCGTCATCATCTCCCTCAAAACACGAAACCGCCAAATGCGAAACCGGCAGCTCCAAACCACCATCTTCTCGCGAAGAAGTCATAAATTCATAACTCATCTCAACAGCCTCCTTCTTGAAATAATCTCCAAGGCTCCAATTTCCCAACATCTCAAAATAAGTCAGATGTGTCGGATCCCCAACCTCGTCAATATCATCAGTTCGCAGGCATTTTTGCACATCAACCAACTTCACCCCAGAAGGATGAGTTTCTCCCATCAAATACGGCACCAACGGGTGCATTCCAGCAGTCGTAAACAGGACTGTAGGATCATTCTCAGGAATCAAAGATGCCCCAGGAATTTCCGCATGACCATGCTTCTCGACAAAAAAGTCGATAAAAAGCCTTCGTAACTCCAGTGCTGTGATTGGTTTCAGTTTCATCAGCGCAGATTTTACGGGAAAGCGGAGCGTTTTTCAACCCACTCAAAAACATGCTATACTGTCCGCACCTCATTAACCGATACAAAATGGGCCGAAAATCCTCAGCAAAAAAGAAAAGAAGAATAGAAGAGACCAAACAACCTTCCAAAAAAGGCAAGATTTCGAAGCTAAAAAAGTTAAAATTTCTCAAATTAAAGAAAAAAACCGCGAAACCTGCGAAAAACCAAAAAACCACAAAGCCAAAAAAACACCTCCCACCACAAAAAATATTCGGCACACTCCTAGTCCTGATAATGGCGACAATATTAATCGTATTTGGCGTTCATATTTTCCAAAAAACATTCAGACCAACACCTCTAGCGGAATTCCTTCCAGCGGAAAGAACAAGCGCCCTCATCGAAGTAAACACATACGCAGACCACACCCAACTCACAAAAATCGACAAACTTCTTTCGAATACGGAATATTCATCAGAAAGTCTCGCAATGTCGATCCAGGAGAAATTCAATATAAATTTCGCCCTCGACATACAGCCATGGCTTGGCAGACAAATAGGTGCTGCAGAGATAGATGCTGACCCGGAAAATCCGTTGGCGACAGTCTTTTTCTTAGAAACTTTGAGCAAAGAAGCCACGCTAAAAGCTTTAAACAACATCGCAGAAAATAATCTTTCAACACTTGAGGAAATCGAAGCCGACAACAAAAAATATTACTCGCTCAACCTCAGAGACAAGAGCGAAAATCGAGATTTGGACAAACATTTTTACGCAGACTTTTTAGGGAATTACCTCATCTTAACAACAGACGTCAAAGCCATCGAGCTTCTCCAAAAAGAGCACTTCACACCTCTCTCAGACAGAGAAGAATACGAAGACATTGAGGACGAAATGCCATTCAACAAAGTGGCATTCGTATTCATAAACTACTCAGTCGCACACGACAAACTTGTCCAGAAATACAACAACATCACAGGAACATCTCTCTATTCAACGGCAAAAACTCCATTCAACGAAGTTGTAAAAGCGGAAGGTCTAAGCCTAATAGCAAAAGACGACCACTTACAAATAGAATCCTTCTCAAAACTAAAAGAGCCGTACCTCAGAGGAAACAAATACCTCAACCAAAGCAAATCATATCGATCAAAACTCACAAAATACATGCCGAACGACAGCGTGGTTTTCTGGGGAGGAGTCGACGCAATCACACAAATAAAAAGATTAGTCGCCGTCCTCAGCGAAGGCTCACAAACAACAACCGAAGTCTTCGAAGGAGTGATCCAAAACTACACCGAAAAATATCTCGGATCCAGTATCTCGCTAGAGGAAGACGTTTATCCATTACTCGAAAATGAATTCGCATTAGCTATGAGTCGCGACGCAGCCGCAGCTGAAGCCGGCAAAAACATGTACACAATCATCCTCAAACTCGAAGATCCAGGAGACGACACATTGCGACTCCAAAAAATCGCCACAAATTTTGTTTCGACAGGCGCAGTTTTCGAGCCTCACGTGGTAGAACACGAACTCCCAGACGGGACAGTCGCAAAAGAAATCGTAGCTAGCCCAGAAGAATTAATAAAAGCCGAAGACCAATACGGCGATGTAGTGATTTACGAAATGGCAACAGCCGACAAAAGCTGGGGCGTGTACTACGCAGTCGTTGACGATCTCGCTATAATTTCAACTGGCAAAGAATCATTAAAAGATTCAATAAAATTTACAACCGGAGAAGCAACAAACGAATTCAGCAATGTCCCAACAATCGCGCCAGGCTCAGACGACACAATCTATATAGACACAAAAGCACTTTTCCCAGACATAAATTTGATAAAATCGATCAGCGCAGGGCGAGAATATTTTGGTGACGGAATAACCGCTCATTACTACATAAATGTCGAATAAAAAGACCGAAAACATTTCCGCTTCAGGCGAGAACGAGCCGATAAATCTAAGCGGTGGGGTTTCTAAAAAAACTTCAAAACCTGCCCACAATCCAAAACTAAAAAAAGAGTCCAAACAACCCAAAATCCAGGACATCCACACCGAGAACAAAAGCCAAAAAGGCCTCTATCTCAGAGTCAAACCAAACAAATATTACCGTTTCATTTCAAACATACTCGGCATTGTTGTCGTAGGATTCATCATTCTTCTCGCGATCAATTCTGTGAACGTTTATCTCAAAAGCATAGAGGCAAAAAACGCGATCACATACTCAGCCTCACAAGGCTATTCAAAATTACTGGAAGGCTCAAAAAGCACAACAAAAGTACAATTTACAGACGCGCTTCAGGCCTTCGAAAACGCACTCGAAAACTTCGAAGACGCAGAAACAATCCTGTGGTTCATCGCAAACGACGACACCATCTACGCCCGCGAAAGCAGCCTGGCCTCAAGCGCAAAAGCGATCCTCAA
This sequence comes from Candidatus Peregrinibacteria bacterium, assembly GCA_018655275.1. GTDB lineage: Bacteria > Patescibacteriota > Gracilibacteria > UBA1369 > LOWO2-01-FULL-3 > JABIJZ01. The sequence goes on along the minus strand of JABIJZ010000004.1, from coordinate 12,535 downwards.
TAGTGGAAAATATTTCGCAAAAGCAGGGGAGTACTTCACAGAAGCTTTAGAAGAATTAAACCAAATCCCACTCTACATCGTCTCAAAAAACGAAGAAGGTCTCCCACACCAAACCGACATCGACGTAACCGACTTTCTAAAAAAAGGAATCGAAAAAGCGACACTAGCACTAGTAGAAACAAGAGCAGCCAGCGTAGAGCTTGAGAAGATAAACGAAGACCTTTTGCCACCCGACCTCAAGGGCCGATTCGTATATGCAAAAGAAAAAATCTCACAAATAATAAAAACTCTCGAATCAATCGAAGAACACTTTCCAGCAATCCTAAAACTTCTAGGTGAAAAACACATCCACAGATACTTGATCCTTTTCCAAAACAACGCGGAAGCTAGACCAACAGGCGGCTTCATCGGAAGTTACGCAATCGTCGACATGAACGACGGCTTCATCGAAAACATCCGCGTCGAAGACGTGTACCACCTTGACGACCAATACACAGAAATAATAGAAGCGCCAAGCTACATGGACAAATACAGTCCCAATATTCTTTTCCGAAACTCAAATTATTCCCCGGATTTCTTTTACTCAGGTAACAAAGCCGCATGGATGCTGCAAAAAGAAGGCGGTCCAAGCGTGGACACGGTCATCGCAGTTAACCAAAGCTTACTAAAAGATTTCCTCGAAATTACAGGCCCAATCCAAGTAGGTGACCTCCCAAACAAAATAGATTCAGAAAACTACAACGCAATCCTCACCTACGTAATCGAAGGAAAAATCTGGGGAGCAGAGGACCCCAAACACATCCTGAAAGTGCTGGTCCCAGAATTCCAAAAAGCATTAATGAAAAAAGAAAACGTCTCGAAAATAATGAGCGTAATCTACAAAGCCGTTCAACAAAAAATGATCATGGCCTACTCTCGCGACTCAATCATCCAATCATTATTAGACACACTTGGAGTTTCAGGTCGCGTCCCACTTCTCGGGGAAAAAGACGATTATCTCAACGTAATTCACGTCGCAATGGGCGGTACAAAAACCGAGCCATTCATTATCAGTAGAATCCAACATCACACAATTATCGACGAGGACGGCGAAATAATAGACGAAGTTACGGTAACCCGCGAACACACTTTCTCACGTGAAGCACAGAACGCATGGAACGACATTTGGGACAGTTTCGGATTCGATCACAAACAAACCCCAGGTTACATCATAGATATGCTTGGACGGGGAACAAACCATGTCAACACACGAATCATCGTCCCGGAAGGCTCTCAATTAATAGAAGTTGAAGGCGTAAAAGAGTCCGACGTCGAAGTCGGATACGACGAAGATCTCGACAAAACATATTTCCTCACAGAAATGCGGGTTCCACCACAAAACGAAGTATCCATCACTCTCCGATACAAACTCCCATTCACACTCGATTTCGATCCTCTCGATACGTACAAACTCACAATCCAAAAACAACCCGGCTCAAAAGGCGGAGTCTTCACCAAAACAATCGAAATTCAAGAAAGCCCAGGCTCAGACAACATCGTTTCCTACGCCTACTACCCAGAAGATGCCTACCTCGCAAGCGAAGACTTCATCTCATACGCAACAAACCTCGTTTACGACAGATACTTCTCCGCAGTTTTCGGGGCGAAGGAATAATCACCACGCCACGCGCTCCATGCGCGCGTCGCCACTACTTCCTCCCAAACATCTTTTCTAATTCGCCAAACGTCAACGAAATCATCGTAGGCCGACCATGAGGACAAGTATAAGGCCGATCAATCTTCTCCATTTGTCTCAAAAGCGCATCCATCTCATCGATCGACAATTTCTGCCCAAATTTCACCGCACTCCTGCAAGACATATAGTTTAGGATCGTTTCAGTGCGCCCCTGCTTCGCAGTAGGTGCAGAAGAATGAGCAATATCATCCAAAACTCCACCAACAACCTCAACCGCATCTTCTCCAGACAAAACAGAAGGCACAGCGTACAAAACCATCGAATTATCAGGCCCTTCCGAAAGCTCAAACCCCAATTTTTCAAAAGTCTCCAAATTATCTCGAAGCAAAGTCAATTCATCCAAAGGTAATTTCAAATCCTCCGGCATCAAAAGCGGTTGAACATTTTTCGTCTTCCCATCAAACTGATCCAAAAGCTCAAAATACCGCACCCGTTCATGCGCCGCATGCTGATCTATCAAAACCAATCCATCCTCATTCTGCGCAACAATATAAGCATTCGAAACCTGGGTAATTGCTTTCAAAGAAGTTACGCCACCACCTTGAATATCAAGAGAACCCTGTTCTCGGTCAAAATTTGGCGTTCCTCCAAAATGGTCATTCCCAACCTGTAAATCCGTTCCCGGGAACGAATTCACTCCTGCAAAATCACCCGAAAATCGCTCGCTGCCACTCCCGCTGCCAGCACCACCGCTATACCCACCTCCACCGCTCACGCTCGACCCCCGCGAACTATCCACAGGAAACTTATCCGACATATACCGTCCAGCCTCAGTCACTCCCAGCGGAGTCAAATTCGATTTCTCCAAAGCCGCTTTCACAGAACTATAAACCACCTCCAAAATCCTCTGCTGATCCTCAAAACGAATCTCAACTTTCCGCGGATGCACATTCACATCGATCAACCCCGGATCAATCTCAATATTCAAAATAAAAACCGGATTTTCCCCCTCCATCAGGAGCGATTTGAAAGCCTCTTTCACCTTGTACGCAATCAAATAATGAGAAATCGGTCGTCGATTTACAAAAATATATTGGTACTTCGATCCTCCCCTCGAAATAGCTGGTTTACCCACAAATCCACTCAAACCAAAATCAGTCCCTCCATAAAAAATAGGAATCATCGCGTCCTTAGTAGCCGTCCCAAAAACATCCGCAATTCGTCGCTCCAAACTTGACCCACTCGGCAACTGAAAACTTTTCTTGTCATTATGAATCAAAGTAAATCCAACCTCAGGTCGAGCCAAAGCCATCGAATTTAACCAAGTCGCAATGTGCCCAATCTCAGTAGAATCTTTTTTCAAATATTTCGCACGAGCCGGTGTGTTGAAAAACAAATCATGAACCTCAATCTGCGTTCCTTCACTCATCCCACAATCCTGCACAGTTTTCACATCGCCACCTTCGATCACAATTTCGACTCCGGACGCTGCCCCAGCAACTTTACTCTTCAAAACAAACCGAGAAACAGACGCAATCGAAGCCAAAGCTTCACCACGAAAACCCATCGTCCCAATCTTCCACAAATCCTGCTCAGACGAAATCTTACTCGTCGCATGCCTCAAAATCGCTTTACCAGCATCACCTCGCGACATCCCACTCCCGTTATCACTAACTTTCACAAAAGTACGGCCTCCATCCCGAACCTCAACAGTAATAGAATTAGCCCCAGAATCCAGACTATTTTCAACCAGCTCCTTCACACACGAAGCCGGCCGCTCAATAACTTCACCAGCCGCAATCTGGTTAACCAACGTCTCCGACAAAATTTTAATTATAGACATTTTTCGATTTGTTAATTTCCGGTACGCCACTGCGCGCACTACAGTAATCCCTTCTCTTTCAGCTCATGAAATTTATTCAAAGCCTCAATTGGTGTCATCCGATCAGCATCAATATCTTTCAATTCCTCCAAGGCCTTGTGCCCTCTCTCATCAAACATCGCAATTTGATCATCAGGCGCAGGAGTTTCTCGCAAACCAACCACGTCCTCCTCCAATTTTCCCAAAACACCACGCGCTCGCATAATAACTGATTTCGGCAGCCCAGCCAATTTCGCAACTTCTATCCCATAACTTTTACTAGTCCCACCCTTTACAACCTTATACAAAAAGACAAGATCATCCTTCCCAGCTCCACTATCCGACACCGCCACACTGAAATTTTTCCCACCATCAAGCTCATCCACCAACGAAACCAACTCATGATAATGCGTCGCAAACAAAGTTTTCGACTTCAAACTATCATGAATATATTCACAAATCGCCCAAGCAATACTAACCCCATCATAAGTCGAAGTTCCACGTCCAATCTCATCCAAAATAATCAAACTTCGTTCAGTCGCATTATGCAAAATCGATGCCGCTTCCATCATCTCGACCATAAAAGTACTTTCCCCATCACCGAGATTATCATGAGCCCCCACTCGAGTAAAAATCTGATCTACCAACCCAAGTCGGCACTCTCTAGCCGGAACAAAACACCCAATATGCGCAAGATAAACAATCAGCGCAACCTGCTTGATATACACACTTTTACCACCCATATTCGGCCCCGTAATCAGGTTCAAAAATCCCGCTCCGTCGCCCTCCACCCCGCCCACTCTACAATCATTCGGCACAAAATCCCTTCCAAATCTCAGACTCTCCACAATAGGATGCCGCCCATCCGCAATCTCAATAACATTCTCCGGAACAATTTCAGGCCTACAATAATTCCCGACCAAAGCCAACTCAGCAAAAGAACAAACAACATCCAGCCGAGCTACCGCATCGGCAACCCGTCGAATATCCCCGCCCATAGCCACAACTTTCTCTCGAACTTCATTGAACAACCGGTATTCAAGCTCACAAATCCGCTCAACACTATTCAAAACTTTCTCCTCATATTCCTTCAATTCAGGCGTAATAAATCGTTCCGCATTCACCAAAGTTTGCTTCCGAATATAATCTTCAGGCACGCCATCCAGATTCGCTTTGCTTATCTCGATGTAGTATCCAAAAACTTTATTATATTTAATTTTTAACGACGAAATCCCAGTTCTCTCAATCTCTCGTTGCTGCATTTCCGCAATAAACGTCTTTCCTTCAGTTCTAACCGATCTCAAATCATCCAACTCAGAATTATATCCGTCAGCCATCATCCCACCTTCCCTAATAATCGCAGGCGGATTCTCATCAATTGCCGTCTCAACCAACGAAACCAATTCCTTCAAATCCACCAAATCTCCAGCAATCCCAGAAACAAACTCGCTCCCAAAATTCTTCAAAAGCACTTTCACTTCAGGGACAATTTTCATAGATTCCTTCAAGGCAACCAAATCCCGCGCATTCCCAGTCCCCAAACTCAACCTACTCAAAATCCTCTCAATATCCAACGAACCACCCAAAATTCCACGCACATCTTTCAGCGCAGCAGAACTTCCCAAAAATTCAGAAACCGCATCAAACCGCTGCCCAATTTCATCCTCAGATTTCAACGGATGCATCATCCAATTCCTCATTTTTCTGCCCCCCATCGCCGTCACAGTTTTATCGACAACAGAAGCCAAACTTCCCTCTCTTTTTCCTTCTCCAGCAGTGTGAAAAATCTCCAAATTCCGCACAGTAGATTTATACAAAGGCATAAACTCAGAAACTGAATACCAAGCGATTTTCTCGATATGAGACAGTTCAGTTTTCTGCGTTTCTCTCAAATATTCATACAAATTCGCAGCCGCAATCAACGCCGCCTCATGCGAATCCAAACCAAAAACTTGAATAGATTTAATCCCAAAATTATCCGTAAAAACACTCCGCGGATCCTTCGCAGTTTCGTAAGTGAAAACCGCCACATCAATCCCAGATTTTCGCAAATCTCGGACACGAACATCCTCACTCAAAGATTCAGGCACAATCAACTCAGCCGCCCCTACTCGAGTCAATTCATTCAAAATCCCATCAAAATTCACAAATTCACTTACAAAAAAAGCTCCAGTCGTCACATCGCTATAAGCAAACCCAAATCCATCATATCCTCGCACCAAACATGCTACATAATTGTTGGCTTTCCCATCTAATATATTGTCATCAAAAGTCGTCCCAGGCGTTATCACTTTCACAACATCTCGTTCAACAATTCCATGCCCATTCGGCTCTGTAACTTGGTCACAAATCGCAACCTTTTTCCCAGCTCGCGTCAATTTTCCAATATAATTATCAACAGCATGAAAGGGAACACCACACATAGGAACCTTTGCACCTTCACCTTTTGTTCGAGAAGTCAGCGTAATCCCAAGGATTTTCGACCCCTCCATCGCGTCCTCAAAAAACATTTCATAAAAATCTCCAAGCCGAAAAAAAACCATACAATCCTTGTACTGTTCTTTTACAGCTTTGTATTGAGTCATCATTGGTGTGAGCTTCTCTGTCATGGCCTCGATTATAACTCGCCACACACCCAAAAAGCCCCCCCAAACTCACACAAACCCCTTGAACCCAAACTCAAAATATGGTAAGATATAATATAAAAATAAAATCAATCAACTAAAACAAAAATAAATAATAAAATAAATATGGATACTCTAAGACCCAAAGAAAAAACTCCAACACAAGAAGTTATTGCTATTATAAAAGACGCTTCTCACGGGTTCAAATTGGTAAAAGGGGAGATTCTAGAGTTATTTGCAGGTAGTGGTAGTAATGACCACTTTGAAGATGTATTAAAAGGATATGACGATATGAAGTTGGGAAGATCAGTAAAGTTTGAATTAGAGTCAACATTCTCATCATATGCCCCAAGTGAAGACGAAATAGAAATTTGGATACAGGAAAAAGGAGGAGATGATTTTCTCAGGAAACTCATTGAAGATGGAGGTAGTAAGGGCATAGGAAAGGGTTTAAGTCTATACGAATACAAAAGACACAAATCAAAAACAAGAGCAATCGCCAAGAGACTTCGATCTCAATTAGAAGTAATACCTATTTATACAAAAAACGCACTATTAGTGGCCAGAAAAGGAAAAGTTTTAAAATACAAAAAAATTGGTGAGGACGTCTTGGCCTACAAAACACGCGGACGTGGCGAATATTACGACTATGAAGGCAACAGGGTTACTGAAAAAGGAGAAAGAAGAAGAGGAAGAAGAAGCAGCATCATAGGCAAAGAAATAACATTAACAGGTCAGTAAATTAAATATAAAAAATAACTAACAAAAATAAATATGTTCAAACAAAACCGTCTAGCTTACAAAGACCCTGCAGAAAGACCATCTGCCAGCGCAGAATCTTTTGATGCCAAAGCAGCAAGAAAAGAAGTGATTAACTCAATCACTGAAACCAACGGCACAAGAGCCTACAGAGTTGTTAAAGGAGAAATAGGTAAAGTAAACGCAGGAAGTTATGAAGCTTTCTACAAAAAACTCCTAAAAGAAGACCCAACAAAACCAGATTGGGAAACTTCAGGAAAATACGAAGTATCTATCGAAATTTCAGAATACGAGCCGAGTGAAAATGCGATTGATGCATGGATAGACTCAAAAGGCGGTGAAAAATTCCTAAAAAAATTATCTAAACTAGGGAAAGGCGATATGGAAGCAGGCCTTTCTCAATATGATTACAAAAACCACACAAACAAAATCAAAAAAATGGCAAAAGAACTTAGACGAAAGCCATTCCATGTAATAAAAGAAGACGTACTTCACATCTTCCAAAAAGGTAAAGTTTACAGATACCAAATGGTTATTCCAGGTGTTTGGCAGTATCTAAAAGCAGATGGAAGTGAAACAAACGAATACTACAATGACGATGGTGAAGCCGTCACACCAGCAGGTAAACTAACAGGAGGGAAAAGAAGTGGTCTGATCGGAAGACTAATCAAATTGACAGCTAGTGAAAGAGCTCCAAAAAGAGCGCCACGGCCAACTCCAGCCGCAGTTTCAGCACCTGCACGATCTCGTCCACGTCTTCGTCCTGCCCCAAAACCAAAATCTAGAAAACCAGAAGGTTCAGTCGACTATATGGACACCGGAAAATTTGAAAAGAAACTGTTAAGTCTCGCCAGTAGACTTCCAAAACAATACGACGATAGATTGTATACAGTCAAAGAAGGACCAAACACATACGTGAATCGAAAAAACAAAAAAGGAGAGGTAAGAATTCTTGGAGTAAGCCCAAAAGGTCCGATTAATTATGAACTCTTCATCTCAGATAGCAAAGCAGAGGTTAGAGGTTTATCAAACATCCTTCCAAAACTAGAACAAATGCTAGACGAAATTCTAAACCCAGGAGTAACCTCAGAAGAAAAAGTCTACAGTCTAATGAGGATTAATGACGAATTTTTCGAAAAAGAGCAGATCAAACTTGCTGCAACAAAATGGGCTGAGGACTATACTAGGTTTGAAGTCACAGTAAAAGACCAAACAATAACTTTGTTCGGAAAATTATCAGCAGATAAAAAACACATGGAGCTTTATTTTGAAGACGCGAATAGAGAGGGTACGGAAGGAATGACTCGACATTCTGAAGCAGGTTATGTGCCAGCAAAACAAAGAATAGGAGGTCAATATCCAGTAGGAGATAGACAAGACATCATACAGCTTACAGGGAGGATTAAAAGCCTCGCAGTAAGAAGAGCTGGTGTACTGGAGAACAGGAAGTAACAAAACCCAAAGCCACCACTAGAACACAGACGGAATCAAAGGTTTTCTATTCCTTCTGCTTGATGAAGAAGTGAAGAATTTAGAAAAAAATCCACGTTTCTTCTTTGCAGAAGAGAATCGACTTTTGTTCATCCGAACTCGCATGAAGTCCTTATTGTTGTCGATAGTTATTAGTATCATTTCAAAAAATTAATAAGTGCGTAATAAAGTAGTAACAACCCCCTGAACAGTAAGCTCCTCCACAGGGACGATATCCGTATAAGCCGGATTCTCAGCCCTCAAATAAGCCTTCCCACCCTCTTTGACCAATCTTTTGAGAGTATTTGCGCCATCGACCAAAGCAATGACGATATCGCCATTTCGGGGCTCACGCTTGGCAGAAGCTACAACCAGATCACCTTCAAAAATTCCAGCATCAATCATACTCTCTCCAGTAACTCTCAAAATGAACGAATCAGCTTTATCTTTAACCAAATCACTTTCCAAATTAATCCATCTATCAACATACTCATCACTAATAACAGGCCCACCAGCAGGGATCATCCCAAGTACAGGCAGACTTACAACACTGCACTCCAATTTCTCTTTAACACTATCAATCAAAGCAATCCCACGATTGTCTTTCTTCAAATATCCTTTTGACTCCAAAGCCTTCAAATGTTTCAAAACACCATTGTCACTGGAAACTTGGAAATGCTCGCGCATCTCACGAAGGGTAGGCGAGCGGCCATAGGACATTTGATATTTCTCAATAAACTCGAAAACAGCTTTTTGTTTGTCAGTTAATTGGTCCATAAAAATAAGGGTAAGTATTTACTCACCCATAGTGTAGGTGAGCATCCACTCACCGTCAAGCAAAAATTAAAAAAAAACTCAAGAAACCTTGTATTCAAGCCTCATGCCAACCCGAAAAACAACTCCCAAAGGCCTCAAAACCAAAGAATTTCTATGCCCATTGAACAGCCGAACATTATCATTGTAATCCTCAACCCGATTCTCAATATCCTTATTCAAATCATCAAATTCCTTTTTCAAATCCAAATAATAATGATTCCTCAAAACCTCAGGATGATGCCTTCCCAACTGAATCAAATTGTCCAAAGTAGTAACATATCCAAATTCCTTCTCAGACTTCTCGGAAGAAGCCCCAGTAGTAGCTCTCGCCAAACCCCGTCGTTCAATCAATTTACCAACAGTGCCTCTTACATTTTCACCACCGCCACCATCAGCTCCATCTTTCACAATTTCCACCAACAAAGGCGCAATGTCATGACGAACTCTAATTTTTTCATCAACAAATTCCCAGCTATTTTCAACATTTCGTTGCAAAACAGAAAGATGCCTCAGCCCAACAACCACCCACAAGGCCAAAACAAAAACAATCGAAGATATTATGATTAGTAACGCTGTGTCCATGTCCAAGATTCTACCCTATAGGAATAGTTGGGACAATGTTATCTTCACGCATCAAAAACAGCATGCACCCTGCCCTCAAACTCAATCGCCTGATCTATCAAAAATTCTTCAGTTTTAATAGCATCACGGATCGCCCTATTTTCACTGAATTTTTTACTAACAGTGTTTTGCGATCGAAGATGATTGTATCGCAAAGCTGCATCTCTTTTTGTCCTAGAAAGGCACCTATAATGAAAATTCACATTTGGAACATAGGACAAAGATTTCGAAGCCTTGCTTGAAGACAAAGTGATAACCAAATCCCCATACCTAAGCAAATTTCTCCAAAACCCATCCTGACTTTTTTGGATATCCTGAATCTTAACCACGTCCAACATCTCGTGAGAATTATGCAAAATAACAGTTTTCTTATGATCAATAATTCTAGAATTTGTGAACATATAGGTGTCCATGAAATGCCCAAAAATTCTAAAGAAAGTCTTATGCAAATAAACCGTAAGCAAAATCACAACCGCCACATAAACCAAAGCAAAGAAAGTACTCTCTTTCAAAAAAGGACTCACTTTAGTGAATCCCAATATAAAACCCAATTCGATTATTCCCAGTAGGAGCCCCATCGCTATATGGGGCAACACGGTCACCCAATGTTTCCTAAAAAAACAAATCAACTCTTCATTAAACTGCTGACCTTTGAAGTATTTGTCGCGATTTCCTTGAGTGGGATTCTTGGGTTGTTCAATCATATTACGTACTTAATTGTAAAAAATACAAACAAAAATGCATGACCGATTACGGCCACGATATATATAAAATTCACATAACTTAGTCGAACAAATCCAAAAAGAGAAGTGTACTTAGATTCAGGGAGAGGATGTTTACGCGCATAAGTAGCAAGCCTTAACTGCGAGATAAAGCAAAGCGACAACGATGCTGTCATAATTAGTATTATGAGTGACAAAACCAACATGATTAATTGGTTAAAAGATGACGAAAAAGTGCCCCAAACCTATTTTTCAATGACCTCGATATTTAAAATTCTTTAAGCCCGTGCAGTTAAAAAGGATAGGCTATTAAGCGTTTAATGTCAAATCGAACAGGGCCTGAAAAACCCTTTTGGAAGCCTTTTTGTGGACAACATCCTCCCCCCCAAAAGAAGTCTCACTCGCCATATCAATCGCTCTAAGTAATTGAGAAACTTCAACATTTCCGTGCAAAACTTGCCACCCATATTCTTCACTCGCAGCCTTCGCATTTACTATCTGATCCCCACGACTCGACTCTGTCCCCAACGGGATAATCACCGCCTTTTTCCCCAACGCAGCAATTTCAGCCAAAGCATTCGCACCTCCTCTACTGACCACCAAATCACAAGCCGCATAAACATCTTTTAGCTCCTCAAACAACAATTCAAACTGCTTATAACCATCCTTTTTCAAACCCATATCCAAATTCCCTTTTCCCACAATATGTACAACTTGAAATTTCTTTAATAAATCATCCAGCCCATTCCAAACAAGATCGTTGACTTGCTTCGCGCCAAGACTTCCTCCCATAACCAAAATCACAGGTTTGAATCTATGAAATCCACACAATTTCATTCCGCGTTCCGCCGTCCCTTTCAAAACTTCAGCTCGAATAGGATTGCCAACAACTTCAACTTTCGCACGTCCACGACTTGGTCGACTCGCATCACGTCCACCAAAAAATTTCTTTGTCCTTTCCGAACTAACAAAAATCAAATCCGCAAATCTCGCACTAATTCTATTGGCCAAACCAGGGACAACATCCGATTCATGAATAACAATCGGAATCCGCCGAGCACGCGATCGAAACAAATTCAAAATCCCAGCCCCAACAACAACCGGTACCGCCACAAAACCTCCTTTGCTGAAAACAACTTCAGGCCGAAACCGCCGCACAATCCTCACAGCTTGAAAAATCCCAACCGGCACCTTAAAAAAATCCACAAAATTCTGGAAAGAAAAATATCGCCGCAATTTTCCAACAGTAACTTCCTCAAATTCCAAATGCTGAAATTCAAGCCCTTTAACAAATTTCAAAACAGCCTCCTTCTCGATGCCATCACGCGCACCTACATATAGGATCTCATGTTTCCGGCTATTCTTAACGAATTCGTCGATAACGGCCAGGTTGGGCACTACGTGGCCTAGAGTTCCGCCGCCTGTTAGAAGAACGCGCATAAGATGGTTGTTCAATAGATATTCTAAGTAATATTCCGACAGCTATCATACACGCAATCAACGAAGATCCGCCATAGCTAACAAGAGGCAGGGGAATCCCTGTAACGGGCATAAGAGCTGTGTTCACAGATATGTTAATAAACGCCTGCATCACGATCCAAACCGTCACCCCGACAGCCACCAGAGTCTCAAACGGGGTGTTGGCACTATTCGCAATATGAAAGCCTCTATACGAAATAATAAAATAAGCAATTACTACAAAAATAATTCTAATAAACCCAAGCTCCTCAGCCGATGCAGCAAAGATAAAATCATCCGTTGCCTGTGGCAACCAGTACGATTTTTGAATCCCTTGAGTCAGCCCTTTACCGAGCAAACCTCCACTCCCCACAGCAATATTCGCCTGTTCACTTTGCCAGCAATAATCTTCAATACACTCTTCATCCACCTGCATAAACGCAGTAAATCGTTCTCGCACATGAGGTATAGCCCCCACCAAAATAATAGCCAAAAACATTGCAGCAGTAGCCCCAACCAAAAGATGTTT
>JABIJZ010000010.1 GCA_018655275.1 Candidatus Peregrinibacteria bacterium | reverse complement strand
TTCGTAATCCAGTTCGGACCAACCAAGGTGACTGCAATCGTAAAGATTTTTTGATTCATCACAGTGATATATGTAGAGACCGTCCCAGATTTTCTTTGAGTCGAAGCCCCAATATACGTTTTTGCAGTTATGAATGTTTTCTCCGTATGAATTTTCGTTGTGTTTGCCGTACATCGCCATTCTTGGGACTGATGTCAGCAATGGAGCTATCTTTGCTTTGAGTTCTTCCTCGGACATTTTTTTGAGCTTTGGAAGGTGTTCTTCGTATTCTTCTTTCGAATATTGAACGTTGAAAATTTGATGTTCTTTTCTTTGTAAACCTACGCAACCAAAACAATTTTGAACACCTATACAGTGATGGCAATGGCTACAGTCTGTTGCGTTCTCGCAATATATGCAGTAATCACAGTTGTATGAATTGATACAGTCTACCGACTCGTAGCAGAGTGTGGATTTGTATGAAAGTGTACAGTCTATACAATCTGTGCAATAGAAAACTCTAGTGTTGTAATAGCAATCTTCTGATTGATAGCTCGCGAAAGTCATGTAGCAGTTTTTGCTTCGTTCTGTGTATTGGCAAAAAGGACTGTTGGTGTTGTTCACGGTTTGGAGACCGAGACGTGGCATTGATAAACGGAGTTGTTCTAATTCTTGAAGAAAGGTCATGGTTTGGGCTAATTTCAGTAGTGAATGTTACCTTATTTGCCTCATTCTTTCAAATGCTTTAGACTTCGCGGCATGGAAATAGTCTTGAAAAGTTTAGCTTCGGCGGTCGTCACTGGAATTATCTTGCTAGTTGCTCAGTTTTCTGGGCCTAAATTGGCAGGAGCAATTGGCGGAATACCTATAGTGTTTGCCGTTTCTTATATATTTGTAACAGCAAATAACAGAGCTGTTTCTAAAGAATTCCTGATTGGTGGGATTTATGGTGCGATTGCAGCAATATTCTTTAGCATTGTGCTTGTTTGGTTCAATCAACAGTTCCCAAAGTATTATTGGATTAGTTTTGCGGTAGCTTACATTCTTTGTTTCCTATTGGCATTTGGGATTGTTCATTTTACGACAAAGTAGACAATCGATCTGGAGATTGATTTGGGATTTATTGTAGTTTGATTACTCCGCTGATGGCAATTCCCCTTGGGTGGGCTTTATTGCATCGCCTAACTGCACTCTTACCTCCTCTTTTACTCCCTGAGGTTCTATTTGTGCCGAGGTCAACGCTCTTTCCGCCACATCTCTGCCCCTTTCACTTGTATCTAGTGCTGCGCTTGCTTGATTTTTTGTACCGCATTGGGTTAAGAAGAGAAGTGCCGCACCACAACCGGCTACTATTATAGGGGAAGCTATCCGGCCTCTTAGCTGTTCTGGAAGCCTTTCGGAATTGCTCATCCTACTTGGCAGTGCCTTTGCTGCTGTTGCAAATTTTTTAACGCTTTCTATACCTTGTCCTAAGTTCATTTTTATTTATTGTGGTACCCGAGACAGGATTCGAACCTGTGACCTTTGCCTTAGAAGGGCACTGCTCTATCCAGCTGAGCTACTCGGGCACGTTGGGTATATTTTCTAGAAGATCGGCGTGAATTTTAAAACTTTTTCGGGAATAAGTCCAGATCAATCCTGAAATTCATTAAAAATCCAGCGGAATTATTCCTTGTAAAATCATGAGCTCTACTGTGAATGCGATGCTGTTGTTTATGATGTGAAACCAGATACATGGCCAGATCGATTTTGATTGAATGAAAAGGACGCTCAAGATGAGGCCAAGGATCAGGATAGGCACGAAACTTCCGAATTGCAGGTGGAATACTGCGAACAATAGGGCTGTAGAGAATGCGCCGATGATTTTGCCCACGCTGTTTGAGATTCCTTGAAGGACGAATCCTCGGAAGAATATCTCTTCGATGAATGGAGCTACAAACATTGTTATCACGCCCGCAAGGATCAGCGCCAGAGACCCATCCCCAAACATTGGCAAAACAGGTTCAGCAAGTTGGTATCCTGGTATTTTCAGTCCACCATATAGGATTAGCACCATTATGAAGATTGAAATCACTATATAGGCAAAATACCCTACGACAGCTTGAAGTAGGCCTTTCCAGATTCCTTTTTTGGTAAAACCTAAACTGATCCACTTCCATTTTTTTTCTTTTATAAAAGATAGGGCAACCAAAGGCACTAATAAGATCAAACTTTGTGCCAAAAATATAGTTATCACCACCCATTCTTTTGAGAAATTCTCGCGCAAAAGCTCGTCGCCATTTGTGAAATAGAAAATCAAATCGATACCCAAAACCACCCCGACAACAATCAAAAGTATGATTACAACATCCTTTATTGTCCACGGAGCTTGAAAATACTTTGACATGAGATACAATGATTACTGAAATCACTGCCATTTTACTTTACTTATGCATCTACGTGAAGGGGAACAAATTTTGAAGGTTTTTCACCACCATCCGACTCCTTACGTGTTTAATGTTGTCAAAATTATTATTGGGATTTTTCCTTTTTTCCTTTTGTTGTATCTTTTTGGGCCTACGATGACTGACACTGCTTATATGTGGGGGCATGTTATTATTATTGGTATTTTTGTTTTGATACTGAAGCATTATTCCCTTGTGTATTGGTTGGATCGCCTGATCATAACCAATCAGCGTGTTATTTATGTGAACTGGAGATACCTGACGATGAGAGATGAGGATGAAACTGAATTAAATGATATTCAAGATATTCATACCAAAGAGAAGGGACTTTTGGCCGCTCTTTGGATTTTTGACTACGGAGTTTTCAAATTACAAACTGCTTCTCATATTACAGCCATTACTTTTGATGACGCTCCGGATCCAGAAGGCATTCGACATTATATTTACCACATAAAACCGAATTAAATTGATTGTAAGAAATGATGACAATACAGAGGTGGAAACTCAGGCTGTAGCGGAAGATGATCGTGTGGTCTCTCCCCTATCAAACGATAATCAGGCCTTTGAAAATACTTTGAGGCCATTGGAGTTTAGCGATTATGTTGGGCAAACTAAGATAAAAAAAAATCTGCACATATCTATCAAAGCGACTGTGAAACGTGAAGAGCCTCTTGAACACGTCCTTCTTCATGGACCTCCTGGTTTGGGGAAAACCACATTGGCAAATATCATCGCCAAAGAGATGGGTGTTAACCTCAAAATAACGTCTGGGCCTGCGCTAGAAAAACAGGGAGATCTTGCGGCTATTATTTCAAACCTTGGTGATCGGGATGTTTTGTTTATCGACGAGATCCACAGAATGAGAGCGACTGTAGAGGAGATTCTTTATACTGCTATGGAGGATTTTGGGATTGATATTGTTTTGGGAAAAGGGCCTTCGGCGAAGAGTATGCGTTTGAATCTGCCGAAATTCACTTTGATTGGAGCAACTACGAAAGTCAGCATGTTGTCTGCGCCTTTGCGCGATAGATTTGGGCACAACTTCAGGTTGGATTTCTACAATATTGACGAGATCAAAGAAATTATCCAAAGATCGTCGAAGATTTTGAATTGCAATATAGATGAGTCTGCTTCTAATCTTTTGGCTGAATGTTCTAGGCAAACCCCTCGTATCGCGAATAGGTTGCTGAAAAGAGTTCGCGACTATGCCGACTATCACGACAAAGATTTTATTGATGAAAAGCTTGTTGAGGAAACGTTGGATTCGCTTGGAGTTGATCCGCGAGGACTTGATTCTATTGATCGTGAGATCTTGAGTTCTATCATAGAAAAATTTGGAGGTGGCCCTGTTGGGCTGAACACTATTGCGGCTTCTACTTCTGAAGAACAGTCAACTATTGAGGATATATACGAGCCGTATTTGATCAAATTGGGAATGTTGGAAAGAACTTCGCGTGGAAGAATTGCAACGCCAAGGGCGTATGACCATTTGGGATTAGAAAATCCTCACGTAGTTTGAGTTTCGTTTCAGGTTGACACCTCTATTGATATATTTTTGCATGAAGCTATACTCTTTTGGCATCTTTTATTAGTATCATTAACTTTGAATTATGAAAAAAATAACATTTATATTGGTTCTTTCAGTTTTGTTGAGTTTGACGGGGTGTAGCTTGTTCTCACCTTCTGATAATTTAGACGCTGTTACTGGTGTCTTGAGTGCGCAAACTTCTAATGATGATCAGCCTGGTACTCACTTGATCACAGACGATGATGGAGAGATTTATCCAGTTAGCAGTACTAGATTCAATCTTTCTAGCCAACAATATCTTGAAAATCGTGTGACTTTGAGAGGTTACATGACTGATGATGGGATCTTTTCTGTCGATGGAGTCACTGTCCTAGAACTTTTGGAAAAAGAAAATGGGAAAGCTTCTTGGATTGAATATATGAATCAAAAAGTTGGATTCAAACTGAAATACTATGATAATTGGGAGGTGAAAGAATTTCCGGATGTAGTTAATTTCAAAGCACCTCTTTCGGAAGAATACCCTGGAGAGGATCCTGCAGACATTCCTCACGACATCTTCATCGTAAGTGTTCATGAGCTTGATGAGGATGAAACTTTGGAAATGTTTGGAGAGACTTATGCGAATGATGTTTTTGGTGGAGAGAAAAGTGCTTTTACTGAAGCAAAGATTGGTTATAACCAGATGGATGCCTTGAAATTGGAAGTTGATACCAAAGATGATGTTATCTTCTTTTTGGGCAGAGACGAGCTTGTTTATGAACTAGCTTTCATGCCGAATGAAGGTATGAGCGAAGCTTATGAAAGAGCTTTCTATGAGATGCTGTTGGAGTTCCAATTAGTACCTTTCAACGATAGTATTTTTGAGGAAGAGGCTGAGGATCCGGCTCTAGAAGAAGAAGTCGCAGAGGATGCAGAAGCGACAGAAGAGGAAGAAGCTGAGGTCGAGGCAGCTCCTGAAGAGATCTTGGACGAAGCTCCCCTTCCTGCGGTAACAGAATATGATTATTCGGATTTCTCTGAGTTTGAGAGTGGGCCATATCATTTCAAAGCTAAGTACCCAAAACCTTGGTACTATGCTGGAAAAACCAGACCTAGCGAGGGTGTCTTGCACCAATACTCTTTCAGTGACGAAGAAGTTACAGACGAGAATCAATTCGCAGGATTGGATATCCTAGATACTGCAGAACTGCCTAGTGGTACTACTGTTGAGCTTAAAAACGGTCAAGGAGCTATGAAATATATCGGTTCTACCGTTCACATCTATGTAAAAGTTGGTGAACGAGCTTATAGAGTTCAAGGTAATCGAGAAATAGAAGAGATTCTTCTGAAAATTGCTGGCAGTATTGAGGCTGTAGAATAAGACACTCTATCTGAGAGCTGTAAAGTTGAAAGGAACACAACAGGTTAATGTGGGGCGTATTTTATGGTAGAATGTTAGGACGATTTGAAAAAAATAATTAACAAAAATATAATGTTAGATGGAAAATTTGATAAGTTTACTAAGGAAGCTAGACAGGCGTTAGTCGTTTCGCAAGAATATGCAAAAGACTCTGGCCAATCTTATGTTGGGACTGAGCATATGTTGCTTGGGATCCTCACTCAGGAAAACTCTTTGGGAGCATCTGTTCTTATTAATTTTGGGGTTTCTACCCAGAATGTAGAGCTTGTCCTCAAATCAGTTGGTAGAGTTGGTCAATCTGATAGCGATGCTGGTCCTGGAGGCCTTTCTACCTATGCGAAAAATGTTATTGAAAATAGTTTAAAGGCTGCTCAAGAATATGGTCACAGTTTTGTTGGCACTGAGCACCTTCTTTATTCGCTTGTTGCCCAAGAAAACACTGCGGCAACTGTGATTTTGGAAAACATGAGAATCAATCCTAATGATATTAAGGACCAAATTATTGAAATTTTTGAGAGATCTAAGGAAGCTCCTGCTGCAAATGGGGCTGCTCCTCAAAATTCAAATCCTCTTGAGCTGTTTTTGAATGGTTTGCATGGGGTTCTCGCTGCTGGACAGGTTCAAAAAGACCAAATGCAAGATGCATACAAACACAAAGATAAAGATAAGGATAAAAAGGACTCAAAAACTCCTGCACTTGATTATTTCACTTCAGACTTATGTCAGGAAGCTCGCGATGGGAAACTATCCCCTGTTGTTGGTCGAAAAAAAGAAATTGAGCGTGTTGTGAGCATTCTTTGTAGAAAAACAAAGAATAACCCTGTTTTGATCGGTGAACCAGGTGTTGGTAAAACAGCTGTAGCTGAAGGATTAGCTCAGGCCATTATTACCGGAGAAGTTCCTGAGAATATGCTTGATAAGAAAATCTTGTCTCTATCTATGACTTCTGTTGTGGCTGGGACTAAGTATAGAGGTGAGTTTGAAGAAAGGATGAAACAAATAGTTGACGAATTATCTAGTTTGAGTGATGTGATCTTGTTTATTGATGAGCTTCACACTGTGATTGGTGCCGGAAGTGCGGAAGGTAGCCTTGATGCTGCAAATATCCTGAAACCAGCCCTTTCTAGGTCAAAAGTTCAAGTAATTGGAGCAACTACTACAAAAGAATATCGAAAACACATTGAAAATGATGCTGCTTTGGAGAGACGTTTCCAACCAGTTATGGTTGAGGAACCTTCTGAGGCGGATACAATTTTGATGTTGAGAGGTCTTCAAGAAGGCTTCGAAGATCATCACAATCTTGTGATTACTGAGGAGGCTATCGAAGCTGCGGTTCGTTTGTCCAAAAGATACGTAAATGACCGACAACTCCCCGATAAAGCTATCGATTTGATCGATGAAGCTTCGTCTTTGAAGAGGATAAAAACTAAAAGCACTGATTCTGATAAATTAAAAAAATTGCAGAAAAAACTGCAGTCTATTATCAAGAAAAAGGAAGAATGTGTATCAAGACAAGATTATGAAAAGGCGGCTGAACTGAGAAACGAAGAATTGGACGCAAGCACCCAAATAGAGGCGCAAAAAAAGACAAAAGTTCCTCGCTCACAAAGGAAGAAAATCGGTGAGGAAGATATTGCGAAAGTCATAGCTTCTATGACTGGAGTTCCTGCTACCAAGTTGGTGAAGGACGATGTTGATAAACTTCAGGCTCTTGAAGAGGCTTTGAAGAAAAGGATTGTTGGACAGGATGAAGCTATTGAAGCCATTTCCAAGGCTATCCGAAGGTCTAGAGCCGGGATTGCTGACGAGAAACGGCCGATTGGTTCATTCATTTTCATGGGGCCTACAGGTGTTGGTAAAACTGAGCTTGTGAAAGCAATCGCTGAGGAGGTTTATAATGACAGAAATGCTCTTATCAAGATCGATATGAGTGAGTTTATGGAAAGACACAACACTTCTAGATTGGTTGGTGCTACCGCTGGTTATGTCGGTTACGACGAAGGTGGTCAGCTTACTGATGCAGTCCGTTCTAAACCATATTCTGTTATTTTGTTTGATGAGATTGAAAAAGCTCATACTGACGTTTTCAATTTGCTTCTTCAAATTTTGGAGGACGGTGAATTGACCGATGCAAAAGGTCGAAAAGTTAACTTCAAAAACACTATCATAATCATGACATCCAATATTGGTGCTGAAAAATTGACCGAAAAGGCGTCACCAATGGGCTTTGGTCTCAAGTCTGAGGAATTGAAGGAGGCTGAAAAGGATTATGATGCAACCAAAGAGGATTTGCTAAACAGTTTGAAAGAAAAATTCAGACCAGAGTTCTTGAATCGTGTTGATAAATTGGTCGTATTCAGACCTCTTACACATGATCACATCAAGGAGATCGTCAAACTTCATCTTGGTTATTTGAACACCAGATTGTCACACAGAAAAATTGACATTGAACTTACTTCTGGAGGTTTGGAGTATTTGGCTCAAAAGGGTTATGACCCTGCTTTTGGTGCGCGTCCAGTAAGACGTGCTATCCAAGAATATGTTGAGGATCCTTTGACTCAAAAAGTTATAGATGGAGTTTTTAAGGAAGGAGATTCTGCAAAAGTTGTGAAGAAGGGCGAAGGCATTGATCTTACTAAGATTGTGAAGAAAACTGCGGCAAAAAAGACAAAAGCTAAGAAATAAAGTTATTCAAAGGCCACCTCGAGTACATGTACTCTTCGGTGGTTTTTGAGACTCATGGGTTTTTCAATATTTTATTGACTATATTGGGTTCTCTAAGTATACTCCCTTTGCTTTTTGTTTAATTGCAATTTAAAGCGACAAAGCCGCAGTTCTCAACGGGAAGCCTAGTATAAAATAAAACGCTTTGTCCAAACAGGTATATGACTCAAGCTAAATCAAAATATGCTTCTTCTACTGTTATGGAGGAACTGATGAAGAAGTCACCAGAATTATCTCACCCACAAGCGGGAGATACTGTCGACGGAACTATAACTTTGATGTCAAAGAGGAGAATCCTCGTTGATATTGATGGTTTTTCTACAGGTATTATCAGTGGGAAAGAAGCTCACGATAGTGCTGGAACTCTTAAATCTCTACAGAAAGGAGACAATGTCTCTGCTTATGTTTTGGAAGAAGAGGATGAAGATGGATTGGTCGTTCTTTCTTTGAGACGTGCAAGTCAGGAAAAGACTTGGTCTAAATTCAAGAAAGCTTACGAAAGTGGTGATGTTGTTAAAGTTGTTCCTAGTGAAGCAAATAAAGGTGGATTGCTACTTAATATTGATGGAATTAAAGGATTTATCCCTGTATCTCAATTGGCGCCTCTTCACTACCCACGTGTGGATGGTGCAGATGCAGCTGAAATCCTATCTAGATTGCAGAAATTAGTTGGAATGGAGCTTTCGGTTAAAGTTTTGAATATCGATGAAGATGGTGGCAAATTGATCTTGTCTGAGAAGGCTGGTCAATCTGAAGCTCGTGATGAATCTCTAAAAACTCTTGAAACAGGTCAGAAAGTTAAGGGTAAAGTTTCAGGTATTGTTAAATTCGGTATCTTCGTTGCATTTGATGGACTTGAAGGTCTTGTACATATCTCTGAGATCGCTTGGGGCCATGTCAAAGATCCTTCAGATTACGGAAAACTTGGAGACGAAGTTGAAGTACTTGTTATTGGTAAAGAGAAAGACAAGATCAGCCTTTCTATGAAGAGATTGATCCCTGATCCATGGATTGAAGCGAGCAAAAAATATAAAGTTGGTAGTATTGTAGAAGGTGAAGTTTCTAGAATTACTCCATTTGGTGCTTTTGTTAAATTAGATGACGAGATCAACGGGTTGATTCACGTTTCTGAAGTTGCCGAAGGCGAAAACATTGATGTTGGCTCATTCCTGAAAGCTGGAGAAGCTGTAAAAGCAAAGATCATCAATATCGATTCTGATGAGCATAGAGTTGGATTATCTTTGAAAGCTTTGGTTGAGAAAAAGGTAGAAGAAAAGAAGGAGGAAGAAGAATCAAATGAAAAAGCTGGACAGGACGAAGAGTAAGAAGCAAAATCCTGATATATGAATCAGGATTTACTAGAAAATTTAAATGATAAACAAAAGGCTGCGGTTATGCATAACCGTGGTCCTTTGTTAATTATAGCTGGGGCTGGGACAGGAAAAACACGCGTTATCACTTCCAAGATCCTGCACCTCATCCAAAATGACAAAATGAAAAGTAGCGAAATCCTTGCTCTTACTTTTACTGAGAAGGCTTCGGCTGAGATGGTCGAGCGTGTCGATATTCAGATGCCGCTTGGCTATGAGGAAGTGTGGATAAAGACGTTTCACGGGTTTTGTGACAAGGTTCTTAGGGAGAGTGGGCATGAGATTGGTTTGGATCCTAACTACAAGCTTTTGGACAAACTTCAGCAATGGGTTTTTGTGAAAGAAAGACTGTTTGATTTTGATCTCAAATATTTCAGGCCTCTTGGTAATCCAAATAGTTTTATTAATATTCTTACTACGCATTTTGGTCGTATAAAGGAGGAATTTATCACACCTGCTGAGTACGTTGAATATGCTAAAAAAATGGTGGCCGAAGTGGAGGCAAAGAAGAGCCTGTCCGCACAGGAGGAGATTGATGTGAAATCTGTGCTTGGGGTCGAGCTGGAGGAAGCGGGAAAAGTTTTGGAAGCCGCCCTGGCGTATCAGAAATATCAAGAGCTGTTGTTGGTAGAAAATTGTATGGATTTTGGAGATCTTTCTTATTATGTTTTGAAGTTGTTTGAGGAGAGGCCGAGTGTGTTGGCTCATTATCAAGAACGATTCAAATATATATTGGTAGATGAGTTTCAGGATACTAATTATGCGCAGTTCCGTCTGCTTTTGTTGTTGTCGGGGGCGACTGACGAGGGCACGAGCTCTCCTGACGTTGAGCGGAATATTTGTGTTGTGGGTGATGATGATCAGTCGATCTTCCGATGGAGAGGAGCGTCGCTTTCGAATATCTTGCAGTTCAAAAAAGCTTTTCCTGATTCTGAGGAAATTGTTTTGACGGAAAACTATAGAAGTAACCAAAACATCTTGGATGCTTCTCACAAATTCATAAAATTCAATGATCCGGATAGGCTGGAGTACAAATCTGGGATTTCGAAGGAGCTAAAGAGTCAAAGCCAGGAATCCATCCCTATTAAAACCATGCATTTTGCCCACTACAAAGAAGAAGTGAACTTCGTGATAGATGAGATCACCAAAGCAGTTCCAAGTAAGGAGGGGCTGACTCACAGTGATATTGCGATTTTGGTTCGTTCGAATGCGGCAGCCATCCCTTTCGCGGAAGCGCTGAAGAAAGCTGGAATCCCCTACTACATCCGTAATCCAAAAGGTTTGATGTCGTATGAGGAAGTGAAGGATTTGGCGGCTGTGGTGAGAGCTCTTGCGGATTCATCTGACAATATTGCTTTGATGAGGTTGTTGCAGTTTCCTGCGTTTGCTATTCCTATGAAGGACGTTGTTGGGCTGTACAACAAGGCTCACTCTGGCCACACCGATGTTTTCAAAATCATTGAAGCTGGTCTAGATGATGAGACTACCCTTCCTGGTTTTGAGGATAGTTTGACGAAGTTTCTGGACCTGTATGCGAGGACTTTGGAGTTCTCTAAAAATCGTGGAGCTGGCGAAGTTATAGATTTCTTCTTGAGAGAGTCTGGGTATCTTGTTGAGCTTGCTCGTGAGTTTTCTGCTGAGAGCCAAGAGAAATTAAATAATATAACGGCCTTTTCTAAAATTGTTTGGGGATTTGAGCAAAATGCGACTGATCATTCGGTTTTTGATTTTGCTGAGTATTTAAAAATGATTGATGAATCGAACATTCCGTTGGTCGAAGACAAAAGTGATGAGATGGACAATGATGCTGTGAAAATCATTACAACCCATGGAGCGAAAGGTTTGGAGTATGACACGGTATTTGTTGTGAATTTGGTGAACTACAAGTTCCCTATTTTGAATAAAAAGGATCCTTTGCATGTTCCTCTTGAGCTGACTAAGGAGATTTTCCCTGAGGGGGATTTTCATATTGAGGAGGAACGAAGGTTGTTTTATGTAGCTTGTACTCGCGCGAAAAGGAGGCTGGTTTTGACCTATAGTGATAAGTATCAAGGTGCTAGGAAATGGAAGAAGTCTCAGTTTTTGGATGAGATTGGGGAAAGTGGTTTGGTTGAGGAAATCGATATGGGTGAACAGTTGGAGATTGGAGAAAGCTCACCTGTCGCTCCTAAGGCTTTTGATTCCCCGAAAATTATCGATACAGCTCCTAGGAATGCGTTGAATCGCTCTTTGAGTTATTCACAGATAGATACGTTCAAAATGTGCCCTTTGAAGTACGGATATAGATATTTGTTGCATGTGCCTGTGCCACCTATTCATGCTGCGAATTTTGGGACGAGTCTGCACGAAACTTTGAAGGAGTTTTATAGGATTATGAAGGAGGCCCCTACTAGTGTGAGTTTTGATGTGATGAAGGAGCTTTATGAAAGAAATTGGATCGCAACTGGATATGAGAGTCTTGCTCATGAAGATGCTCGTAAAAAACAAGGTTTGGAGATGTTGGCTGCGTTTTATGAAAAGAATTCTGATCCGTGGGTTATTCCTGAGCATATTGAGAAAAATTTTAATCTGAAGATTGGAGAGCATATGTTTACGGGGAGGATTGATAGAATAGATAAGCTACCTGATGGTACCTTCGAGGTGATCGACTATAAGACCAGTAAATCTAAGGCGTTGAATGTTCAGCATAAATTACAGATGTCTATATATGCGTTGGCTTGCCGAGATATTTTTGGGATTCCTGCTTCGAAATTGTCTTTGTATTTCTTGGAGGATGGGGTGAAGACTTCGATGAAGAAAGTCCCTGCTGATTTGGATTCAGTTCGAAGCGATGTTTTGCACTATATCGAAGAGATAAAGGCGTCTGATTTTGTGCCTACTCCAGGGTTTCACTGTTCGTTTTGTGACTATCGGTTGATTTGTCCTGCGGTTTGATAGTAAAAGGTGAAATTTTGAAAAGTTATTCAAAGGTTCCACCTCGGCTACATGTACGCCTCGGTGGTTTTTGTTTTTTTGCGCTCGCCTATGCGGCGAGCTTTTTGTCACAGAATCGCTTTGCTTTCTGTGACTTAGGCTAAAAAATTTGAATGAAACTTTTTAAATTTCACCTTTTTACTATAAACGTATTAATGCCAATATTTTAATTGAATTTTACTTTTTTTGTTGTCTTAAGTTCATCACGAGAATTCACTTCCTCATAGAATTCTCCAAAAAGAGTTTCGCATTTTTGCTTACGGTCTTTTTCGGAGAAATGTTCACAAGACAAAGGGAATAAAAAAACTTTGTATCCACTAGGATTATTAGCAAACTTCAAGCAATTATCTTTCAACTTTGGATAGTACAGGTCACAATATTTAGAATCACCTGTCTCTGCTGCTAGAAATTCCAAACAACGCTCACTATTTGAACTATTATAGCAATATAATCCATCCATTGTTTCTACGGCCTTTTTGAAGTAACAGTACTGACTAAAAATTATATCATCAGATAGAGCTTCGCATTCTGGTGCAGTTTTCCCCATACTCTCTTCTTCCTCCCTCTGTTCCGTTATTGAATCATGTAGTTCATCCTCTTGAAAGCCTAAGATACAAGTGATTTGAGTATCCTGACTGAAAAAATAGATTGACTTACAAGAATCTTCAGACCAAGCTAACGTACTAGGGAATTGACTAATAATTATGTAGAAAACCAAGAGTATAACTACCAATATTGTTCCAAAAATATTTACAAGTAGTTTATTTGATTTTTTTGATGGAGTAAGTGGTGTTTCTTGTGATTTGAGGTCCATAAAATTAGGGGTTGGATTTTACAAACTGTACTCGACTTCTGCGGAATTGTTGCTTTCGTCGAGTTCTTTGATCATGTCATCTTTGTCGAGGACGATTTTTAGGTAGCCTGAGTCTTCGTAGTTGTAGATTGCTCTTTCTACCGGGTAAGTGAAAGTGAATTTGCCGCCTGGTGCCATTTCAACGTAGCTGTCTGTGTTGGTAAAAACTAATTCGTCGTTCACGTACAAACTATAATTGTATGGGGTTTCTCCTGACACAGGTCCTTCGCCTATGTTTTCCAAAGTTATTTTTGCTGTGACGTTGTTGTTTTCTGCTGTTTCTACGACACTTATCTGCACAGTGAGGTCTGGAAGAAGGATTTCTTCTGCTGGAACTGTTGTTAGTCGTCCTTGCAAAAGGTCTTTGTTTGTTACTTGCACAAATGCGAGTAGTGCGATTACCAATGCGACTGCTCCAACCAAAATATACTTTGTTTTATTAGTCATAGAATTTAGGTTATTAGATTTATTTGGCTTAATTTTACTCTAAAAAGCATTTCTTGCAAATTTGGAATAAATTATCTATCTTGGACTCATGAGTACAGACGCTATTATTATTTTAGGTTTCGTTGCTGTTGCAGGTTTGGCTGCTTATTTTTACTTCAGAAAAACTTCTGGTGATTCGTCACAAGATGCGCAGACGTTGGACCTTTCAAAGAGGATCGACGACCTTAACCAAAACATGACCAACAACCTGAATACAGTCACTCAAACGATGCTTGATCAGCTCGGGAGAGTCACGACTCAGGTGGACAATAGGTTGAAAGAAACTTCTGAACTTTCGCATAAACAACAAAAATCTGTGGGTGAACGTCTCGATAATGCTGGAAAGGTTATCAAGGAGGTCACAGCCAGTATTTCTAGGTTGGAAGAGTCCAACAGGAGGGTTCATGATTTGGCAAAAGATTTGAGTAGCCTTCAGGACATCCTTAAAACGCCGAAGCTGAGGGGTGGGTTGGGAGAATTGTTTTTGGAAGAACTTTTGGGTCAGATTTTCTCAAGAGACCAGTATGCTCTCCAACATAGGTTCAAAAGTGGAGAGATCGTTGATGCGGTAATTAAACTACGTGATGACCAGATGGTGTCGGTGGATTCTAAGTTCCCGTTAGAGAATTTCAAAAAAATGTTGGAAGAAAAAGATGAAAAAGAATCTGAGCGAATCCGAAAATTGTTTGTGACTGACGTTAAAAAACATATAGATGCTATCTCGAAGAAATACATCCTCCAGGACGAAGGGACATTGGATTTTGCGTTGATGTATATTCCGGCGGAAAATGTTTATTACGAAACTATTGTGAAGGATTTGGGTGGTATTTCTATAAGTCAGTATGGCCTGGAGAAAAATGTCATTCCTGTTTCGCCGAATAGTTTCAATATCTATCTTCATACTATTCTCATTGGGCTTCGTGGGATGCAGATCGAGAAAAGTGCTCGTGAGATCTTTAATAATCTTTCCCGTTTGAAAACTGATTTTGGGAAATTTGGTGATGATTTTGAATTGGTTGGGACTCATTTGGGTCGTGCCAAGAGTAGCTATGAGAAGTCTGAGAAAAGATTGGAGAAATTTGGAAGCAAATTGGATCAGATTGACCTTGGCAAATCGGCTTCTCGAGACCATAAGCCTTTGGAGGAGGCTGAGGGTCAAAAAGAGTTGGTTGAAGATTCGGAAAACCGTGTGATTTCAGAGGTCTAATGTTTTATCTTTACTTCAGGGGCCACTTCTCTTAGACTGTGAGGGCTTTATTTTTAACCCGAGTCTTTTGAAACTTACTGATTTAGCTGAACAAATTGGACTTTCCACTAAAGAACTCAAAGTAAAACTCGATGAGTTGGGTTTTGGTGTAAAGCCACAAGCTCGAACCATAGAAGATGATGTAGCTGAATTAGTTATAGCTGAATTCACTGATTCCTCTGAAGGAGATGTGCTTGCAGATGACGGTAAAGAAGATGACGTGGCTGAAGTTTACGACGCAATCATTCACCAAGAGATGGAAAAGGAGGTTGTGAAAAGTCAGCGAAAAAAGATGGCTGGAAAAGACGATAAAAAGAAAAAGGATGAAGACGAGGAGGAAGAAGCTTCTACCCCTGGAAAAGCTATAGATATTGGAGATTTGATCTCTGTTAAAGAGTTGGCTGAGAAATCTGGTGTTAATGTTGCAAAAATTATTGGAGAATTGATGAGAAATGGGATTTTGGCGAATATCAATCAACAGATTGATTTTGAGACAATTTTGATTATTGCGGAAGATCTTGGAATAAAAATTAAGAAAAAATATGGGATTGCTAAGGCTGATGATATTTTGGCGAGAAATTTGGATAATTTGATCAAGGAGGAGGACGAGGGCGTGTTGAAAGAAAGACCCCCAGTTGTTGTTGTTATGGGGCATGTCGATCATGGAAAAACTAAACTTTTGGATTATATTCGAAAATCAGATGTGGTTGCTGGAGAATCTGGTGGAATAACTCAGCATATTGCTGCTTACCAGGTCAATGTTCCTGCAAAGGACGGAAAAGGCGACCCTAGGCTTGTTACGTTTCTGGATACACCAGGACATGAGGCCTTCACAGAAATGCGAGCGAGGGGTGCACATGTGACAGACATAGCTATTTTGATTGTTGCTGCGGATGAAGGAATCAAACCTCAGACTGTTGAGGCGCTTAACCATGCAAAAGAAGCTGGTGTTCCTATCATTGTTGCTATCAATAAAATCGATAAACCGGACGTAAATATAGACAAGGTAAAGGGTGAACTTTCTGATCACGATCTTCAGCCTGAAGATTGGGGTGGAAAAACTATTACCGTGCCTATTTCTGCTTTGAGAGGAGATGGTATCCCAGAACTGCTTGATATGATCTTGTTAGTGGCTGATATGGAGATATATAAGGCGAATCCAGACCGAAGTGCTGTTTGTACTGTGGTTGAGGCTCACTTGGATCATAGCCTTGGTCCTGTGGCTACAATTTTGGTTAATGCTGGAACTTTGAAAAAAGGAGACAACTTTATCGTTGGAAGCACTTCTGGAAAAGTTAAAATAATGAAAGATTCTCTCGGGAAAAGGATTGAAGCGGCTGGACCGTCTACTCCTATCCTGGTTGCTGGATTAAACGAAACACCTTTGAGTGGAGATATTTTGCAGGTTGTAGCTAATGAAAAAGAGGCTAGACAGAAATCTGAAGAAATCATCAGAGCGATGGAAAATTCTGCTTCAAAAGACGACATGTCTAATATGAATAGACTTATCACTCATGTTCAATCTAACCAAATAATGAAAGTTGTGTTAAAAGCGGATACAAAAGGTTCTCTTGAGGCTATCAAAGGCTCTCTTGCGAAGATCAGGGACGATGAAGTTGCATTTAAAATTATTCACAGCGGCGTTGGTGAAGTCAGCGAATCAGACATAATGATGGCTTCTGCAAGTAAAGGCTTGGTGCTTGGGTTCCATGTTGATTTCGATTCTGCTCATGCAAAACAAACCGCAGAACGTGAACGTGTAGAGGTCAGAAGGTACAAAATCATTTATGAATTGATAGATGAGGTCAAAAACGTCCTTTCTGGGCTTTTGGAACCTGAAATTGTTGTCGAAGAATTAGGTAAAGTTGCTGTTCAACAAATTTTCTGGACCAAGAAAAAAGAAATGATTATCGGTTGCAAGGTTATAAATGGAAAAATCACTAAAGATTCTTTAGTAAAGATACATCGTGGAGAAGAAATTTTGGCTGAGGAACAGAAACTTGTATCTCTTCAAAGAGGTGAAAATTCTGTAAATGAAGTCAAGGAGGGTGAGGAATGTGGAATCAAGTACGATGGTAAGGTTAAACTTGAGGAGGGCGACATTTTTGAAGCCTACAGACGTGTTGAAAAACATAGAAAGCTTGGTGACAAAATTGAGAGAGAAGAAGAAGAGGTTGTCGAAGATGAAGCTGCAGGCGAGGAAAGTGAGGATAGCAAGGAGGAAGAAAAAACTGAAGAAACTTGAATAAGTTAATTTTTTAAACTTAATTCCAATGAGATATTCAAAACTATTTGGGAAAGCTAGACACGACGCTCCCGCTGATGCAAATAGTAAAAATGCCGAGCTACTTACTCAGGCGGGTTTTGTTGAGAAACAATCTGCTGGAGTTTACAATTTTTTACCTTTGGGATTGAGAGTTTTGAAGAAAGTTAATCAGATAATACGTGAAGAAATGGACTCGATCGATGGGCAGGAAATCTTGATGCCAACGCTTCACTTGAGGAAAATATGGAAAGATACAGGTCGTGATGACTCGATGGAAGATGTTCTCTACAGAACAACCGGGACCGGAGACCAAGAGTACGTTCTAGGACCCAGTCATGAAGAGGTTGTCACTCCCCTAGTAAAGAAATACACAAAATCATACAAAGACCTTCCCGTTGCGGTCTACCAAATCCAAACAAAATTCCGTGACGAGCCACGTGCGAAATCAGGTTTGTTGCGTGGACGTGAGTTTGGGATGAAGGATCTTTATAGTTTTCACCTGACTGAAGAGGATTTGGAGGCATATTATGAGCGTGCGAAGGACGCCTATCTCCGTGTGTACGAGAGATGTGGGTTGAAAGCTTACGTGATCGAAGCGTCTGGTGGTGCTTTTACTGACAAATTCTCGCATGAGTTTTCAGTTGAGACTCCTGCTGGTGAAGATACAATTATTATTTGTGAAAAATGCGAAACTGCTCAAAATCTAGAAGTTGCTTCAGGAAAAGTTGTCGATCCAGACCAAGCAAAAGAAAAAGAAGAAGCTCTTGAGGAAGTAGATACAGATCGTGGTTTCTCGATAGCGGACATGGCCAAAGCTTGGGACATCCCTGCATGGAAAATTTTAAAAACAGTTGTTTACCAGGTTGAAGGTGGAGGTTTGTTAGGTGTTTGTATCCGTGGTGACCTGTCTGTTAATGCTCATAAGCTCGAAAAATACGTTGGCAAAGCACTGCGTGCAGCTTCTCCAGACACTCTGAAGAAAGCTGGATTGGCTCAAGGCTTCATATCCCCTATTGGTTCTCCAGAAGGTTTGTCTTTTGTTGGAGATCATTCAATAAAGAATGTGAAGAATTTTGCGACTGGAGCGAATGCACCCAAGAAAGATTATTTGAATGCGAATATAGGTCGAGATTTCCAGATTGATGATTTTGTTGATTTGGCTGAAGTCAAAGGAGCTTTTAAGTGTTCTACTTGCGATAAAGCGTTGAAGGAAATGACAGCTGTTGAGGCTGGGAATATCTTCAAATTGGGCACTAAGTTCAGTCAAGATGCTGGATTTGCTGTAACAGACAATGAAGGTAAGAAAATCCCTGTTATTATGGGGTGTTATGGTATTGGAAACACTCGTTTGGTAGGAACTATCGTTGAGGCCAGCCATGACGAAAATGGAATCGTTTGGCCTAAATCTGTGGCGCCTTATGGCGTTCATCTTATAACTTTGGGGAAAGATCCTGCTGTCGCTGAGCGTGCTGATGAGTTGTATGAGAAATTGATGGAAGAAGGCGTTGAGGTTTTGTACGATGATAGAAATGATTCTGCTGGCGTGAAATTCAAAGATGCTGATTTGATTGGTGTTCCTTTGAGAATGGTCTTGAGTGAACGAACTTTGAAAGAAGATAGCGTTGAGTGGAAAGAACGCGCTGAAAAAGACCCTAAGAATGTGAAGATTGGGAATGTTGTGAAAGAAGTTCTGAAATTTTTCTCTCTATAAATTCATGTTTTTTCGACTGTTCCTCTGAAATTCTTTGGAGTTTTTGGCTTGTAGCATCCCAAATTTCTCGGTTGCGAAGCTTTCCAAGCATCTCGTATAGTTTGGTAGAAGTTACTTCGTCTACATCTAGGCAGAATTCCTCCAATCCTAGTGATGTGAGCATGTTTCGGACTTTCGGATTGTAGTTGATGGCGATGAATGGGGTTCCTGTTGTGATTGCCATCAAAATGCTGTGCAACCTGATACCGACCACTATTTTGCTTGCAGCGAATAGTTTTTTTATTGAAGTTGTGTCGCTTGTGAATTTCAGTATCTCTGCTTTTTCTTTTTCGTCCAATTCGTTGAGGATTTTTTTGTTCAGCGATTCGTCTTTGTTTTTTTTGAATGGGACGAATTTTGTTTCTAAGGATGTGTTTTTGTGAACTTGGTTTAGAAATCCTGTAAGACCTTCTTCTAATTTAGGGGTTGGCTCTTTTAGTGTGCGCAAACAGATTAAAAGTTGAGCTTTTCTGTCTTGGTTTTCTTGAGTGGGATTTGGGATTCTGAAGATCAGATCGGGTACAACGTGGATTTTTTTACCTTTTATTAGCTTTTTTAATTCAGACTTCGATGTTTCGTCCCTCATTGCTATGAAGTCCGCTTTTCTGAAGAGTTTTTTGACTTTGTTTTTTGCGTATTTTGAATGTAACGGGTTCAAACTTTGGCCGTACATTATGACTGGTTTCTTGTAATGATAAGCAAACCAAGCCTGGACGCTCCAGATGAAAATGGATTTTTTGTATGTTTCGTCGAACAATCCTCCTCCACCCAAAATAAAATAATCGCATTCTTTTACGATTTTTTTTGTTTTTTTAAATTCGCCATTTAAAAAGTATTTGATGAGCGATCTGATTCCGGCCGGAAATTTGTGAGCAGAGTGGACATTGAACTTTTCTGCTGTTTGTTTTGGCTTTGCTGACAGGACTGTGAGCTCTGCTTTTGTTGTGATTTCTCTGGCCGTACGCAAAAGACCTTCAAGTATGAGATCATCACCTAAATTATCTGCGCCGTAGTTGCCGGCAATAACTATTTTCATTTATTTTGATAATAAATTTGCTACTGGATTATAGCTTTTTCGATGTATCGCGCAAGGCTTGTGGGTTTCAAGCAGCTGTTGATGTAAACGTGTGCCATATCCTTTGTGTTTCTCGAATCGATACTCTGGGTACTTGACTGCGTATTCGACCATCAGACGGTCTCTTGTTACTTTTGCAAGGATCGAGGCGGCCATGATCGGTCTTACGAATGTGTCTCCTTTTATTATGGTTTTGAAGGGGGTTTTGAGAATTTGTTTGTCGCGCCCGTCTATTAGGATGAGTTTTGGCTGTGGGCTGAGCTTTTTTGCTGCTATTTCGTTGGCTTTTTGGACTGCTTTTAGGATGTTGTGTTTGTCTATGTATTCGTGATCTAAGATTCCTATCCCGTATGAGATGCAGTTTTTTGTTATCAATTCGAAAAGTTTTTCTCTTTGTGCGTGACTTAGCTGTTTTGAATCTTTCAAATTTGGAAGTTTTTGTCCTTTTTTCAAAATCACAGCTGCACAAACTACGGGTCCGGCTAGCGGCCCGCGTCCTGCCTCATCAATTCCTGCAATATATTGGGAATCTGAGGCCATAATTTTGAGATAAAATTACTCTTCCTTTTTTGGCTCTTCAGCTGGAGCTTCCTCAGCTTTTGGTTCCTCAGCTGGAGCTTCGACTGGTGCTTCCTCAGCTTTTGGTTCCTCAGCTGGAGCTTCGACTGGTGCTTCTTCTACGATTGGTTCTTCCTCTTCCTGTCCTGCGTTTTTTTCTTCTTCAGTCAGGAATCTACCTTTCAATCTAGCAGATTTACCAAACCTTTCTCTCATATAGTAAAGTTTTGCTCTTCTTGTCTTATTTTTCTTCTGAATTTCGATTTTGTCGATATTTGGAGAATAAACTGGGAAAATTTTCTCTACTCCAATACCTTCAACAATTTTTCGTACTGTGAAAGTCTTGTCTGCACCATGGCCGTGAGAAACTTTGAGAACCAAACCTTCAAAGATCTGGATTCGTTCCTTTTCACCTTCTTTAATCTTCTGGTGGACACGAACGGTCATACCAGGTTCGATTGTTGGTGCTTTTTTGAGATTTTTTGTCTGAATTGCTTGTACTAACAGATTAGTCATGATGTAAATTATTAAAAACCCGGGAAATTGTCGAGTGGAGTATACTTATTTGTTTATAGAGAATCAAGCTTTTTTACAGGAATGAGATTATCGGGGTCGGACATGATTGTAGAAACGAATTTGTCGTTGCATTTCAATCTATATTCGAAGTCTTCTTGAGTCATTATTGTGAATTTCACTGGACGTTTGAATGAGAGCTCGTTATTCAGGTACTTTGTGAGTTTTTCTCGATCTACTTGGCCTACAATGAGGAGGTCTACGGGGGTGTCTTT
Source organism: Candidatus Peregrinibacteria bacterium (assembly GCA_018655275.1). GTDB lineage: Bacteria > Patescibacteriota > Gracilibacteria > UBA1369 > LOWO2-01-FULL-3 > JABIJZ01. Next base: position 112,483 of record JABIJZ010000010.1, on the reverse strand, counting down.
CTCGATAAATATACCTGATAGGATTACGACTTTAGGGTCTCCAAATGATGTTATTTTTTTTGTAATTTCTGGGATTGATTGTTCTGATTTTTGGAAAATCGATCTCAGTTCGTTATAGAAAATGAAATCTTTATTCACATGGTAGTATTTTTTTCTCAATTTTGTCTTTGAACGAAGAAGCCCAATTTTTTTCAAATTATCCAATTCACGACGAATTGAGTTGATTTGTTCATCAAGATCTCTTGTGAGTTGACGTATATAGTGCTCTTCTTCCGGGTTCAACAGGAAGAATCTGAGCAACTTTATACGTGTGTTCGACGTAAAAAGCCGTTTTAGCATTGCCAATATTTGTTAACAAGTGGGATTATACTTCGCACATTTTTCAACAAAGTGCGACTTGCCCGTATAATCTGTTGGGAGCCCTTTTCCCAACTTTACGAATACAAAAAGTATTCAGTAAACATTGGCAATGTATACATTTTTTAGACGAAATGCAAATATTTTTTTGTTCAACTAAAAGTCAGTCGCTTATGTTCCCCCACCAACTGGTCCAATCCAAACCTTGGAGAAGCAGAATCCGCTTTTTCTCGAATTCGCCAGTACTTTGGTTTCTGGTTTTCGTTTTCTATCAAGCCACGATGTGCAAGCGAATGATGAGACTGGCAAACACAATATAGTTTGTCTGGGTCATGAATGTGGTCTCTAGAGAAGCCCTGGGTATGGTGAAGTGCGTAGTGAGGCTTTGTGCAACCAGGGAAAACACAGGTACAGTTGTCTCGCTTCTCCACGAATTTCGAAATTTGCGCCGGAACATAGTTGGATTCTGATTTGACCGGTTCCGGCTTCTCAGCTTCAAGATGGTCCTCCCTGGTTTCTAATAGATTTTTTATTGCTCCTTCCCAAGTTCCATCCCGTCCCTTGAGTTTCTCGAGTTGTTTTAAAGTTTGTGGATCAAGCTCCATTGTTACAGTTGTTTTTACTTTTACAGGTTCAGTTGTCTTCACGTGAAGACTCTCACTTCTGTTAATTTCACCACGAAAATCTTTCACATATGTCTCCAATTCACGTGCACTCATCTCCATCGCCTTCTTAGCCCAAAACATCTCGTTTTCCTCAGTAACTATTGTTGCAACAGCCCTAACAGCATTAACCCCCTTCTCTTCAACCACTCGCCTCAAAGCAGGTAAATTTTCTACCTTTCGAACAATCCTCAATGCATCATAAACCTGGTTTTTACTCATCCCAGCCAACTTCGCAGCATATTCAAAGATACTTCCAAATTTCTTCTTTTTCCAAATTTTCCGTCTTTCAATTTCGGGAAGCATCAAGGCACATTTTCGAAGCCACTCTTTGGCGTTCATGCCGTATTCGGAGAATTGCAGATGCATTTTGAGATCATCGTCAGATAATTTTCTTCGGCTGTTTGGCCTCACTTTTTTCGCAAATTTCACAGATTTCACAGTCATAGTTTTGGGGTTAAGAAACACCCCAATACTACCACAAAAACACCAACCTAACAGGTTTAAACCATCCAAGAACCAAAAAATCCAGAGACAAAAACAAGAGAACATTGTATGGTGAGTGTTCACTCACCCCTTCGCTCACCTTGAGCCAAAATCGCTACACACAAACCCACAAAAAAAGCCGCAGACCTTAAGACCCACGGCTCTCCAAAATTTCAAAACTTTTCACACTCGTATACACACACTCATCTCTTTTGCGCTCATCCCAGCTCGCGCCACTATCCCAAAACCTTGTCGAATAATTTTTTCAACAACATTTTGTTTTTTATTTGCGTCTTTTTCTCGTCTGGGTTGTCGATTTTCTGACCGAATGCTTCTAGTTTTTTGATTTCTTCATCGGCTTCCTTATCTGTTACTTCGATTTTTTCTTCTTCTAATAGATGTGTTAGTGCAAGACGAATTTTTATTCTTTTTTCAGCTTCTGGTCGGTATTTTTTTTGTAAATCTTCGAGCGAAGTTTTTGATTGTTCCAGGAATTGGTTAAAATCTGTCACGCCTTTTTGAGCCAAATCATGCTTGATATCCTCGAGCATAAAATGAACTTCTTCGTCCAACATCGCTTCCGGAACATCAAGTTCTGTCTTTTTTATCAATTCTTCTAAGTATTTGTTTTCTCTGTCCGCTGATGCTTGTTGTTCTTTTCTAGCTTTGATGTTTTTTTCAATATCTTTTTTGAAATCTTCGACTGGCATCTTTTTCCCAGTGACTTTCTCGACGAAATCTTCGTTAAGATCTTGAACTTTTCCTTCTTCGATACGCTTCAATTCCACCTTAAATAGGACTTTTTTACCCTGGAATTCTTTGTTGTGGTACTCTTTTGGGAAAGTTAATTCGAACTCTTTTTTCTCATCTTTTTTCATGCCTTCCAAATTGCCTTCAAAGCCAGGAACTAGTGAGCCCTCCCCTACTATTACTGGATGATTTTTACTTTCTGTTCCAGGAATTGCTTTGGCTTCTGCGTCTTTTTTTTCTTTTGCTTCGAATCCTTCAAAATCGATTTCGACTCTGTCTCCTTTCTTCACTTCACGTTCTACATCTTTCCATTCGGTCACATATTTTTTCATGTCTGCGATGACTTCTTCGACCTCTTTTTTATCGACTTTTGGTTCTTCTTTTGGGATTTTGATTGATTTGTAATCTTTGACTTTTACTTCTGGTAGAATGGCTACTTCTGCCTCAAATTTCATACCATCTTCGAGCTTTGTTGTGTCTGAAATAAATTTAATTTTTGGGGCTGCTACTACGTGCAATTTTTCTGTTGTTACTGCTTCCGCATAAGCCATTTGAACTGCCAATTCTTGAGCTCGTGCGTTGATGAATTTTTTGTCTACGTGCTCCTCCAATACGTTCAGTGGAATGTGTCCCGCTCTGAAACCTTTTATGTCGAGATCTTTCGAAATATCGTCTGCGGCTTTTTTTCTGTGTTTTTCAACATCGTCCTTTTCGAGATCGAAAACTATTGTGACTGTTGATTTTTCCGATTTTTTTACTGTGTATTTCATATTTTCAGGTTAAATTTTTAATGAAATTTTATATCTTCGCGGGACATCCTAGCAATTTGTGTGCCTTTTAGCAAATTGGGTATTGATAAAATTAGTGTTTTTTGGTATAATTTTATGATTATTTTAAATATATAAAACAAAAATAAATCACAAATACAATGAAACATATTCTTTTCAATTATTTCTTAGGAGACGATGGTCTCTTTCGAAATAAAAGGTTGATAAACAAAATGGGTCCTAACGGTGAATACCAAATGGACGAACCTATTGAGAACTTGCATGCTAATCTATACCGAAAAAGAAAAGCAGCACATGATGCGAAAATGAAGAAATTGCGTGAGAAAGATGGCGGCGGATTAAAAAATGAGATTGTAAGAAATGCACAAAAGGGTGAAGCGCTTGACGACAGGTTGGAGGCTGTTGCTGAAATGCAAAAAGAGGCCAATGAAAAAAACCAAGAAACTATCAGAATTTTGGAAAATAGACGTAATGATATTGAATTTCAGAAAGGTATTTTGAATATGGAACAGGCTCTTTATCTTGGTCATGCTGAAGCTTTGAAAAAGGCAGCTAAGACTTTGAAGAAAAGTGCGGATTCTGATGCAGCTACTCAAGTACTAACCCAATTGGGACTTGAGTGGGAAAGAGAAAATGTAAAATTGGAAGGTTCCGTCGAGGAACTTAGTGACAAATACAATGTTGACGGAAAAGCTGCTCAAGAAAAACTTTTAAAACTTGGGAAAACGCATGTAACTAAAGCTGAAGTGTTGGCTGATACGGCCAAGACACTTGATTCAGAAAAAATGCAAACACAACTAGGGATTGTTGCCGATGAATATGTTGAGAAAAGTAATGCTATTGATGATGAATCTTTGGAGAAATTGGAGCTTTCTTTGAATGATATTGAATCTGAATTGGAAGATTTGAAGAAAAGTCCTGCATTGACTGGGGCTGCTTCAAAAAAGGAAACTCCAAAAATGAGATCTGAAAGGATCAAGGAGATGTTGAAAAAGTATCGAATTCGCGAGACAGCTTACATCGAAGCTTTGATGGTGAGCCATGGGGTTGAGAAGAAAAATTTCAAAAATCCTGATTTCATCAAACATTATAGAAAGCTATGGAGTGCGAAACATATGCCTAAAACTATTGGGAAAGTGAATTCTGTGACTCAGGGGACAATGTTCGAAAGACGTAAAAGATTCAGCCTCAATGCTGAAGATTTGAAAGTTACTTCTGAGGATGGATTGGCGTTCACTGTGGATGCTTTTATAAAGCTTGGGATCCCTCAGGATACTGTCATGTGGATGGCAAATGAGCTTACTTATGCTTTTGAGGGTGTACATAAAGACTCTCGTTTTGCGAAAGACTCTACTTTGATTAAGAAATTTCAAAATCCTTCTGCACATCTTGAAGAATTGAGACAATATAACGAAAGTTTCGTTGTTGCTTATGGATTTTTTGAAAGTACTAAGAAGTCTGTTGCTGAAATGCAAGGTTGGTCGCGTGCCGAACAGGAAAATCATTTGAAAAAAGACGAGGAGCCAGTATCTACTTATATAATTGATAAGGCAAAGGAGGTTGGAAGCAATTTGGTTACTGCGTTCGAGGAAAGAGATTATTCGCAGATAGCTTTGTACGGTATCGTGGCTTTTGGAATTTACAAAGTTTATAAAAATCATATTAAAGGAAAAACCGATAGTGGTTTTGGGAAATTTTTGACCTATGGTGCTGCGGCTTACGCGGGTATGGCTATTCTTGCTCCTGAAACTTTGAAAGGTTTCCTTGGAAAAGGTGTAAATGTGGATATAAAAGGGACAATGATTGAGGATCTGATGGGCATGAGCGCTGAAGCTTATGGCAAAGGTCTTGACGCTGGTACTATTGCTGCTACTAGTAAAGGGAAAATTAGTGATCTTTTCTCTAGGACTACTCCTGGAGGAATGAATTATGATAAAGAAGCTAGTGATCTTGGGATGGTTCGATTAACTCATCCTGGGATTCGAGGGCTTTTCCCTGAAAAATTGATGCGTCTGGGGAATATTTCTCCAGCAACTCTTGCGAGCCTACCTCCTGGAGCGATGACTACTTATCAAAAATTGTATTATGATGCTTCGAAGAAGCTTTATGAATCTATGCACTCTTTGAGAAAAGCTTACGATGACAAAATACTTCCTGAGACTAATGTTTCGTTTGAGGATATGTTCTTGAATGTAGGAAGTCCTCATTATAAAGAAGGATACACAATGGCGTCTCTATACGTGATGTTGAAATCACACGTTGGAAGCGAGCCTGCGTTCTATGACTCTGCTTTGCCTGATGCCGCTCATGATGACCTTATGGCTGGCAATACTGGTAAGGTGTGGATTGACAAGGCTGGTTTGACTTCGCTTGCTCCAAGTGAGCGTCCTGGATTTGTGAGTGCGCGTGTTTATGACTATCCAGTGGATGTCAAAATGGAGAAAATCGGAAATACAGATAAATATAGATATACTTTCTATTTGGTCGGTGATGGTCGTTCGACGGCTATATGTAAATATACAGCTGGAACTGATCCTGCAGGAGCAATGAGGAAGTTGAAAAAGGCTGTTAGTGGGAAGGTGGAGGAAGTCACCGCCCATCATGAAAAATCTAAAGATTATAAATTAGAATACAAAGATGGTCATTGGGGTGTAGCTGTCACTATAAAGGCAGAAGGCGGACTCAAAAGCCGCGCAACCAGGTATACATTGGTTGCTGATTCAAGTGGTGGCTTTGCCGTAGCAAGGGGCGGAAAGGTCTTTGACGTAATCTCTGGGCAGCTTTCACAAGATGAAAATGCTGTTATTGCAGATATATTTGGATACAAAGAAGATGGATCTTCAAAGAATAACTTTGGTCCCCTATCTGTTGTCAGACGCCAAATTGACCTGGTCAGTAAAACTCCTAAGGGTAATGATTTGATTTACAACTTTGTGTTGAATGGCAGTCACAAATTCTCAGTGATTTGGAATGATGCTGAGAAAATTTACAAGCTACATAATACAAATGAGAAAGATTTACTTAATAATCAAACTTTCCAATCTGAATATGCTAATGCGTATTTGAAAAATCCTGGAGTTAGAGGCGTGTTCACTGAAATGTCTCAAATTATAGAGGATATGGATGAAAAATATTTGGGAGCTTTGATTCCTGGATTGGCCTCAGTATGGAACGGAGCTGCATTGTCTACTCCTGGAACAGGAAGTGTGAGAGATAATTACACTCAAATGTTTATAAGCTCAAAAGAAGCACTCTTGAGATCAGTTCTTGAGAACACTATTGGGGACTCTGAAAGTTTCGAAGCTCTTTTGACTGAATTGCCTAAAGTTAATTACAGATTATCTAGAATGAAAAGTGCCTTGGCTTTGGCCAAAGAGAATAGCGACAAGGAGCTTGATCCTAACGACTACGAAAGTATGGTGATGAACCCTATTTTCAGAGCTGGAATTTTGAGTGAATCCTATTATAGATCTGTTTTGAAATTTGAGGAGGAACTTATTAGACCTTTGAAAATTGGTGATGTTTTTGATGACGATGCTAAGAAAGGACTCCAATTGTTATCTGTATACTTCCACTATACTGCTCATTTGGATGATGAAAATTTGGATAAGCGCTATAAAGCTGGCACCAATGATGCTCGATTCAGGAACAGACGAGAACAATACTTTAAATATGTTCGAAAGACTATGAGAGGTAATGTTAAAGCTTTCTTGACTGGTGGTAGATCTGTTAATGCAAGTCCTCACAGCTGGGAAATTGAAAAATATGATGATTGGAAGGATAGCCCTGATGCGATTATTGAGCCTATTGATTTAAATATAAATCTTGCCCCTTATACTGCAACACAAGCCAAGAAGGCTATACATCAAAGAGCTTCTGAATTTGTGAGATCAACATATAGGAATGAGCCTTTCTATCATGTAGCAAAAGAAATTGTGAAACAATTTGCTACAAACAAGAAAATAAAGAAATGGGATCAATTGGCTGGTCAATTAACTACTGATTCTTATTCTCACAGACGTGATTGGCAAGATCAGGAGATAGATGAATATGTGACAATTCGATTAAAGAAATTGGTCGACACTTATATTGATCAGGCAAAAAGGAAAAAATGGAAGAAAGGTGATTTCATAGATAAGACTAGGTATTGGCTTGATAAAAACATTTGGTAACCACAATTAAATATGGGTGGATTAGAAGATAGAATTAAAGCCGCTGCAAAAGATGCCGCTGACATAGGATCTAGTACCTTCGATACCGGTTCTTCTGCTCTGGATGCAATCACTTATCCTGATGGTCCGGATCCTGTGGATATTACTGCATATGCCCCCCAAAATGAAGTGGATAAGCAAAGAGCTTATATAGCGGTTTATACAGAGGAATATATTAAAGATCAGACGGCCTTTTCTACGCTTGATAAAAAATTAAAAGCTCTGGAAAAACTTGAGTTGCAGGTAGAGAAAAAAGCTAAGAAATTAAGAAAAGAAGTTTCTGACGCCCAGGACGAAATGGACGATGTTGATGAGGTAGATGATCTCGCTGATGATATTGCTAATACTTTTGGTGATGTTGATGAGGTGGATGACGAAGAAACAGGAGGCTATAACGCTCTATCTAAGAAAGAAGGAAAAGATGTTAGAGTAAATTTAAAAGAGCTAAAAAGAAAACTCCATAAAAATGAGAATTATGAAGTGTCATTGGATGGAGTTATGCACCTGCTAAATGATGGTATTACAAATGGCGATGTACAACTAGAGAAAAATAAGAAATATCTACTTGAGACAGCTATGGATCTTATAGAGCAAGCCATGGATCAATTTGAAGACGATATGGATTACAATAAAAAACAAATCAAAAAAGCGCAAAAAGTGCTGCGAAGAATTAAAAAGGATAAAATGAAAATTTTAAAAGGTGGTGGTCGAAGACAACCCACCCCTACTCCCACTCCTCCTCCTAGTGCTGGTAGGTCTGGAGGTGGATCTAGCTCTACAACAGGGTTGGGAAAGTAGTTGTTAATTAAAAAAAATTATGGCACCTGGAAGACCAAAACAAAAAATTGAGATACAAAATGTTAGCGCTCCAAAAAGGAGTTCGGACTTAGATTCTTTTTTGAGTGAAGTCACCCTTGATTGGGCAGATTTGGATGGCTTTGGTGCTGTCAAAAAATACAATGAAATTGTTGATCAATTGAGTGAGTATGACGAAATGGATGATGACACTCTTGTCACCATATATCACGATCTAGAAAACCTACTAAAAAACAAAAAAGTACCTAAAAGTGGAGTAAAGGAAATAAAAAGAGCAAAACTAGCAGTGAAATCTGAGCTACTCTCAAGGAAAGATGTTGGTTTGGAAGATAGAATGATTGATGTTGTTGAAAATTTCACAAATCCGATCACTGGAGAAAAACTCTTTGATATTCGCCAGGTTGTAGATAAAAAAACAAAGAAAGTTACTGCTATAGAATTGACTTATACTGCTGCTTATTCTGCCTTGGAGAGGCAGGTGCTGGAAGGAGACAGAAATGAGGCGGGCATTGAGCATTTGGCTGATATGTATTATGAAGCTCAAGCTGCTGTTTATGAATTGCGTAATTGGAAAACGCCTTATTATGATGAAGTAAATGAGGCTTTGGCGGATAGCTGGAAGAAACCTTTTTATCGGGCTTTGAGGCTTGGTAAAGAGGGGGAAGTTCGAAAATCAAAAAAAATGTTGTTAAAATTTAAATCTCAATGCGAATCGAGAGGTTTAAATGAAGAAGCTTTTATTTATCGCAGAGCTATAGAGACTCTAAAAACTATTGCGATCATTGAAGTTGGCAATTTGCATACTAGATTGAATAACTTAAGGAATTCTTTGGATAGACATTCATTGAACCTTAAAGAATTAAATACAACTGAACCAAAACTCAGACGGATGATTGAATCTCAATTTGAAGTTTTGAGAGTAGCAGAAAGATTGTTGTCTGCTGACAATAGCCTTGTAGATTTGGATGAAGTCTTGAATATTCTCTCTGGAGAACAAAAAGTTAAATTCAAAAGAGTCTACAGAGGTGGTGGTGTTAAGAATTTTAATAAAAATATTGCCAGTTCTGAGGATCTTAAGAATTATTTAAAAGATAACGGTGTTAATACAGATAATTTTAAAGTTTATTGGGGGGCACAGACTGCTAATGGTTTTGCCTATTGGAGGTCAAAACTTGGAGCTTGGCCTTATAATTTAAAAACTGGGAAAAGACTCGAGAATGAAGCTCAAACTTACCCTGCATCTATAGATGTTTTGAGAAATGAGCTTCCGGATTTGACTGATGAATTGGCCGTTGAGAATCCTCTTGATATTGATTGGGCGAAATTGATTAAATTCGAAGACAAAGGTCAGTATGATCAGGTAGATACTTTGTACAAAAAACATTTTAGCCACAATGGATTTTATCAAACTTTTGCTACTAAATCTGGGGTTGATTTGGATGATTTTGTAGAACTTCTATCTGTTGATAACCCCGGTCAATTTGAAGCGTCTTTGGAGAGATATTTCTCTTTGAATGACCCTAAATATGCTGGTCTAAAATGGGAGATGAAGAAAATCCATAAAGATTTGGAGGAAGATTTGGAGGACACTATGAGTGAATATTGGAGTCGCAAGGTTTTGTTGAACTATTATGGCAAATTTGCAGATAAGGACAGTGATGATCCAGCTTGGGATACTGATCCAAAATTAAAAGAGCTGAAGGAGTCTTTTAGAATTCAGATGTTGCATCAAAAATATGAAGAATTTTTGATAGAAAATGTGATTTTGAAAGATAAAGATTACAAGAATATGGCCGAATATTTCGAAAGAGGCGACGACATATGGACTTCTGAAAAAGAAAGATACCAGATGTTACTGACTCGTGGAGTCCCGAAAAATGTACTAAATCCTAAGCGCACGCCTAATCGTATGGATCCCCTATCCGATGGTATACCTACGTACGACAAAGAACTTAGGTCGATGACGAAAGAAGAGTCTTTGATGCTTCAGTTCCATGTTTACAATCAAGATCACAAGAACTTTGAAGGTAAATTGCTTCATTTCACGTTGGCTGAAAGAGATGAATTGCTTACTAAATTGCCTGTAGATCTTTTGGGTATCATGCTTTCGGCTGGAGTTTCTAATGTAATTGGTAAAAGTGTTGCAATGAAGGCAGCTACTTGGTTAGAAAAACTGGGCCCAAAGTTTTGGAGTGGATTGGCGCTGAGTGTCGATTTGGGAGCTGCTCGTCAATTACTTTTGAAACAAGGATTCAAGGCAGCATTCAGAAGAATTTTGTGGGAATCTGGGGCTAGAATCCCAGGATTTTTCATTGAAACGCTGGTCTTCACTGCAATGGAACGAATTATTACAAATGTTAGACAAGGATTTAATACTAGGATGTTGCTTGATGGCAAAGCTTTTGCTCGTCAATGGGGTCATGCAGCTGTTGTTCTTGGTACGCTGAGGGCCACAAACGCCCCCCTTACTAAATACCTATCCAAATATAAAGGTATGGCAGCAAGTGTTGCAAAAGGTGCAACTTATATAACAACTGATGCGGCTGCTTTGACTTTGTCTGGTGCAGCTTATGATAGCGTTTTCTTTGGTGAAGAACTTGATAAGAAATATTTGTCTAGATCTATAAAAAGTAACGTGATTATGGCGGCTGGTGTGAGGCTTGGGCATTATGCTTTGAAGCCTATTGGGAAGATAACTCCGAAAGGAAGACAGCTTCAGAGAGGAATCCTCGCTATTAAGGAGCAATCTCCTGATGCCGCGAAAGGTGTAAAAGGTGACACTTTGACCTCCTTGTCTGCTGAGATTAATAAAGGTCAGCCTAAAGGAGAAGTTGCAATGGATCATGTATTGGTTGGGTTGGATTCCAGTGAGATCAATGCACTTGCAAAGTCCAATACTTCACTCGAATTTTGGTCAGACTTATCTGTTGAAGGTAGAAAGAATGTACTTCAAGAATTAACAAGTTTTAAATCATCTGGAAAAACTTTAACCCGGGAATTTTTATTGGAAAATTTAGATACAACGGATCCATTATATGCAAAAAAAATTAAAGCTTTGATGAAAGCAAATAAATCTGTCCCGTTAGAAATGAATGATATTTTGGAAATTCAGAAGAAAGATGAAGGATTTTTGGACATGGAAATGTTAATGGTTTTGAAATCTTCAAATCCAGAAGTTGCTGCTCAACTTGGAGAAAGAGTTTGGAAAATGATGCTGGAGTCTTATTCTGCAGAATCATTTTTGAAGTTCTTTATGGGTCTTGTTAATAAAAACCCTGCTGAAATTCAGAGTAGTGGAAAAGAGTTTGACGGTGTTTTGGCCCAGCTAAAGGCAAAAACTAAAATCCCTATTGAGGTCTTGGTAATGTTGTTCACTTTTATTACGCCTAGAATGGCTAGGGCAGACGTAATGGACGCGATTGGAGATAAATGGGAAGGTTTTGTCGAAAAAGCAGATGGATTGGTTGAGTGGGGCAGCCAGTTTGAAAATATTGGAGATATGACTAGTGCGGCTCTTTACACAATGCTTCATGAGCTAGTTGGTGGTGTGGGTTATGGTGTACAATGGGGCTTGTATGTAACTGGCACTCTTATGGTCAGTTCTGGGCTGTTAAGTGTTATTTATTACAAAGTTTTGACTAAGATGAGTGGCTCTAAAGTTTTGAAACAAGCTGAAGTTCATCTTGAAAAATCTCAAAAGGCTGGCAAGAAAGAAATGGGCAAAGCCGTTAAGGATACTAAGGATGCCCATTTTAATAGATCTGTTGATGACGCAATTGTCAATGAAACTACTAAATCAGAGGGATTACGTAAAAAAATAGAAAATATTAATAGACTCACAACTTTGTTGACCAACCCGGCGTTAAGGAGCGGAGATCCCGCAGCTGTTGAAGCTTTTCTGAAACGCGAACTTGGACTTTCAGATGGAGTAATCTCAAATATATTTTCAAATTATGAAGCTATTGGTGATTTTATTAGAGAAGAATCTACTGGCAATGACCTCAACACATTGAAAAGTGAATTGGTTAGAGTCTTTGGGTATGAAATTGAACAAATTAAGAATTTGTTTGCGAATGTAGCTGAGACGGACATACATGGAATTGGAAGAAAAATGGCAATACTTCAAAGAAGTGCATTAAAAGATGCTGTTTCAACTTTTGCACAGGCTCAAAGAGATGGATTGTTAGGGCTACGTGCTGGATTAAATGACAACACTATTGTCGCTCAGAAAATAGATAAAATGGAAACTGATTTAAAAGCTTCAAGAGAGACGCTTAGAGTTTTGAGAGAATTGAAAGCTCTTGAAAGTGGCGGAACAGTCAATATTGAAGCTATGGGGGTTTCCCTTGATGCTCCTGCTCAATTAGCAAGGACCTTTGAAGAATTTTCGAATGTATTTGGAGATTTACTTAGAGATGTTAATAAAAATGTTAATAAAACCAGGTTTAATGCAAGGCACAAGGCTCCTGCCAAAGAAGATTCTGCCAAAGATGCTCTGCGTGATTTTGATTTAGAATTTAAAGATGAGATCCTGGCTATATCAAAAGATTTAAAAGATATAATTTCTTTCCTAAAGAGGTATTCAAATGCCAATGAAGTCGTTAAAGATTACTTGAAGGAGCAAGAATCTAATCCAAGATTAACTTTGGAGGAATTTATGACTAATCTCAACACAGAACTTGAAGGAAAAATTAGAGAGTTAGAAGACAAGTTCTCTGAGTTAAATACCATGACCTCGAACAACCCTCTTAAGCCCTACCCTGCAAAATGGTTTAATGATTTAACAAAAAGATTTGCCCGGTATACTATTATTTTGGGGGTCCTAAGGATAGGTTTATATTTCGGGGAGACAGGCCTGGCAAATTTGGCTGGTATAACTCCTGAAGTTGATAATACAGAAATTGTGCAAATCCTAAACAAAAAAGACGCTTTAGTTAGGTTGTTCCGTGATCATAATAATAACAAAGAGCATTACCAAGACTTTATTGAATTTTATAAATGGGCCACAACGGAGGCTGGTGTCCATCGGGTTGGAGATGCTTTGACTTCTGACGAACTCGTAGATGCATATCTTGAATTGTATCCTGGGTATAAGGAAAATTTCATCAAGATTTATAATGCTTTGAAAGAAGGAAAATCAGCGCTTGGGAACAATATACCAGAGGATTTAGAAGCCTTTAAAACAAAAGTTGGTGAAGTTCTGCCTGACACGGAATTTGCAGATGATGTATTAATAAATTTCTATAGCCTACTGAACCTTCGTCGTCTACATGATAAGAACGTGCAGAAGGTTAATGCTGGAGCAAAAGATGACAATTCTATCTTTGAATTTCTCAAAGACAATGCTCCTTCTGAAGGCTTTCGCTCTGGCAGATAAACCTATTACTCTTTATGACACCAAAACCCACACCAAAAACTGAATCGACAGATAAATCTCTAAATGAGAGAGCTTTGGAAAAAGTAGATTTTCTTGATGGGGATTCGTGGTCGGATAAGGTTAGTAACTTTGGGACTCGGTTCAAAAACGGGGTGGAGTCTTTTAAGAAAGAGGGCGGACCTTGGGAGAAAATGTTTTACTTTTGGGAAGGGTTTATGGCGGATGTGGAGGAATTGACTGAGGAGGAGAAGGCTGAAAAGGAGAAGCAGTTGAAGGCTGCGTCGAAGCTGATTTTTGAGGATGATAAGGGGAAGGCGAAGACCGCTGAAGAGATTGCGCCGGGTATTGCTGGCGGTTTGGTTGGAAGTGATGAAGCTGTTGCGGCTTTGGATGCTGACAAGAAAAAGGCCGTGGATGCGGTTGCTTTGTCGATGGCTGAGGCCGGGCTTGAAGAGCGTCGCGGTTTTACTATATTTAGTAGCAAATTATTGGAGTTGGATCCTGAAAATGTTACTGCTTTGACTCCTGATGAAAAGAAAAAATTGTTTCGATTTGGATTGAAGGCTTTGGGTCAATTGAAGGGCAAGTTTTCGAATCCTACTGAAATGGCCACTGCTTTGGACAATCTAGATGCTGCGACTTCTGGGCCGAAGGCCAAGGGGTTGAGTTATCTTAAGACGAATCAGAAGACTTTGAAGGGTGTTTTGAAAATAAGTAGAGATGATTTCACAGATGTTTTGACTAAATACACTAATATTGATGCTACTACTAGTGGAAATGCTTTGTCTTTTATTACTGGAGGCATGATAAATGGTGGCAAATATAGCGGACTTGAGTTGGGGAAGAAAATGAAAGCTGGTCTTAGTTTAGAGGAAGCGAGGACTATACAGGTGCATTTTAAGAATTTATTCCCTGCGACTTTCAAAGTAGGTGGTAATGAGGAAAAGGGTGGCGACAACATCGCTAATGTTTTGGTTAAGATCAGTGAAATCATGGGGCGAAGCGACAAATACCCTTCGAATCAGGAAATTGCTGAGCTTGTTTTCCTTTTGGAGGATAGCGACATCGTTCGATTGGCTAATATTTTGGGTAAATAATTTGCGTGTATTATGAGTTCTGTTCAATCTGTCATCAAAGGTTTCCTGGAAGTTTCGGAGTTGCCTTCGATGATTAAGGCTATTGTTCAGAATATGCTTCCAAATATGTCGCGGATTCAGCAAGAGAGTTTGCTTGTTTTGCTGCACCGTGAACAACTCAAAAAGAAGACTTTTGCGAAGAAGAAGGCTCGTTTGTATAACCGTTACAAGAGTTATATCGACAAGCTGGAGGAGAATCCTGATATGGTGTACGTGCCTGAAGATGATATTTCTCGCATCCAGAAGACTGATAAGAAGAATACTACTGTTTCTAAATCTGATGCTCGGCTTGAGCAGCTCAAAAATCTTTTGCAATTACAAGGTCTAAAGAAGAAAATTAAGTAGGTTGGCTTTGTTGTAATGAGAGTTCGCATTGACGTATCTTGGAATAATGCCTTGACTTTTCCTGGGAAATCGGTAGAATTCTTGTCTGTGGAGCATTTATGTTCCCCGAACCAGTAGGATAGGTTATGTGAGGCTTTTCTAGGGCGTTCGTAATTCTAAGTCTACAACTTTGACTCCCCCCAAGTGGGGGAGTTTTTTGTGTCCGAGTTTTTGTTGCGTTTTTGTTGCGTGTGAAAGACTTTTCAGATAAGATTCTTGCGTTCGACTCGTGGTGAGTGTAGCTCAGTTGGTTAGAGCACCTGGTTGTGGTCCAGGGGGTCGTGGGTTCAAATCCCATCACTCACCCCATTGATTCAGTTATAACAAACTCGTTTTTTGGTTTTTGCAATTTGAGTTGGAGAGTTTTTGTTGACGGTGAGTGTTTACTCACCTATGCTCGTTTTGCAACCAACCTCTGAACTTATGAAAAATAAAATCGTAATCTATCAGGCGAAGAATGGAGCTATTGAGCTCAAGGAAGATGTGTCCGCAGAAACTCTTTGGGCGACGCAAGCTCAGATAGCTCAGATTTTTGATACTACTCCTCAGAATATAACGATTCATCTTAAGAATATCTTTAAAGATAACGAGCTTTTACAAAGTTCAACTTGTAAGGAATCCTTACAAGTTCAAAAAGAGGGAAGAAGAACTGTTCAAAGGAAACAAAAATTTTATAATCTGGATGCAATTATTTCTGTAGGATACCGAATTAATTCTATTGCTGGCACAAAATTCCGCCAATGGGCAACGAGAACTCTTCGTTCTCATATAGTAAAGGGTTACACAGTAAACAAAAAACAACTCGCAAGGAACTACGATTCGTTTTTGGAGGCTGTTGGGCAGGTGCGGGCATTGCTACCGTCAGGCGGCACAGTTGGGGCTGTTGATGCGCTTGAATTGTCAAAAATGTTTGCCAATACTTGGTTTTCCCTCGATGCTTATGATAAAAAAACTCTTCCGGAAACGGGACTCACGAGAGAAGAATTTCAATTCACTGCAAATGAATTAGCTGAAAGTAATCCAAAAGACAAAGATCGTATGATAGGACTTGTCCTTTTGATTCTACGGTAGAGAGTATCACTCACCCCATATAGATACACTGATATGTTGAGACTCCTTTTGTAGCTGTAAGCCTGATTGTTTGTCCCTTCGGTACGAAGAAAGTTTTGCCTTTGTTGTAACAGTCCAATTCTTCACCTGAAACAGCCTTTATTTGCAAATCTCCAGATAATATTGTTATTTCCTCTCCTCTTCCTTCTATAGTGAATTCGTATTCGCCAGGGTCTACTTCTCCGTATGTGACATCTCTGTATGTTTCACCAAGTTTTATTTTTCCTTTTACACTTCGGATTGAACCTGTGCCTTTAGGATTAGGATACTCGTTGTCCCACTGACGCTCCGGCAATGCTGCTGCATCATCTTCTGAGAAGTCTGGGCCCATTACTTGTCGAACCTCTTCATTAGTCAAACCACTCATTAGATTGAGTTTTTCAGCTTGTGCCCATCCATTTTCTGCAGAGATTGCGTGCACTCGCGCAGTTATAGGAAACTGAAGTATCCCGCCCGCTTCAATGAATTTTCTTGCATTTTCCCTAAAGAATTCTATATCACGTCTTTGCTCTACATCCCCCTTGAGTTGATCTGGGTAATCTGAAAAATCATCAGTCGCTAGAGCCACATATTCTTTACCGCCCTTAGCTTCTACAGAATATGCAAAGTGTTTTGTCTGATCAGCCCCTGCATCTTGGCCAGATCCTTTCGGAACATTAGTCATAATAAATTGATTATTGAAATTGCCTCGAGTATCCCTCCATCGCTGCTTTCTGTCAAGTATTGCTTTGCAAGAATTTAACTGCGATAATACGCCCATGGAAAATAAATTCTTAATAGACCTGTCAGTAAAATACGGCCTTGATGACCAACAGTTATCGAAGGTGGCTGATATGACTTATCAACTTGGGCATTACGAGATCAAAAGTCGGGAATTTCAGCGTGCTGCGACGTATATGTGCAAGATGAAGCTCGTCGATCTACCTCCTGAAGAGTTGCTTGAGGAGATGAAGAGAAAGGGGTTTGGTGGGGATGCGTAGGCCTAGCCTCCCAATTCCAACCTGTCGTCGAGTTCCTCTTTTGTTTTGTCGAGGATTCCTTTGAGGAGGAATTTTGAGAATTCTTGGAGTTTTTCGAAATCTTCCTCGAGTCCGTTTTGTTTGAGGAAGTCGAGGATGATGTTGGCTGTGAGTTTTATCAATGCGTCGCTGGTTGTTTTTTCGAGGCGTGTTTCGACTTCGTTTTCGAAGACGGCGCCTTCTTTCTTTTCTCTGATTTTTTTGATGTCGTAGGCTGTTTTTAGGAGTTTTGGAGCGCTTTCTGAGGCTTGGAGAATCAAGCCTTTTATCCAATTATCAATTTCTATTCTGATTTTTAATGGGAGGGATTTGTCGTCTCCGAAGAAAATCAGCGCTTTCTCGGCGGCTGCCGTGTCTTGGGCCTGGGCTGCTTCGAGTTGGTTTAGGTCTACCTCCCCTGTTCGGATTTCTTCCGGGAGAAGATACTTCCCTATTTCCTGTTGAATTTCTTCGTTGCCGAGAAGCACGACTGCCAATACGAAATTGGCTGGCATGTTTTTCTCTAGAACTCGGCTTATTAGCAGCACAAGATCCTTCTTGTGCGAATGTTTGATAAATTTGAGAAGGATTTTGATTAATTCGTTTTCCTTTTTCTTCTGTTTTTTCTCCTGTTTTCGGATTGCTTTGATTTGGGCTGCGGCTTTGCGCATCCTTTCTTGGAATTTTTCGAATGATGCTGCGTCCATTCCTTCCCCTTGGTCAAAACCTCCTAAGTCTTCTAATCCCATTTTTATTTGTGTAAAAAATAAGCCCCTTCTTTATACACAGAAAGGGCTTAAATTTAAAGCTTTTTTTATCTGTTGTGGCTTATTTGTTGGCGAACATATTGTACAACCAAGAAACCAGAGCTCCTCCGATGAATCCATCGATAAACCCTCCAATAGTACCAACTGCAACTCCTACCCAAGTAAGATCGTAGAATGGGTAAACGTTTGCGATTAATTCAGTCCACATAGTTCCGTATCCTGTGTACATTGCGATAACTGTTACGACGAACATGCCCACTGCACTGAGGATTCCTAGCGAAAGTGCTAGTGCTAAGACTTTTAGCTTCATAGGGATGGGGTTAAAAAAAGCCGCTCTAGAGCGGCGAATTAGTCGTTAGGCTTTTGCTGATGCCTTGGCTGGTGCTTTGACCGGAAAGACATTTACGAATCGATCTCGGAATACTCGTCCGTCGTATTTCTTTTGTCTTTTTTCTGTGAATTTAACCTGGCCATCAACTGTTGCGAAGATTGTGTGATCACGTCCCATACCAACGTTCTCTCCTGGGAAGTACTTTGTACCTCTCTGGCGTATGATGATACCCCCAGCTTTTACAGCTTGGTCTCCGAAGATCTTGACTCCTAGGCGCTTGGCCTGCGAATCGCGACCGTTCTTACTTGATCCTCCTGCTTTTTTATGAGACATGAGCGCTTTTGTTAATAAGCAGAAGCATTCTATGTAAAAGTCTCGGTTAATGCAAGGGAATTTTTGGAGAAGGGGTTTGTGAGGTTTGTCCCTGGTTCGTCCCGGAAGTAGGTGGTTTTTAGGGGGCTTCCGGGAGTTTGCCCCGGAAGTGGGGGTTTTTAGGGGGGCTTCCGGGAGTTCTTGGCGGAGATTTGGGTGATTTCTGCCCCATAACCCTACAATCTAACCTGTTTTTGTGGTATAATTAATAGATACGGCAGAATCTTTTTTCGGGGGTTTTCCACCCCCACCAAGAAGAAAATATGCACAAAAACAAAAACAAAAATCGATTTCAAAAAGCACTATCAAACGGGCTTGTACTTCTGTTATTGCTTTTGGGAAGTGTTTTGGCGGTTGCGGATGATTTCGAGGACGTGCCAGGTGCGGATACCGGTGCGGCAAGTGTGGTGGAGGCTTCGGTGGCAGGCGACGCTGAGACTGAGGCGGACACGGCCGGCAGCGAGGATGAGGCGGTTGGCGAGGCCGACCTATCCCCTTCTGAACAGGAAGAGTTTCTGCAAAAACTATATGATGAGCTAAATCTATCTAAACAAGAATATTACCATTTAACTAGTCAGATCAAGGAAACCAGAGCACGGATAAGCAATGCGCGGGAAGAATTGTCGGAATTGCAGACACAATTGCTGCATTTTGACGATCAAATGGCCGATACGACTGACAAATTGCTCAGTGCGATCCGGCAGTTGACCAAAACTGAGAATGAAATCAAACTTTTATACGAAGAAATCGAAGTAAAGGAGACGGCGCTGGCGTACCAGAAGAGTTTGCTTGAGGATTATATTCGTGAGCTTTATGTTTATGGTGATACTTATCTTGAGGTGGACGAGGCGGGTGACGTGGATGCGTTCAAATTGCTTCTGTCCGACGGCGATACTAGTGAGGTTTTGAAGGAGATCAAGTATCTTGGGATTTTGGAGGAGGCTGGGGCGCGGTTGGTCGATCGATTGGACACGTTGACTGGTGAATTGAAAACGTCGCAGGATCAGCTTCATGCGAAAAAAGATGCGTTGGATAAATTGCGAGCTCAATTTAATGCGCAGAAGAATAATCTAGAAGAACAGAAGACTGCTAAGGAGAATTTGCTACGAATTACTCGGGCGCAGGACGATATTTATCGGGGGCTTCTACGGGAGTCTTTGGCTGAGCAACGGGAGGCGTTCGCGGAGATCAAGGCTTTTGAGGATTCGATTGTCTTTGTTGAGAAGAAAATTGCTGAGGAGGGAGACGCGTTCGATATTGCGAATTATGAGGATTTGGTTGGGAAACGGTTTATGTCTGTTTATGAATTTCAAAAGATATCTTCGTTTGTTGACGAATTTGTTTGGCCGGTGGATCCGGACCGAGGGATCAGTGCGTACTTCCATGATCCGTCATACCGCGGATTCTTTGGAGTTCAGCACAACGCTATCGACATTCGTGCCGTACAGGGAACACCTGTTCGTGCTGTTGCGGATGCGGTCGTGTATCGCGTGAAGGACAATGGCTATGGCTACAGCTATATTACTTTGGTTCATCACGATGGGTTGATGACGAACTACGGACATATGAGCGAGATGGGTGTTGAGGAAGGTGAGATTGTGCAGGCTGGGGATGTGATCGGGCTGTCTGGCGGAATGCCTGGAACTAAAGGAGCTGGTTACATGACTACTGGTCCGCATCTTCATATTGAGTTCGTCCAGAATGGGGCTTATGTGGATGCTTTGAGGTTCTTGCCTCTTGAGTATTTGGGTAAGGAGAGTGTGTTGGAATTGCCTGAGAAATATCGGGATGATTGGGAAAGGGCGATTTTGGTTCCGTTTTCTTAATCCCGGGATTGATTTTTTGTAACCTGTTGGGTTTTGATCCCGGAGTTATCCCGGGATTTGATTTAGCAGGTTTGAAATCTTGGTTTTTCGATGTTATATCAATTTATCAGGTTAAATTTTGATCCCGGGGTAATCCCGGGGTCCAACCACGCCCTCCTGGAATTTTTTCGATCCCGGGATCAACGTACAACGTATAAAACCTGGAGTTTTTTTCTCCCCGGAGTTAACATGGGAACCACATGCCCCTAATTTTGAAAAAGAAAGAAACGTTTGAAGAGAAATCTGCGCGAGCGACTAAGATCGCACAGATGCTTTTGAAAATGTATGAGCGACGCAAGACGATGCTGACGTATAGTAATCCGTGGGAATGTCTGGTGGCGGTGCAGCTTTCGGCGCAGTGTACGGACAAAAGAGTGAATATTGTGACGCCTGCGTTGTTCAAACACTATCCGTCTGTGAAGCATTATGCAGAGGCTCCGGCGCATGAGTTGGAGGAGCTTATTCATTCGACGGGGTTTTATCGCAATAAAGCGAAGAATATTCAGGCTGCGGCGCGGATTGTTGTTGAGGAATTTGGCGGGGAGGTGCCGCGGACGATGGAAGAGATGTTGAAGTTGCCAGGTGTTGCGCGAAAGTCGGCGAATGTAATTTTGTTTAATGCTTTTGGTATTGTTGAGGGGGTCGCGGTGGATACGCATGTAATGAGGATCACAAAGTTGCTTGGTTTGATTTCGAAGGATGCCGAGGGTAATCCGGTGAAGATTGAGCGGGAGATGATGAAGTTATTGCCGAAGAAGCATTATGGGACTTTCAGTTTGTTGATCACCGAACATGGCCGGGCTTCGTGTATAGCAAGAAGGCCTCAGTGCGGCGAGTGTAAGTTTAATCAGATTTGTCCTGGGTCTGAGGTTTAGGCTTCGGTTGTTGATGCTTTCTCCAAAGCTGCTTGAAGCATTTTCGCCATTGCTGTTGGGCGAGCTGCTGCTGTTGCTTCTCCTTCTTTGTTCACTCTAGCTACGTCTCTTGTTCTTGCTGGACCTTTCTCAAGTGATGCGTCCATGTAGCTAACCTCTTGAGCGTCTGGTT
Organism: Candidatus Peregrinibacteria bacterium; assembly: GCA_018655275.1. Classification (GTDB taxonomy): domain Bacteria; phylum Patescibacteriota; class Gracilibacteria; order UBA1369; family LOWO2-01-FULL-3; genus JABIJZ01. The sequence continues at coordinate 91,026 of JABIJZ010000010.1, read as the reverse complement.
TTGCTGCTGTTGTATCGTTGTTTCCTTCCATATTTATGGGGTTTATTTGATTTATTTGTGTGAACTTTATTACACCTTACCTGCTTCTGTCAATTTTTTCTTTTAAATGGAAGCGCTGTCGCCTTGCTTGAAGGGATCTCCGAAGAAATCTGTAGTTTCTACTTCGACTGTTTCTACTGGAACTTCTGTAATTACTTCGCCGTTCCCACCGTTTTTTGGTGAAGTTGGCGAAGTTCGTGAAGTCATGGCAGCTTGTAATTCTGCTGCAAACTCTTTTTCGTCCGCGACTCTTGTAGCCACAAGATCTTCAATAATTCTACTAAGATGCCCATGAACCTGATCTTGGGCTTTGAGAACATAGCCCTTCGTAAAGATATCTTTCATCATTGCTATAAGTGCCGCCATGTCTGCTTTTGTTTCATTTATAGGTTGTACCTCGCTGGCTTCTGCAAAAACTGCCTGCATTTGAGTAGTAATCTCATCAAGCTCCCTTTGTATACCGGCTATTGCTCTCATATGATTGTCTGAGATTCTTTCGACTGTTGCTGCGCGTCGATCTTGTTTTGCTTCGCGTCTTGCTGCGCGGCTAGCTTTCTTTGCTGCACGTGCTTCTTCTTTTACTCTAGCCTTTTCCTCTAGTAGTTGTGGTTCTTTTGGATCAAATTTAGCTTCTGCTTCAGCATCAAACTCGTCGTCAAGCAGCTTTTCAAGAGTATCTAGGTCCTTAGGCATGTCTTCGTCCGCAACCCCCCATACACATGAAAGTATTTCTTGGTAAGCTTCGCGTACGTTTGCCATCTGTTTTAAATATTGTTCTTTTGTCCATGCAGGCTTCGCAGGGTCCAGATCGTCGAAGAGGTGGGCTGCTTCTTCAGCAGTCCATGGGGTTTCGTCTGGGAGTTCGTCGTATGCAAGCCTGGTTTCGACTCTTTTGGAGCTTACTCTTGTTTCCGGATGTCTTGCTGCTTTTTCTGCAGCTAATCTTTCTTTTCTAGAAATAGGTTTTGTTTGCAATTGGCTTACCCATTTTTTGAGATCTGCTGCTTGTGTGTTTGATAATGTTTTTGGCAAATAAACATCGAAATCTAATCCAGCATGTGCTATCGCAGATGCTTCCTCGATACTTATGAATTCGTCGTGTGGATTTAGATTAATGTTCAAAAGCTCTGTCAAGTCAACCAATGCAGCTGATTGGGCTTCGGTATATTCGTCTTCTTTGAGTTCTAGAGATATTGTTGAGTTAACTTGAGCGTCACGGCGAAATGTGAAAAATTCTGACACCTGAGCTCTCTTGCCTTTCTTTCCTGAGGCATCTTCGAAATCTTTCGGGATAGGTTCTCCTGTTCCTTGGTGTGTAGTATATTTTTGCACATCTTGAGATTGTCTGATTGCAGTTCTTCTTTGGATCGCTCTTCTATCTAGTTTCGTTATAGGAACTTGTGTTTCGAGAATTTGCTCTTCTCTCAAAGTCACTGTTTTGCCATCTCCTGGCTTCTTGTTTGCTTTTTTTGAAGCCATCGCACTCCTCTCTTCTATTCTTCTTTCAGCAGCTTTCGCTCTTCCCATTAGGGGCCGATTTCTTATAAGAGCGGTTGTAGCCTCTTTTGCTTCGAAGTCTGAATCCTCTTCGTCTGGGATTTCGTCTACCCTGTTTATAATTGAGAGAAATGTTGTTAGGGCTTGGATATCTTTTAGCTCTACTAATTTTTCCAAAACTACTTCTATTCCTTCCTCTATGCTCTCAAGTCCTGGAGCATATCCATCATCGAGGGTTTCCAAACAATCGCTGAGGGCGATTGCGATATCTTTCACTGACGCCTCTCCTTTTTTGAAATTTCTTAAAGTTTTTTCTAACAAGATGCTTCTTTGTTGAAAGGCTGTTAGTCTTTCGAGTTTCACTTCGGGTTTTACGTTTTTTGTTGGGAGCTTTCCTTTCTCAAGCCCTGTGTCTGGTGCTGCAGGAATTTTCTTTTCGCCTCTTGGTAAATGGAGTCTTGCAACAATATTCACATCGTCAAAAGTCCTTTCGTTATCTACGGCTGGTGGTGGAGGTGCGTATGTAAGTTTGTCTTTTTGAGTACCTTCGTCAAATGCTCCCCAACCTCCTGGAGTCGATGATTCTGGCTTTGGTTTTGGAGCTTTTTTGTCTTTTTGATTTCGTTTTCCGCCTCCTGCACCTTCTTGTACACCCCTGGGGTCAAAAGCTTGTCTTGTCCTTGCCAAAACGTCGGCTCTTCTAATTTCGACGTCTTTTGTTCTTGTTCCGCCTGGAACTGCTGCAGAGGCCATCGCCAACACGCCTAATGCTGCTGTGCCTTTAGCTATAATTCTTGGGATGCTTGTTTTTTTCTTGCGATTTGGTCGATTTCGACCTCTTGGACCATTAAGTTTTGACATTTTTTGCGGGTTTTGACGTAACCTAATATTGGTCCGTGATTTTACTTATTATGTTCTTATAAGTCAAACCTTTTACGGGTACATTCTGTTGATCAGTCTTGGGAAGGGGATGGTTTCGCGGACGTGTTTTGTGCCGCACATCCAACCGGTAAGGCGTTCTACTCCCAATCCGAATCCGGAATGTGGGACTGAACCGTATTTTCGGAGGTCGAGATACCATTTGAAGGCGTCTTCGGGAAGTTTGTGTTCGCGGATTCTTGAGAGGAGAGTGTCGTAGTCGTGTTCACGTTGTGAGCCACCGATGATTTCACCGTATCCTTCGGGCGCTAGCAGGTCTGCGCAAAGTGCGAGGTCTTCGTTTTCGGGATCGCGTGTCATGTAGAAGGCTTTTACTTTTGCTGGGTATTTTTCTACGAATAAAGGTCTGTCGTATTGTTCCATTATGGTTGTTTCGTCGTCGCCGCCGAGGTCGTCATCTTCTTTGATGTCTGAGCCCAATTCTTGGAGTTGGGCTACCGCTTCAGCGTGAGTGATAATTGGGAACGGAGCTTCAATTTTTTCCAAAGATTCGATATCGCGTTCGAGAACTTCGAGTTCTTTTTGGTTTTCTGCGAGAACTTTTTTGACTACGTGCACGATCAAACCTTCCTGAATCTTCATGCTCTCAGCATGTTCAACAAATGCAGCTTCCGCATCCATCATCCAAAACTCAGTCAAATGCCGACGCGTCTTCGATTTCTCCGCACGGAAAACCGGCCCGAAGTCGAAACATCGCCCAACAGACCCGATCGCAGCCTCCAGATACAACTGGCCGGACTGGCTCAAGTATGCAGTACCCTCGTCAAAATAATCGATTTCGAAGAGAGTAGTTGTGCCTTCGCATGCGTTTGGGGTGATGATCGGTGAATCGATCTTGATGAAGTCGTTTTGGTTGAAGTATTCGTATATTCCGTTGATGACAGTGTTCCTCACGACTTGGATCGCTCTTTGGCGATTTGATCGCAACCAAAGGTGTCTGTTTTCGAGCAAGAAGTCTGGCCCGTGTTCTTTTTTTGAGATTGGGTAGTCGTCTGCTGCCAATGACACGATTTCGATTTCGCTGACTTGGATTTCGTATTCGTCTTTTTTGGGGTGTTTTGAGACCTGGCCTGTGACTTTGAGTGACGATTCCATTGTGAGCTTCTCGGCTGTCTTGTAGAGCGGGGATTTTTCTGATTTGTCGAAAACTATTCCTTGAGTCATGCCTGATCCGTCCCTGAGTTGAAGAAAGAAAATGCCCTTCCCTCCCCTCTTGTTGTACATCCATCCTTGGATTTTGACTTCCTTGTCCACGTGCTGTGAAAGGTTTTTGATCAAAACTGTTTCTACTGTTGCTTCTGACATATTTGGAGGTTTAGTGAATTTTCGAAGGTTATTATATAGGTTTAAATTGACTTCAGTAAAGTGTATTGTTAAATTGTTCGAGACGTTGGGGCGTCGCCAAGTGGTAAGGCACATGGTTTTGGTCCATGCATTCGGGGGTTCGAATCCCTCCGCCCCAGCCAATAATATGTTTTATGGGTGAAAGCATGAAAAAAGGCGGAGGTGTTGAGAAAAACAAAAAAACCTCATGTGAATCTGGGCGTGTTTGTGATGGTGAAGCTAGGCGTGCACTTTTTGGCAATATTGCTAAAAATGAAGCTGAGGATAGGAAGGGTGAAGATCTTGATGCTATTTTGGATAAGCTGGATTGCGAAAAATCGTTTGAGAGTGTCTTGGGAGAGTTGATAGCGAAACCTATGTATGAACATTTAAGTGATGTTAAATATATTTACGTTAGCCCTTTTTTGAGGGTTCAATTTTTGGGTGACTTAAAAGATGGTGGAATGATGTTGTATTCTAGAGGGCTTGATGATGGGGAGCGAGATGATTTTAATATAGGTTCTATAACGGTGAAGGATGGTAAAATGACGACAGTCTTGGGATTTAAGAAAAAATTTGAATTGAGTGATGATGATATAAACAACCCCTTTGTTAAAGGCATCCTGGATCAAGGTTCTGCAAAATATGATATTGCTCCTGAGGATAGACTTGAGAAGGCTAAGTTGATTCATTCGACAAAGAATCTTGAAAATAAAGATAGGCAACTTGTACCTTTAAAAAAAGAAGATCTTGGCGAAATTGTTGGACAGGCTGACTTTAGTTTTGCTCAGAATGGAGAAAAAATTGCGACTTATGGCTTGGCGAATTGTGTTGCGATCGCTGTTTATAATTCCAAGACAAAGACTGGAGGGATCGCACATATTGATCCTAACATCAAGGTTAAACCTTTTTTTGATGAACTAATGAAGGGTGTTGGAGTTGATGAATCTGGATCTTCTGATATTGAAGTGAGTTTGGTTGGTGGCTGGAGTGGATATTCTGAAAGGACTGTTTATTATCTAAAAGATTATGTTAAAGGCATGGGTTTGAATATTAAATATGAGGATGTTCTTGGGGAGAAAATTTCTAGAGGAATTGTTATGAATACTGAAACTGGAGAAATTACTTATATTGAAAGACAAGGGTACTAGACCCGAGTAGCCAGCCAAGTTTCGGGTTCATATTGCGAAGCAATATGGTTCTTAAACTTTTGTTATGCGTGGGAGGGTGAGAAAGCACGGGGTTCGCACCGAAAAATGAGCGAAGTGAGCGAGAATGGAAGAGCATCCCTCACAGCCCTGTTGACCCAAGTACCTTGAATAACTTATAGTGATGTCATGTTTTTTCAGTATATCCTTTTAGGTTTTGTTTTTGCAGCGGGCATTGGCCCTGTAAATATCGAGACCGCTAAGCGTGGGCTTACTTCCACATCTAAGTCGGCTTTTCTGTTTTACTTGGGGAATGTCATTATTGATGCCTTTTATATACTGGTTATTATTTTTGGGTTCTCTTTTTTTGTAGAAAACCCTGTGCTCAAAATTGTTTTGGGTATATTTGGCGTACTCTATCTCGTTTATCTTGGCGTAGGGAATATTAGAGATTTTTTCAAGAAATCTGTACTAACGGTAGATAAAAAGAATAAGAATAAATTGTTAACTTCATTTTTTGAGGGCATTATGGTTAACATAGCGAACCCTATGGCTATAGCGAGCTGGATTGCTTTCTACGGGGTTATTTCAGAAGATTTTACTGAGAACTTGGTTGTTAATTTCTTAGCAGTTATCACAGGGGCGATTTTAGTTGGTGTAGTGGTAGTTTTCATTACACATTTTTTCAGACGAATCATGAGTGAGAAAATAATGAAAATTGTTTCTCTTGTTTCCGGAATAGTATTGATAGTGTTCAGTCTTGTTTTTGCTTATAATTTAGTGGACTTGCTCGGATGGTCTTAACCCAAAAATCATGAAAAAAACATTTATATCTGTCTTTTCTTTTTTGATTCTTATTTCGCTAGCCGGATGTGACAATTCAACTCCAAACACAACCCCGAGTATATTTAATGGCAACCTCACAGGAAGTTATTATGAGGGGAATTATGTGTATGGTGCGGCCATGAATCTTGCCTGGAATGAATTAAATGAAAATATTTTGGAAGAGAACTTGGTTTTGGATACTGATGACGAGGATGCTTTGGGTTATGTAGAAAAATTCAATAATGCGGCTTTTTCAAAGGCTGATTTGGATAGAGATAGTTATTATGTCAAAAGTGGATATGGTCAAAAGACTCTGAAAACTATAAACAAAGAAAGTAAAAAAAAGTTTCCGGAAAAATCGTTTGGTGATTTGGAGTTGGATCTTTCTGATCGAGATATAATTTCTTATGCTTATTTCTTGAAGCAAGTAGAGTATCTAGTTGCTTTTGAGGAGACAGATACTGCTAGGTTTAATGGTGAGAAAGTGAGAGGTTTTTATTCTGATGGTGAAGAACAAGACGAAAATGTTGAGATTATTAAGTATTGGAGTGATGATAAATTCATTATTTCTTTAAAGTTGAAAGATGATATGGATGAGCTTATTTTGGCAAAAGGTTTTGATATGGATGACCCTGAGGGGATTGTTTATGAAATAAATGATTTGGGAGACAGCCAAAGGGAAATTTTGACGGAAGACGAGGTCTTTAGGATGCCCAATTTGCACTTGGATTATCACCGAGATTATGAAGAGTTACTCGGAAAGTTTCTTGCAAACCAAGGATTTGAGGATTATGCAATTGCTGCAATGTTTGAAAATATAAAATTTGATATGGACAGCAAGGGGGCGCGAGTAGAAAATGATGCAACAATGCTGCTTGAAGAGTCGATGGTAGCGGTAAATCTTGAAGAACCTAGGAGTTTCAGGCTGGATAAACCTTTTTGGGTTGTAATGAAAAGAGCCGACAGTAGGTCTCCATATTTTATTTTGGGAGTGAATAATACTAATTTGATGGAGAGTTTTTCAAAAAAGCCTAGCCCAAAACCATTCATCCAGAAGTCTTTAGAGGAAGAAGTCGTAGAAGAAGTTACAACCAAATTTAAAGAGGATCCTGTGCTTTATGCAAAAGATCGCGGTTATAGCATTAATATTGAAGAGACTGGGCTGCCTCATCCTAACAGCTTCTCGAGTTATTTGTGGTATGAAGATACGAAAATTTTGGATGAGCCTTTGTCTGGGAAAAGTCTAGGGGCTGAGGAATTCCTAATTAAATCTGTGCACCATGAAGAAGCTAAAGATAGAGTTTTCTTACTTGGTGGTATGGGGTGTGGCGGATGTGTTTGGTTTTTGGATCATTATTATTTGATTGATAACTCTGATTTGAGTGTGAAGATTGTAGATTTTGAGGGGCCTCCTGGGATTGATGATTTTTTTGATAGAGGATCTCCAGTAGCAACTGTGTTTCCTGAAGATTCTGATGATTATGCGAATGAATTTGCTTATGTTCGCAGTTTTGGTGATTTGTATGAGCCTGATGATTCTTATTATGAAGAAATATGGGTCTATCTTTTTGATAAAAACGAATGGGTGTTGGTTGAGAAATTGGAATCTGGAAAGACTGTCCAATGTATTGGGATGATGATTGGCCCATATAATAAAAGAATAAGTTACTGGAAAGGAGGTCTGAATATCTCTCCTACTGATGTTGGAGGAGATTTGTATTGTGAGTAGTTTGTTGGCTTGCCTCTTCCCCAGGCTTCAAATGCATTGGCAATAAAAGTCCCCGAGAAGATTCGCGCTCAAAGTCGAAAGTTATGTCTGCATTTTCATCATAAACATAAGGCATCCAAAACATTATTATTTCTGCGAGCTGTCTTCTTATTCTAAGCTTATACAATTCTATAGCGTGTTCATTAGTTATACACAAATCTGCTTCGCCACCATGAACTTTTCTGGCTGCGTCTTGAGTGTTTGAAGCCTCTACAAATTCAAGTCCGACTTCCCCTCTTACCAATGTTTGCAAGGTTTCGAGTGTTGCACATACTTGACCTGGGGGATCTTCTCCTCCATCTGCAAGGTACAATGGAGGGTTTGGAAGGCTGAAAACCAGTTCGGGAATATCTCTCCAATGCGCTGCACATACTAATTTGTTATTTAGATCTACTCTCTTCTGTGGCAAAAACAGGATGTCTCCTGGATGCGCTTTTGTGTATGCGATCATGTCATCAAATGTAGGTTGATAAACAATCTCTGGTCTTGTTTGGAAAAACCTGTGCGACAATTGGTCCAGAAACATTTCGATTGCTCTATCGGTACAAGTCCCCTCCTCAAGTGATATGATGTTTACCATTTTTATGGTTGGTTCTGGTAAGGTCGATTATTGTTGCATATTTCTTGTAGTTTTTCTATTGTAAATCGATATTTTATTGGTTAAGGTTATCTCCTTTAATTTTATTTTATGAGCAAAAATACAGAGACACCACGAAGAGAGGATTACGGTAAGGGGACAATGTTTAGCCGTGCGTGCTGTGGAAATGTAGGCCTAGTGGAAAGATTCCAAGTGACAGAGGGAACTGGACATGCACTTGTAAAAGATTTTGGGGAGAAGATGAGGAGGTTGTCTGCATGTGTGATGGAGTGAAAGGATCTGCAGAAGACTGTTTAAAGACCATAGATCGCAGTTTTTTTATGTGTGACAATCGGTGTACTGCCATAAGTGTTGTTCTTGACTGGTGCAGGGAGATGCAATAAATCTCACTATTGGACTATTCCATCTGATAATAGTAAAATTCTTTTAGCAATACCTCATAATCCTCATTTATATGAAATATTTGCATGCCGTTAAGGGCAGCCTGATTGCTTTTGTTATTTTTGTTCTTGTTGTGGTTTTCCTTCCTGCTCGAGATTCTATCCCTAATATTGATTTGGTTTTGACCGTGAGTACTTTTCTTTTTGCGATTCTTTGTGGGTTCTTTATTTCTCGTCTCAATATGCGTTTCGATAAAATAATAGCGAATATTAGTGATGAAGATTCCTATTGGTTATCTTTTTATAGATCATCTAAGCTTTTTGGACCAAAATTCTCAAACAAAGTAAGCAACATCATTGATGAATGCTATACAGTTATGTTCAACAGTGATGTTGGGAATTTTTATTACAAAGACACAACGCCTTATGTGGAAGCTCTCTACAAAGAGCTTGATAAACTCAAGATGCCAGCTTCTAAAAAATCGCCTGTTCTGTTTCGGGTTCTTCTTGATTGCTTGGTCGATATCGAAAGGACAAGGAATCAAAGTGCAGTCGTGACACGTGAAAGGCTGACTGTTGGACAGTGGTTGGTTTTGGGTTTGTTGGCTGCGATTATTGTATTTTGTTTGTTGTTTTTGAAATTACCTTTGGTTTACTCTGAAGTTTTGACTGTGCTTTTGTCTACGATTCTTATTTTGGTTTTGTTGATAATTAGAGATTTGCAGAATTTGAAATTGGGTGGGTATGCATTGAGTGTTGAGTCAGGGCAAGAAGTTTTTGAATCCCTTGGGAAGTTGAGATATTATCCTTCATTTTTGATCGAGGACGGCACTATAAAAGTTCCTAAGCATGTGAAAAAATATAGGCTTGGAACTGGTGGTAAAAAGAACGGATTCAAGATAGTGACTAATCGTTAATAACTGCCCCCATGAACTTCGAAGAAAATTTATCACCTGCTTTGCTTAAGAAAGCTATAGAGCTGAAGATTCGCGAAGAAGATTGTACGGAAGACTACGTGGTTGGGAGTGGCAAAGGTGGGCAGAAGGTGAATAAAACTTCCAGCTGTGTGATCTTGAAACATTTGCCCAGCGGAACCATGGTGAGGTGCCAAAAACACAGGGAGCAAAGCAGAAACCGTCTTTCAGCATACAAGTTGCTGATCTTGAAAATCGAGGACCAAATAAAAGGAAGCAAGTCGGATAGGGCAAAAGCTATCTTCAAATTTCGGAAACAGAAACAGCGTCGTTCAAAAAAAGCGAAGGAGAAAATTTTGAAAGACAAAGCCCATCGAAGTAAGCTCAAAAAGCAGCGTGGAGATGTTGAGACGGTTGAATAATTCGTGTATAAATAATCTTGAATCTACTTTCGATAATTAAAAACTTAACCTTTTGTTATGAAATCTAAAGTCCTGTTATTGTTTGTTGTTCTTGCTTCTGTTTTTGTTTTATCCGCTTGTGGTGATGATGAAACTGAGACTGTCCTTGATGATGTTGTCGTGCCTTTGAATTATGAAGACAAGGTTTTGATGGATTTTCTTGAGGGTGATGTTGTTGGAGCAAGCATGATTTGTTTCTCTTCTTTTCCAGTCATGGAAAGTGAATTGGAAGTCACTACTTATATTTGGAATGACAAAGTTCGAATTGAATATATGATGATCCCGCCAATTCAAGGACAAGAGGATTTATACATGGTGAGCGACGGTGCTTATGCATATGTTTGGGGAAAGAGTTTCTTGGGGAATGCTATGCAAGGTTTCAAAATTGCTGTGAATCAAGAAGCGATGGCCGTCCCTGATGAGAGTATGCCTGAACTTATTGATTATGATATGCCTATGATCGACTGTACTCCTTGGGAATCTGATAGTTCTTATTTCAATGTGCCTGACGATATTGAATTCATGGATATGAATGCACTGGAAGAAAGCATGATGGGTCTTCCTGGTGGTGGCATGGAAGTAGATTGCAGTCTTTGTGATCAACTACCTGTAGACCAAAGACCATCATGTCTTGAGGGACTTGGGTGCGAGACCCCCGCATAAGCAGGGGCCTTTTGTCGTTCTATCTCTCCTTATCAGGTTTACCAACAATGCGTCCGTCACGAGCAATACCTCCAAACATTATTGTTTGTCCGTGCGCAGGTTCATAAAGGCCTACTTTATGACCAGGTTTTGCTTTTAATGTTTTCTCTGCATTTGTTGGTTTAAAAAACCTTCGCCTGGTTTCCTCCCATTTTCTCACAAACTCAAGATAACCTGGGTCTGTTGATGATTGAGTACCATCTGCCACATTCTCGTATAAACCTAAGGCTCCATCAGGCACATCATCTAGACAATCTACAAGTTTTGCATATCCTAGATGCCCTTTTTTGGTGTCATTGTGGACAACCAGGCCATTTGCTAATGTACCTTTTCCATTTTTTCTCTCAATCTCATGTCTTGTTTCTCCGATGTTTTGGGCCCTTAGCCTCACATTCCCAAATTTGTCGATGTATGCAACTTCCAAAGGATTAGCTTGGCCGGGGATTTCAGCTTGAGGATCTTTCACTCTTTGCAAGTGATTTGGAAATCGACAGCTTCGCGCAATTATGGATGACCTGAATTGTTCTTTCTCTCCGTCAAAGGCCGGATGGTCTTTGTTTGGGATTCGGAAAAGAGACTGCACCCTGTCCCTGATATAGGCGAGATGCTCGAGTGTTGAGACATATAGCTCCACTCCTTGGTCAGTAATGGCTAGATAGTAATCTCCCCCATTTTTGGTTTCTTTCGTTCTTGGGGCTGAGTTCAAGATTACCCTTGTGCTGCCACTTCTCAACTTGCGTGCTGCGAGTTCAGCATCCGCATCTGGACGACCTTCCTCTCGCGCCAGCTCAATCTCTTTTTTTACTCCACCTATGAGAGAGTTTATGAGTTCTGCGGCATATTTCTCGAGATTAGAGCCAGCTTTCAAGCCATATTGAGCGCTTTGATCTACGATCAGATGCCGATACAAAGTAGTCAAATCTGCATCAAAATCTGGAGGGATTTCCCCAGTATCAAAGACATCGCTCAAGGCAAGCAGAGCTAGTGTAGGTTTCTCGAGAGTTGTTTGTTCAAACGTATTTAATTTAGACATTATTAAAATTGGTTAACTAAATAATTAAATATAAAAAGTATCCGCCTTCTTGACCGGCTGGATAACTAACACATAGTGTCCAGCGGGCCCGAAGGCACTAGCATGGACATCATTGTTGTGTAGAAGTTGTGTTTGTAGTGATTGATCATGTTCTGATTTGTTTTACTAGCTGAAAACTCCCGACCAAAAAGGCCAGGCTGTCTGCTGTTATAATTGGGATTGTCCCTGTTGCGACTCCGTACGTAAAACCGAAGGCCGAACTTGCCATGTATAGGAGTATGACTATTATAGCTATGGTGTTTGCCCCTGAACTCTTTAACAGGTCCAGGATTTCCAATATTGTTGTACTTATACTCAAGACAGCTGCTATATAGACTGCCATTGATATTATATTTTCGTTCATTTTATTATTAGGTTAGAAAAGTGTTTTGTGGTTCAAAAAGAACCTGGTCCACCTGGCAATTAAGTTGTCCTTAAATGCCGGGTTTACATATGTCTACACATTGCTGACCTATTCATGAAACAGATACCTCTCTGAAGGTTTTGAAAATTGTTCTGGATTTGGGTTTCAATCTGTTCCATTGAAAAAATGTTCGTTAAAGCAAAAAGCATTTTCCCATTTTAGCGAGGAAATGTCAAATTTAGCTAGCCAGTTTCCCCTTAAGACGATGTCTCATTCTGGTCATAATTACTCCTGCCGCATCTGTGTCTAAGAAAAATTCTACGCTAGCGTCTTCAATGTCTGCCCTTACGATTTGCATTAAAGTTGAGGGAATAGCAGGGCTAAAATCGCCCAGTACGACATCCGCCATATTCTGCTTTTTTCTTGAGCCTTTTGCGACAGCTAGAAGAGCTTGTGTTCTCAGAACATTTGCCGGGCCGTGTGTAATTGCTTTTCTTGGATAAGTCTCTTTGTCCCCGTTTGCACATCGTGTTGCGTGATCCAGTTTCACAATGTCTGCAAAACTATCTAGAGGTGTATCTGGTGCAATGAAGCCGATATGAGGAGAAGCCTTTAATTTTCCCTTAGCATCTGGCCCAATACCTAGCAGTCCCAACTTCACTCTATTTACGGCTATTAATTGCCTATGAAATGCTGCGAGTGCTTCCTCTGGTGGTCGTGAAGGGTCTGGGATTATCCATTCACCTCTGATAGGTTCTTGGAGAGCGCTGAATAATCTTGCCCTCATGTAATGTGTATAGCTAAGACGATCCTCTTCATCAATGCCGCATAATTCATCCTGGTTTATTAACACTAGTCCTTTTAACAATGCCTCGAAATGAGCTTTTTGTTCCCCCATGACTTCATATATACTTTCAAAAGTTCCACCTGTTGATAATACAACCCCATCGTGTTGCTGAGCTGTTTCCAGTATTTCATGCGTTCTGTTTACTACGCCTTGATCTAAGCCTGGGTTATCAAGCACGTATACTGATGCATCTCTGCGCTTGTAGCCATCTGGAACAGCGTTTGTGCAATTTTTTTCCCTGTGTTCGCTAACTTCTTTTGATATATCCCACATCCTTTTCTGGTTTAAAAATCAGGGAAGTATTATAGGTATGTTTAAGGTGTTGGTCAACCCTGGGTTAGCTTTGGGCTGTTTGCCCTTTTTCGCTCTAGTTCTGTGAGGTGTTTTTTTCTTAGGCGAACTTGAGTTGGAGTGATTTCAGCATATTCGTCATCCTTGATGTATTCTATTGCGGCTTCGAGACTTATTGGAGTGATTGGAGTCAAACTCAAGGCTTCGTCTGCACCGGAAGAACGAACGTTAGTCAGTTTTTTATTCTTCAATGGGTTCACAGCAAGGTCAGTTCCTTGATTGTGCTCACCAATAATCATTCCTTCATAAACATCTATTGCTGGTCCGATAAATAGAGGACCTCTCTCTTGTAATTTCCAAAGGGAATAAGCCATTGTTGGACCTGTTTCGCTAGAAACCATAGAGCCAACTGTACGTTTTTCTATTGCGCCAACATAAGGTGCGTGGTGATCAAATGAGTGGTACAAAGTCCCTTCGCCTCTGGTCAGCAATAGGAAAATTGAACGGAATCCCAAAAGTCCACGAGTGGGGATTTCGAATTCTAGAGATGTATTTCCGTTTTCTGATTTCATGTCTTTCATAACACCTTTTCTCTTGCCCAAGGCTTCTATTATTGACCCTGCCATTGCGTCTGGGACATTTATCACGGCTATTTCTATTGGTTCGTGTTTTTTGCCATCGATTTTTTGCATGATTACTTCAGGCTGAGAGATTTGTAATTCAAAACCCTCACGTCTCATTGTTTCAATCAATACTGCGATATGCATTTCGCCACGGCCATAAACTTTGATGGCGTCGCTTCCTTCTACAGGTTTTATCTGCAAACCTACGTTTGTTTCCAATTCTTTTTCTAGACGTTCCTTCACGTGCCGACTTGTGACAAATTTGCCTTCTTTTCCGGCAAAAGGAGAGTCGTTCACCATGAACTCAATCGCTAGAGATGGAGGATCAACTTTGATCGCGGGAAGCGGTTCAGCATCGACGTCACTTGTGATTGTTTCACCTACATAAATCTCAGGCAGACCTGCTATCGCTACCATATCCCCTGCTCGTGCTTCTTCTACTTCATACCGATCCATTCCCTCAAAAGCAAAGAGCTTTGTCGCTCTGCCAGTATATTTTTCGCCATCAGATTTTATTACTGTGACTTGTTGATTAGCTGTGAGAATCCCTTCGTAAACTCGCCCAATTGCGATTCTTCCTAGGTAATTGTCGTACTTCAAAGTTGCAGGCTGCATTCTGAAAGCAGCTTCTGTATTGCTCTCGGCTGGCTTCACATTTTCGAAAATAAAATCAATCAAAGGGTTGATGTCTTTTTTCTCATCCTCCAATTCTTTGATAGCAATTCCTTGTTTCGCAATCGCGTATATGTAAGGAAAATCCAATTGTTCGTCGGTAGCACCTAGAGTTGAGAATAGATCAAAAGTGAGATCCACAACTTCGTCGGCTCTCGCCATTGGTTTGTCGATTTTGTTTATTACGACTAGAACTTTGTGGCCTAGCTCAAGTGATTTTTTTAGGACAAATTTTGTCTGAGGCATTGGGCCTTCGTATGCATCTACTACCAAGATAACTGCGTCTACTGTTCGGAGAACACGTTCTACCTCTGAACCAAAATCTGCATGGCCAGGAGTGTCTACTATGTTTATTTTTTTGCCTTCGTGTGTGATGGCTGCATTTTTTGCGTAAATCGTGATTCCGCGCTCTTTTTCTTGGTCGTTGCTGTCCATTGCCCTATCGTCTAGCCCTTTGTGAGTGTCGAAGTCGTCACTAGCTTTCAAAAGTGCATCTACTAGGGTGGTTTTTCCATGATCTACATGAGCAACAATCGCAACATTATATGTATCCATTTCTGTTGTTTTAGGTAATTAACGTCTTTTAGGACGTCTTTGAGTATTTCCGCGAGGGCGATCTTTGTGAGAGCCTCCACGTGATCCGCCTTGAGGTCGGTAACCTCGGCTTGATCCTCCACGTCCTCGACTTGGTCCGCCTCGACCTCGGCTTGGTCCTCCACGTCCTCGACTTGGTGGTCTTGATGGTCTAGATGATCTGATCCCAGTTTCTTCACATGAGATTTCCACCTCAATACCATTTAAATGACTTTCAGAGAAACATGTCATTACTTTCTCTTTGAATTTTTGGTCAACTTCTACCAAAGTGAAGTCGTCATTGAGGTTGATGTTTCCAATTTCTACGCCTCGAAGTTCTGGTTGGCTGTTCATAAATTGGAATAAATCTTTTAGATTTAAGTCTTCATTGCGGCCTACATTAATCTTGAAACGTGCGAATAAAATTGATGATTTGTCTGAGCGTTCGCTTCTTTCTGTACCTGCACGTGAGTTCAAGTCTGCTGCGTTTTTGTAGTAGTCTAGGAATCTATTGAATTCTGCTGAGACGAATTTTTTGATCATCTCCTCCCTGTCCATATTTTCAAATTTTTTGCTTATTAAGTTCAAATATTTACCTATTTGTTCTTCATTCACGTCTATTTTTATAATTTTATCTATTAAACCAAACAATTGCTTCTCGCAAACATCTTCGCCTGTAGGAATTGCCATTTTTTCAAATGGTTTACCTATCTTGCCTTCGAAATTCCTAATTCGATATTGTTCACGCATATTCACTATAACCAAGGAACTTCCAAGGTTGTGGGCTCGCCCTGTACGACCACTACGATGCAAATACGCTTCTGTAGTCTCTGGGAGAGTATAATTGACAATATGAGTCAGTCCCTGCACGTCGATCCCTCTCGCAGCCACATCTGTCGCCACAAGTAGTTGGATTTTCTTGTCACGGAACTTGTTCATTACTGTAGTTCTCTGTGCTTGGGAGATGTCTCCATGAATAGCTTCTGCAGAATAATGATCTTGCATCAGTTTGTCTGCAACTTGCTGTGTTTCTCTTCTAGTCCTACAAAAAACGATCCCGTGGATATCTGGATTCATATCGGCTATTCGCCTCAATGCTTGATAACGGTCTTTTTCGTGAACAACATAGTAAAAATGTTTTACGTTTTCTGCTCCTTTGTTTTTTGATCCTACTGTTATTTCTTCTGGAGTTTTCATGTAATTGCTAGCGATTCGTCTGATCTGTTTGTCCATTGTTGCTGAAAACAACAAAACTTGCTTGTCCTCTGGCATATTTTTCAAAATTTCGTCCAATTCCTCCTTGAATCCCATATTCAACATTTCATCAGCTTCATCCAAAACAAGCCATCGAAGTGACTCAACTTTGAGTACACGTCTATTGATCATATCATTGACTCTACCTGGAGTACCTACCACGATTTGTGGCTTCTTTTTCAATGCTCGGATCTGTTTGTCGATCCTTTCACCACCAAAAACAGCGGTTACCTTGGCACCGTGCATATATTTCATGTATTTCTCGATATCATTGCTGATCTGAATCGCCAATTCACGTGTTGGGCACAGGATCAAAGCCTGAACCGTATCAGTATCGTCAGCCAATCTCTGAACCATAGGCAAAGAATATGCTGCAGTTTTACCTGTACCAGTCTGAGCCAAAGCTATTAAATCTTTTTCTGAACTTATCAGATGAGGAATAGTTTTACTTTGAATTGGAGTTGGTTCTTCAAAATTAAGTTCTGCTAGAGCCTGGAGAATCATAGGATTCAAGCCCATATCGTTGAATGTATTCAATGTATTGTTCATAATTGGTGGTTTCGAGCGTGCAGACTATCATATATAAATAAAAAAGCAACATAAAAACGCGATTTTGGCAAGTCTTGACTTGGGAGAGCCGTCTAAGTATCATTTGTTTATGAAATTTCCTTCATTCTTTAAGAAGAAAACTCCTATCTCTGTAGACACACCTATAGAGGATCTTCTCGATGGTAAACATGATTTATCAACATCTCCTTTCAACGATCCTAACATCCCTTGGTTCAGGAGGTGGTATATGTTTGCTTTTGTTTATCCGACAATTATCTCTGTTATTTTGAGAATTGTTTTAGGTTAATCAGTATAGATTTTTATAGTTGATCTTCGATAGAGATTTGGTACTTATCGAACATCATATGTTTAAAAATTTCATGATACTGACCACCCATTTCTTCGGCAATTGCTCTGGCAAAATATTGTGACAAAAACTTATTGCCATGCCCTTCCATAATCTCCCCGATACATTCTCCACAAGGGTGTCGACCATTAACAACGTCGTCCAAACAGGTACATGTGGCTCCTTCGCCATGACCCGGCGTTTTTTCTATACAATATGTGCATGGGGTTTCTAAACAACACATATAGTCTCCGTCATGAATCATTTCTCCGATCATTGAACCCTTCATCTCTACGAAATGTTCTCTTTGTTCTTCCATACTTTCGGCGTGGATTACTGTTGTGAAAATTGCCAGACCACCTGTGGCCAAGACAGTAACAACGATTAGTGAACTCATAAGTGCAAATTTATTTTTCATAATTTTAAAATTTTAAATGGTAGTTATAAAACGGTGTAAATTGAAGCCTCTCCATCAACTAACTGATGTATAGTAAAAGGCTCTAATTTTGGACCAGGCATACCGGGAGATCCTGATGGCATTGCTGGCAAAGCTATTCCGTCAACAGATGGTTTTTCTTCCAAAAGTTTAACTATTGCTTCGATAGGCATGTGCCCTTCCACAAAGTAATCTCCAACTATGGCTGTGTGGCAGCTCTGCATTTCTCTTGGGATGTTGTACTTTTGCTTTATCGCCTCCATATCTTCCGTGAGGAGGATATCTACATTGAATCCTTCGTCTTCCATGTATGCACTATGTTGTCCGCAGCACCCACAATTTGGAGATTTGTAGACTACGACGTCTGTTTCGAATTTTTCGGATAGCTCTGATGTGTGACATCCGGCCAAGAACAAAGCGCCAATTATAATTAGTGATAATGATTTTATCTTTTTAAATTTCATGCGAATTTTTATTAAGAATTGATTAGAAATTGATGCAAATTTGATGCAAACATTTCTATTCCAATCTTACGGTTCTTTCTTCCTTGATGGCGGGCATCGGTTTATTTACTAGAGATGGTTTGTAGTATTTTGTTGGGAATGGGTTTTGATTGAAGTTTTGAGGTGGTGGTACGTGCTTGAAATTGTGTTTGAAGTTGAATGAGATATTGACGCTCTTATCCATGTTGCTTGAGAAACAACAATCAATCTGCGATTCGTCCTCTGTCTCGCAAGAATCTTCGGCTACATCTTCAGCATGAACAATAGGAGCAAACATTACGCTCCATGATATTAAAACTCCTAAAAATGTTGCTAAATATTTCATAGTTTATGTCTTGTCCATAATCCTTAAGACTTCGTCTATCAGGGCTTGCTGTTTAGCATCGCTCTTACTTTGCATCCCAGCTTTGAAACACGAGTTCAAATGATTTTCGAGGATCACTTTGTTTGCCGACTTTATGAAACCTGTCGCGGCTAAACTTTGCTGCAGTACATCCATGCAATACGCATCTTCTTCAATCATGGTGATCACTTTCTTTATCATCCCTTGCGCTTTCTTGAGATGAGCAAGTGAGTTTTTTTGAATGGCTCTTTCATGGTTGTTTGGTTTAATGGACCTACACCCTAGGTATAGGTCCATGGTATGTTGTTGGGTGGTGGAAGTCAACTTCTTCCTCTTAATTCTTCAATCACCTTATCCAGTTCGATGTCTTTTTCGGCCAACAAAACTATCAGGTGATATAGAAGATCTCCAGATTCTTCGATCAGTCTTTGTTTTGTTTCGTTTAATGCCGCAACTATGACTTCTGTACTTTCCTCTCCAACTTTATTGACGATCTCGTTCAGTCCTTTTTCGAATAGAGTTGTCGTGTATGAATTTTCCGGTCGTTTTTCTTTGCGATCTTTTATCAGATTGGCCAATTCCTTGAGGAAGAATGTGTTTTCTCTGGGAATTTTTTCTCCAAAACAAGAAGCTGATCCTTTGTGACAAGTTGGACCTTGTGGTTTGGCGAGAATCAGGAGGGTGTCATTGTCGCAGTCGATTTTTATGTCTGTTTTTATGTCGAGAATTTCAAGATAATCCCCCGAAGTTTCGCCTTTTTGCCAAAGACGTTTTTTTGTTCTACTCCAAAAAGTCACTTTCTTGGTTTCTATAGTTTGCTCGTATGCTTCTTTGTTCATGAAGCCTAGCATTAAGACCTGCATGGTTGAGCTATCCTGCACGATCGCAGGGATTAGTCCATCTAGTTTTTCGAAATTTAATTTGTTAGTAGGTTTCATATTCTTATGGTTATGTTTTTTTTGGCCAGATATTTTTTGAGATCTGGGATTTGGATTTCTCCATAGTGAAATAAGCTTGCAGCTAGAGCTGCGTCTACGTTTGCTTCCTCAAATGCTTCTAGGAAATCCTCTTTTGAGCCTGCGCCACTTGAAGCAATGACGGGAATGTTTACTGCGCTTGTGATGGCTTTCAATAAAGGGATGTCGTATCCATTTTTCATTCCATCGCGATCTAATGAGTTTACAAGTAGCTCCCCCGCCCCTGATTGTTCCATCTGCTTTGCAAATTCTATTGCGTCTATATTTGTGTTTTCACGTCCACCTTTTATGAACAACTTCCACTTCCCATCGATTTTTTTTGGGTCGACTGATATGACTATGCATTGAGAACCAAATTTTTGAGAGGCTTCTTTTACGAAGTTGGGATTTTTTGCTGCTTTCGAGCCAATTGAGATCTTGTCTGCACCGTTTTGTAGAAGTATTTTGATATCTTCTAAAGTATTTATTCCTCCGCCAACAGTAAATGGGATATTTATGTTTTCTGAAATTCTTCTTACTAATTCATAGAGAGTATCTCTTTTTTCAACTGTTGCCATGATATCGAGGAAAATCAGTTCATCTGCACCCATATCGCTGTAGAACTTTCCTAATTCGACAGGGTCTCCTGCGTCTTTTAGGTTTATGAAATTTGTGCCTTTTACGACTCTGCCTTCTTTTATATCCATGCATGGAATTATGCGTTTCGAGAGAGTGTTTGGTTTTGGGTTTGGGTTTGGGAGATTGATTTTCCCTTCGTACAAAGCTTTTCCGATGATGCACCCGTATACGTTGAGGGTTTCGAGTTGGTCTATATCTTCCTGTGTTGTTACACCTCCTGCTACTATGATTTTGAAACCTTTATTGAGGACTTTTTTTATGTTTTCTGGATTTATCCCTTTGAGCATTCCATCTCTTTTTACGTCTGTGAATATTATGATTTCTAAGCCAGTATCTTTTAGTTTTTCAAAAGCTTCTTCGAGGGTTAGATCACTTTTTTCAATCCATCCTTTTATCATTACTATTCCGTCTTTTGCGTCTATTGAGACGACGATTCTATCTGCACCGAATTTGCTGACCAAGTCTTTGACTAATTTTGGGTTGGCTAGGGCTGAAGTGCCCAGGATCACTCTTTTAATTCCGCTATTTAGGATTTTTTCAGCATCTTCGAAGGTTCGGATTCCTCCTCCGGTTTGGATTGCTAAACCTGTTGTCTCTGCAACTTCAGCTGTTTTGGGAAAGTTTATCGGCTTTCCCTCTTTTGCTCCTTCCAAATCAATAATGTGTATGAAGTTGATGCCTTGTTTCTTGAATTTTTGGGCAACTTCAATTGGGTCTTGGTCGTAATTTTTGACTTGAGAATAATCGCCTTGGCTTAGGCGCACACATTTCCCATCTATGAGATCTATTGCAGGTATGATTAACATAATTTACAAAAGTTATTGAGTAATTTCAGGCCTATTTCTCCCGATTTTTCGGGGTGAAATTGCACGCCGTAGAAATTTTCTTTGTTTATGGCTGATGCGAAATTGATCCCGTAGGCGGTCTCGCCAATCTGAGTTGAGACTTGGTCTGAATCTGGACTTACGTAATAGGAATTTACGAAATAAAAATAGCTTTGGTCGGGAATATCTTTGAATAATGGCTCGGCGGATTTTGTTGAAACTTTGTTCCAACCTATTTGTGGAATTTTGATGAGGGTTGGCGGTTTGTTTTGAAATTTGCGGACTTTTCCTTTTATGATTCCTAGACATTCCGTCTCGTTTTCTTCTGAGGACTCCATCAACAACTGCATGCCGAGACAAATCCCCAGGAATGGAGCTTGAATTTGGGGAATGGTTTGGGCGAAGCCTCTTTTCTCGAGTTCGCTCATTGCGTTTCCTGCAGCCCCTACTCCTGGGAAAATTGTTTTGCAGTCAGTTCTCAGTTCTTCTACTGAACTGATGATTTTTGATTCTATCCCTAGTTTTTTTAGAGCGTTTTGGACACTTTTTATATTGCCCGCTCCGTAGTCGATGATTTGGATCATAATTTTCCTTTAGTTGTTGGTAATAAATTTTGGGTACGTGGATCTTTTTCTGCTGAGAATCTCATTGTTTTTGCGAATGCTTTGAAGATCGCCTCTGCCATGTGGTGTTCATTTCTTCCGTATTTCAGGTTGATATGTAGGTTTGCCTCTAGATTGTCCGCAATAGCTTGGAAAAAGTCTTCGAATAATTCGGTCGGCATATCGCCTATGCGTTCTCTTTTGAATTCGGCGTTCCACACCAAGTACGAACGTCCTCCTAGGTCCATTGCGATTTCGGCCAGGCTTTCGTCCATCGGGAGCAGGAATCCGTATCTTTGGATGCCTTTTTTGTTTCCGAGAGCGAGTTTCAGGGCTTGTCCGAGTGTTATGCCTATGTCTTCGACTGTGTGGTGTTCGTCTGTTTTGAGATCACCTTTGGCTTCTATTTTGAGATCAATTAATGAGTGTCTTGAAAAGAGTTCCAGCATGTGGTCCAGAAATCCTATCCCTGTGTCGATGTCGTATAGACCTGTGCCATCAAGGTTCAATTGCAATTTTATCTTGGTCTCGTTTGTGTTTCTTACCACGACAGCGTTTCTACCAAATAATAATTGTGGTTCTACAAATTTTAGCCCCAAGTTGTTCGCGAATTTTTTGTCACTATCTCTGTCTCCACAAACAAATGACTCTTTTGTATTTATGTTTGCCGACCTTATGAATTCGTCGGTGAGCCCGGTTTTTGGTTTTCTACATTCACAGTTATCTTCTGGAAGGTGAGGGCAAATAAAAATTTCTTCGAATTCTATGCCCTCTTCTTTTAAAATCCTGAGCATTTCATTTTGTGGTTTTTCAAAATCTTCTTTCGGAAATGATTTTGTCCCAAGGCCGTCTTGGTTGCTGATTAATATAAGACGAAACCCATCTTTGAGCAGCTTTTTGAGACCTTCTATGACGCCTGGGAATATATTGAGCTTTTCAAGGCTGTCGATTTGAAAATCTTCCGGTGGTTCATATATCAGGGTTCCGTCCCTGTCTATAAATGCGTATTTTGATGTTGAGTTTTTAGACATTTTTGAATTGGTTAATAAAATTTTTCATTTGTTTAACGGTTCCGATTGTCACTCGAATTGCTCCGTTACGAGGCCGTGTAAGAAACCCCATTTTTTTGAGCTTTTCAGTTACATCAGGAGGATTATCTGTTTTGAATAACAGAAAATTTGCCCTTGATGGAATGAATTCTATTCTGTTTTTGTTGAAGAAATCTTCGACCATTGGCTTTGCCTTGTTCATGACCTCATCTACATACTTGTTCAGAGAATTTATATCGTCGAGGGAGGCCTCCGCTGCTTTGGTCGCAAACATGTTGATGTCATATGGGCCTCTGACTTTTAGCATTTCTTCTATGTTTTGTAGTGAGGAAATGGTGTATCCAATTCTCAATGCTGCTAGTCCGAATGCTTTTGAAAATGTTCTTGTTACTATCAGATTTGGATATTGTTTTGTAAGGTTTACGGCTGTGATTTTGCAAAATTCAAAATAGGCTTCATCTACGTAAACCATTGCTTTTTTGCTTAGAGCTTTTTGGGTAATTTCTTCTATTTCTTCTAGTGAGATTGCTGTTCCGGTTGGATTGTTTGGATTGCAGATTATTATGAGCTTTGCACCTTTTTCAATTTCTTCCAAAACTTCAGTTTTCGGGAAAGATCCATCGTCTTGGTAAGCTGGTTTTATTATTTCGTTTTGTTCGACTTGGGCACATTGATAAAACATAGCAAAACTTGGGGAAGGGATCACCACTTTGCTGCCTTTTGTTGTGAATGTACGGAAAATCAAATCTATTCCTTGGTCTGAGCCGTTTGTGAGCATGACTTGACTTGGAACCACGCCTGAATATTCAGCAATCTTTTCGCATAAATCCTCGTATTCTGGATATATCTGCATCCTGTCTTTTTTCATAAAACCCTTCAAGGCCTTTATAACTTTTCGGCTTATTGGGACAGTTCTTTCGTTAAAATCGAGGAGTTTGCCTTCGTAACTTCGCCGTCCTTCTAGTGGCGGAGAATAAGGTTTCATTTCCTGTATGTTTAGGTTGGCTAAATTAGTCATTTCATTTGGGTTAGTGACTTCGTCCTTACGGTCATCGCATTTTTGTGAGCTTGCAATTGTTCTACCTCGGCCATCTTTTCGACTACTGGTCCGAGATTCCGGATGCCATCTTCATTTAGTTCTTGGAATGTGATTTTTTTGATAAAACTATCTGCGCTTACTCCGCTATACGATCTTGCGTAACCGTATGTTGGTAGTGTGTGATTGGTTCCGCTCGCGTAGTCTCCTGCAGATTCACAGGAATATGCGCCAATGAATACTGAACCTGCGTTTTCGATTTGTGCTAGGTATTCTTTTGCATTTTTTGTGTTTAGGATCAGGTGTTCTGGTGCGTATTTGTTTGAGAAACCAAGCGCTTCTTCTATGGTTTTTGTTATGAGCGCAAAGCTGTTTTTCAATGCAGCTTCTGCTATTTCGCGACGAGGTAGCTTTGCTAATTGCTTTGTTGTTTCTTCTAGGATTTCTGCAGTTTTTTCTTTGTCTGTACATACCAAAACAGCTTGAGAATCTGTTCCGTGTTCGGCTTGTGAGAGCAAGTCTGCCGCTACGAATTCTGCGTTTGCGGATTCGTCTGCCACTACAAGGACTTCTGATGGACCTGCGGGCATGTCCATGGCAGCGCCTCCTGGTTCTATGGACAGGAGCATCTTGGCTGCTGTGACGTATTGGTTTCCAGGTCCAAAAATTTTGTATGATTTTGGGACTGATTCTGTACCATAGCCCATTGCAGCTATGGCTTGTGCTCCGCCTATTTTGTATATTTTGTCGATGCCAGCGAGTTTTGCTGCGTATAATATAATGTCCGGAACTTTGCCGTTTTTGTCGGGTGGAGTGCACATTGTGATTTCTTTGCAGCCGGCGAGTTTTGCTGGTATGGCCAGCATCAAGACAGTCGATGGCAATGGTGCTGTTCCTCCTGGGATGTATAGCCCCACTTTTTCGATTGGTCTGGATTGTCTGAAGCACTTTACGCCTTTGCTTGTTTCTATAGGTTGGGTGTCCGTGAGTTGTGTTTCGTGAAATTTTTCGATGTTTGATGCTGCTATTGCAAAAGCTTCTTTGGTTTTTGGTTCGATTTTGCTGCATGCTGCGGCAATTTCTTCTTTACTTACTTCGATATTTTCAACCTCGACCCCATCGAATCTTTTTGTGTACGCTTTTACGGCTTTGTCGCCGTTTTCTTTCACGTCTTCCAGGACTTTGCGAACGGTGGCGAATACAGATTTGAAATCGATTGCCGGACGTTTTGTAAGTTCGTCTACTTGGGTTGTGGTTAAATTTTCTAGGTAATATTTTTCCATTGCTCTGGGGTTAAATTTTGATTTGTAAAAGGGCTTTCTATCAGCACAGCCTCTGAATCCAGAATTTTCTCTATGATTTCAAGGTTGTTTTCTTTTAGAGTTGTTCCTGTCTGGGTTATGTCACAAATTGCATCCGCCATGTTGAGAGTCGGACAAATTTCTACCGAGCCATTAATCTCTATGGTTGAAGCGTTGATCTTTTTGTTTTTGAGATATTGTTTGAGGGTATTCAGATATGACGTTGCTATTCGCTCCTCGCTCAGGTCATTTATGGTTTTGATATTAGATTTTTTTGGAACGGCTATTATTAGTTTGCATTTTCCAAACCCAAGTCTTCTTATTATTTTGAGTTTGGCTTTTTTTTCTATCAAAACATTTTCACCAACTATGCCGTAGTCCGCGACGCCGTATTTCACATATTGAGGGATGTCGCTGTTTCTCACGTACAATATTTCCACGTTTGCATTTGTACAAAGAGTTATGAGTTTACTCCCGTTTGGCTTGAATTTTAGTCCTAAGTTTTTCAGGAAATTTAAGCTTGGTTCTTGGAGTCTCCCCCTTTTTTGTATGGCAATTCTGATTTTTTTATTCTTTTGATTCATAATAATTTGATAGATATGATGTTAGTTGAGTACGAGGAATTGTTTTCTGTTTTCCGCTGTTCATGAACTTTATGGTGACTTCTTCTTTTTCAATTTCCTCAGAGCCCCTTATGACAACAAAAGGAATGCGTTTTTTGTCGGCATATTTCATTTGTTTTCCTAATTTTTCAGGCTCAAAATAGATTTCAGAATTTATGCCTGCTTTTATTAAATCTGCGTAGATTTTCAAGGAATCTTTTTTAGATTCTTCATCGAAAATAGTTACCAAAACTTTTGAATTGAGTTGGATGTCTTTGAATGCACCTGTTTTTTCTAAAAGAAGCATTATTCTTTCAAATCCAAATGCCACTCCAAGTCCAGAGAAATCTTCCTTACAAAAAAGTCCGCATAGATTGTCGTATCGGCCTCCTGCACATATTGTCCCAAAATCTGAGTCTTTGCTTACAACTTCGTAGATGATTCCTGTGTAGTAGTCCAATCCCCTGGCTAGGGACGGATCGAATTCCAAATATTCTGCTGAGATTCCAAGATTCTCACAATTTTCGAAGAATTCTTCTATTTCCTTTAGGTCGTATTCTTTGAATTTTTCTAAAGTTGTTTTTGTGTTTTTCTCAGGCTTGAGAAGTTCTAAAATTTCTTTTGGGTTTTCTACGCCTAAAGCTTTAATTTCTGCTATCACGGCCTCTTCTCCTATTTTCAGTATCTTATCTATGATTGTTATCACTCCTATACGTTTTTCTTCGGGGATATTGAAACGCTCTAGAACTGTATTCATTAGCCGTCTAGAATTTATTTTTATTCTGAATTCTAAACCGAGCTCTTTGAATACTTCGACTACGACTGCGGCTATTTCACTTTCTGCAGTGAGATTTCTTGTCCCTATTATATCGATATCGCATTGATAAAATTCCCTGAGTCGTCCTTTTTGCGGTTTTTCTGCGCGCCAAACTCTTTGGATTTGGTATCTTTTGAATGGAAGAGTTAGCTCTCTCCAATTTGCTGCAAAAAATCTGGCAAATGGGACTGTTAAGTCGAATGGCAGCGCAATACGTCTCCCACCTGCGTCATCAAAATTATAGGTTAAGCGATTGCCTTCATCCCCATATTTCCCCAGGATCGTTTCTGCTGGGCAGATGATTGGGGTTTCGATGGCGTCGTATCCGAATTTTTCGAAAACTTTTCGGATTTTGGCCATAACGAGATTTCTTTTTGCCATTTCTACTGGCGTGAAGTCTCTCGTACCTTTTAGGATTTTTGGTTCGATTTTTGATTCATTTTTTTTCATTGTAATTTTGGTTAAATTTGAATTTATTAATAAAAAAACCCTCTGTCGTCTGGAGGGTCGTTATAAACTTTGTGTCTTGGATTTATTTCATCCTATCAAGTACAAGGTTATAACCACCCTTTCCATGATGCAACCAATGGGCTACACGAGTGATAGTGGCTGTACTTGAACCTGTTTTTTTGTTTATTTCTCGATATGGAGTTTTGTTGTCCACCATTTTTGCGACCTGGAATCTTTCAACCATTGAAGTTAATTCTGAGAGCGTACAAAGATCTCTGAAGAATTTTTTACATTCATCAACAGACTGTAATTCGAGAATAGCTTCGTACAATTCTTTGGACGCCTGGTTGTTGTTTTTTGCTTTATTCATTGTCGCTTAGTGTTTTAACGTGCTAAAACATTAACACAGGTGGCGAAGAAATGTCAAGGGGTTTTTGCCTTCGAAGTGAAGCTTATTTACAATACCCTTCTGGGACTTCCGGAGGTGTGAATTTTGGAAGAGATGTGTTTAGTGTTGCTGTTCCG
Source organism: Candidatus Peregrinibacteria bacterium (assembly GCA_018655275.1). Lineage (GTDB taxonomy): Bacteria > Patescibacteriota > Gracilibacteria > UBA1369 > LOWO2-01-FULL-3 > JABIJZ01. Next base: position 63,758 of record JABIJZ010000010.1, on the reverse strand, counting down.
TTTACTGAATCTAGCTCGTAGACTTTTGCATTTGAGCCTACTCCTATTTGGAGGCGCTCCATATCTGTGAGCCAGAAATATCCGGTACGGACTGTGCCTTCTTTGTTGTTGTATTCTACTGTGATTGTTTTTTTGCCTTCTGGGCTTATTCCACAAGTCATACAGTATCTTGCGTATGAGTCGTGGTCGACTGGTGCGTCTATATCTGGCTCTGTGGGATATCCTGCCAATGTGCGTACCAATACTTCGCCTGGTTGTGTTGGAGTTGTGGTTGTGATGGTTGTGTCGGTTGGGATTACTAATACCAGAGTGTCAGTGCCTTCGTCTTCCCACAACGCATCTCCATCACCACCTCCTCCAAAGAAATTTGGACCTAGCCAAGTTGTGTCTTGGTTTGGTTCATCTACGTACCATACTGCTGTGTCATCTCCATTGCCTCCAAAAAACCTGAAGTCCAGCATGTTGCCTCTGAATACAACGACGTCGTCTCCATCGTTTGGATCGATTGAGTCCGTCCTTCCATTTGACCCATTTCCAGCGTCTATTGCTGCTCGCTCCATGTCTCTGATGAATACTGTGTCTGATCCCGGACCTGTGTGGATTGTGGTTGTTTCTATATCGAAGCTTGTGTCTGTGTTTGGGGTGCATCCTCCTATTACTAAGTCGTCGTCTTGGTCGGAATTGTCTAGGCTTGACCCTGTCCTGAAATCGAGGCTGTATGATTCTTCGAAAACCAGTACGTCATCACCGCCTGCTAGGTTTCCATCTCCAAAACTGTGGATTGAACCTCTTGCTCCAAGATTTATGAGGTCTGTGCCGCTAGATCCGTAGAAATACATAGCTGGACCGTCGAATTCTATTGCATCTGGATTGTTGCCGATGAGTTCCCAGCCGTATTGCTCTCCATCGTTGTTTTTGAGTGGGTTGAATTTTCCGATGTTTGTTTCGAAGTTTCTGTAGTTTGCGAAATCGTTGTCAGCGTTGTTCCAATCCCATTTTCCTGGTGGGAGATGTGTGTATTCTTCATCGAATAGGCCTGAGGTCGGGGTTTCGGTCGGGGTTTCGGTCGGGGTTGGAGGTTCGACCGGGGTCGGAGTGGAAGGCATGGTTTCTTCCTGAGAATTGTATATCAATTGGGCGGCCTCTTCTCTTGTTAGTTCTTTTTTTGGATCGTTGGTTAGGTTTCCGATCAGATACATTGACTCTGCTACTTGCATGTATGGTGTGTACCATTTTGTGTTTTGTACAGGAGAGACCTTCATGTTTAAGCTTTCTAGTAAGATTTTGGTTCCTTCTGCCAGAGAGATGGTGTCTCCTGGGCGGAAAGTATTGTCGTCGTAGCCGTCCACTATGCCTTCTGATTTTGCGAAACATATGTATTTCTCAAACCATTTTGCTGGGACATCGGGGAAACATCCTGAGCCTTGGATGTTGTTGTATTGGGCTTCGACAATTATTTTCAGAAACTCGGCTCTGTTTATTGATTCGGCTGGTTCGAAAGTACCGTCTGGGTTTCCATCGACGATGTCTGAAGATTCTAGACCTGAGATTGCCTCGTAATATTTTGAATTTCCTGAGACGTCGGTAAAAGCGAATGAGCTCTGAAATGAGCTTTGCACAGCTACTAGCGAAAGTATGAAAAATGCTAATATGGATGTTATTTTTGTCATGGCTTAATGATAGCATATGATTTTGAAATCGTGCGCAGTTTGTGTTAATTTATTTCCAACTTCTGGCCCATTGGGCCTTTTTATTTACCCCATTTACCCCCTACACCTATGATCGAAGATACAATTGCCCTTATTATCAAAGATATTGAGAAGCTTAAAGAAAAGTTGAAAGAGATAAAAAAAGACATTAAATACGAAGAAAAAATCGAGGACGATCGCTACGAAGACCTCAAAAGAGGGGCTAAAGAAATGAAAGCCCAGGTCAAAGATTTCGAGGATGATGCGCTGCGGGACCTGACGGATCAGGAATCTTACCTAAAATTAAAAGAGATGAAAATGAAGGCTGAGGAAGATATTGCGCATGCAAATCAGAAGCTTTTTGAATCGCTTGGAAAACTACCGCCAAAGCCTTTTGATCTGAATGTTGAGATGGAGGCTGGGCCTGCGAGAGTGCAAATCGTACCTGATATGAGGGTATATGTTAATGGAAAAGAGGAGAAAAGACGGGCTTAATCAAGTTCGGAATTTTCGGCAAATTTGCCAAAAATACAATTTCCCCTTGCGCTATTACTTTATTTGCTGTATTAAACTTGCGTAAAACTAGTGTTTTCCTGTGCTAGTGTATGGTGAAAATAGATTGTTTTACACTTCATCTATTTTTTAACCAGTACATTAGATGGACAACAAATTATTCGTGGGTGGAATTGCATGGGCAACTACTCAAGAAAGTCTCACAGAGGCTTTCGGACAAGCTGGAACCGTTGAAGAAGCTGTTATCATCACTGATAGAGCTAGTGGACGTTCAAAAGGTTTCGGGTTCGTAACTATGGCTTCTGAAGAAGAAGCTCAAGCTGCGATTGAAATGTGGGATGGTAAAGAACTTGATGGTCGTGAGATCAAAGTTAACGTTGCTAGACCAAGAGAAGAGTAATCCTTTTCTAAAAATAAAAGACAGCGGTTGGATTTCGATTCAATCGCTGTTTTTTTGTGCTATAATCTTTTTCGAACTAACCCTCCCCTCCTATGCAAAAACAGTATCTTGGCTTACGCCTAACAAAAAAAGAACTTTATTCAGGTAAATATTTGCTCGCGGCTTTTACTATGCTGCCGGCGAAAGGTGAAGATTTCAAAGGGCTGGCGACTGAGGTCGCGGCTGAATCTAGTACTGGATCGAATATGCGTGTTTCTACGGCGACTTCTTTTTCTGATGATTTGAATGCGCGTGTGTACAAGATCGATCCAAAGAAGAAATTGGCGTTTTTGGCTTATCCATTGGAGATTTTTGATCGGGGTGGGAATGTGCAGAATGTGATGACTTATATTGCGGGGAATGTTTACGGGATGTCTACGTTGAACGGTTTGAGGCTGGAGGATGTTTGGTTTCCTAAACGGTTTTTGGATCAGTTTGACGGACCTGCTTATACTTTGAGAGATTTGAAAAAATATTTGGGGATTGGGAATCGCCCTATTCTTGGAACTATTGTTAAACCTAAGATTGGATTGAAACCTGTTGAATTTGCGAAGGTGTGTTATGAATTTTGGGCAGGTGGTGGTGATTTTGTGAAATTTGATGAACCTCAGGCTGATCAGGTTTTTGCTCCCTTCAAGGATGTGATTCGTGAGGTCAATAAACAAATGAGAAAAGTTGTGAAGGAGACGGGTCATAAAAAGGTTTTTTCTATAAATATTTCAGCTTCGGATTTGGATACTATGATTGAAAGGGCGAAGTTTGTTCGAAAGACTATGAAGCGCGGAAGCTATGCTTTCTTGGTTGATGGGGTTACTGCGGGTTGGACTGCGGTGCAGACTATTCGTCGGAAATTTCCGGATGTGTTCTTGCATTTCCATCGTGCTGGACACGGTGCTTATACTAGACCTGAAAATGCGTTTGGGTATTCTGTGCCGATTTTGACTAAATTTGGTAGGTTGGCTGGTTCTTCTGGAATTCATACGGGAACCGCTGGTATTGGCAAAATGAAAGGCGATGTTCGTGAGGATATCACTGCTGTTCATTCAGCTTTTGATAAGAAATCTCAAGGATTCTTCTATGAACAAGATTGGAAAGGAATGAAACCTTGTGCTCCTATCGCTTCTGGTGGACTAAACCCTACGAAACTGGCTCGTCTGATCGATGCTTTTGGTTCGACTGATTTTATCACTACTATGGGGGCGGGATGTCATTCTCATCCTGATGGAACTCGTGCCGGAGCCATGGCTTTGGTCCAGGCTTGTGAGGCTTGGCAGAAGAAAAAGACGATCGCTCAATATGCAAAGACAAGGCCTGAGTTGGCGAAGGCTATAGAGAGGTTTGGGGATTAGTTTTATTAGTCATCCGTATCTTCCATCATTTGCCTGAAGAAATCAGGTGTTTTACCTCTTTCGAGAACAGTTGTGCTTTGTGGTGGAGAGGCCTTTCTGCGAGGTGGTGGTCGTTTTGGTTCTAATCTTGGTGATGTGTCTGGCTCTTCTTCATCTTTTGGCGCTGGTTTTGAATCTGGTTCGAAATCAAGTTCGTCTGCTTCTGGTTCTTCTTCGTCATCAACCTCATCGTCATCAACCTCATCGTCATCTGGTGCTGGTTCATCTACTTCTGAGTCTGAATCCGAATCAGCATCAAAGTCTGCTTCATCATCATCTGCATCATCGTCGTCTACTGGCGCTGGATCTGAAACTGGAGTTGTGGTTTCTGTGCCCTTACCTAATGCATCTATTACCTCTTCTGTGTCATCTGGAAGTTCTTCTTCACTTGTGGCTGATAATATTTCCTTTAATCTTTCTTTGAGATTTCTAGGCTGACCTGTCACTCCATTTACCATTTTGGTAACTATAAATTTCTCTATTTTGCCTGGGGTGTCTAACATGACACCTAGTGTTGCAAATTCACCTTGCCTGTATCCTGTGTGCACAACCATTTCCAAAAATTCAACCGCCAAATCCTCTGGGACAACTTTTCCCTCCTTCACCAACTCTCTCAATTTTTTTGCACCCCGTGCATCCAAAAATGCAGCAGGTGGAGCCTTCTTTTTACTCATGTTTGCAAATGCTCTTGAATGAAGATCAAGATATTCACCGTTTGGTTGCTTTGCTGTTGGGCCAGCTGTTGTTAGTTGGACGATAACTCCTGTTTTTTTGTCATAGATTATTGCATGTAGAAATTCTTGAGATTCTTTGTTTAATTTTATTGTTGAATCTTCGTCGAAAAATTTCCTGTTACGTCCTGACATCTTCCAAACAACTAGGAAATATGTCTTTCCACCAATTTTAATTTTTGCTTCTACTGGGATCTTTTTTTCGTTGTATTTCTTTCCGTCTCTTTCTATTCTTCGTGAATTTTTTGGCTTTCGTCCTCTTATCTTTTTACCTTTGCTTTCCATGAGAGGTCTTAGTTCGTAGAATCCATCCTCTCTCTCTTCTACAATTATTCCTTCCTTTTCTGTACGTTTTGCTTCCAATGGCAACCGATACAAAACTCCACCTTTGTTCAAACGTACTCTCAGTTTTTTCCTTAAGAAATTGTGAAGTTCTTCAGGTAAATCAAATGTAGGGTACAACTGTTTGCCTCCTTTTTTTATGATAGCCTCCTTTTCTAGACCACTTAATTCTTTGCCGTATAGCATTTTCAAGATCTCTATATCTACGTGGTTTGCCCCGTTAATACTCTCAAATATTCCTTGGACATCCACGTATCGTCCTTTTTCTTCACCTCCTTTTACTACAAAGCAAAGCTTCCATTTACTTATATCTCTTTCTGCAAGTTCCAATCTGCTAAACATTCCTTGGGTTTCATCAAGCAATGCTAGCTTTGTTTTTGGGGTTCTTCTTCTTTTTCGACCTTCTCCACCTGCCACTGCGGAAGCTGCAGCTCGCCTCTTCGTTCTCGCTACTCTCTGACTCGCTATTTCAGGAGATCTTTTTGTAAACGTTGTGGCACGTTCTAGATCGGATACTTCTGAGTCGGCTGCGAGTTCCTCGTCTGTCATTCCTAGGAACAATCTTGTAAAAGGCCTATATTCCGGAACAACTTTTAATGCAAAGGCTTCAAGTACTGCGCAATGCAATGTTTTGTATAATGGATCTTCTTCTCCTATTCCAAAAATCACAGCGTTTCCGTTTTTGTCCAAAACTACTGAGATTATTTTTTGTTCTCCGTCTATTTCCAACATTATTTCGAAATAACCTACAAAATTGTTTTTTTCTGTTTTTGGGAATCCAAGTTTTGCAATCATGTCGGGGGAAACTCCTTTTTCTGCTAAGATTTCTGCTCCTTTTTGTGAGTTGAACATTGTTACAGTTTTTGCGCCAGCTGAATAAGCCAGTGGGGAATCTGGGTCAACTCTCATTATATATTGATATGCTGGATCATCCAGGTCTCTTTTTGAATCGATTTCTTCTTTGTATCTTTCGATTAATCCCATGAAGTCTATCTCGTACGCTTCTGCCCACTCCATGTAAGAACCTCCTAGAAGTTCTTCTACGAGTTCTTTTGTCGCGGTGTTTTGTTCAACTAATGATAGAACATCTTCTCTTGGACATGACATAGCGTCACCGTAACTTTCGAACCTTCTTGTAAACTCTGTGAAGGCCGGATTGTCTTCGTAAAATATGTTATCCAATGCTGTATCCTCTGTGTCCATGCATATATTGAGGAGCTCTTGATATGCCCCTGCTCTCAACATTAAAAATGCCATTCTTTGGTTCACGTCTCCAGCGTTCATAAGCATTGTTTCATCTGGTTCGACTAAGTTGAAGTTTTTGTCAAAACGTAGCTCTGATACGAAGTTGGTTTTTCTTGTTTCGCTAACACATGTTGTGAGGTAGACGTGTATCCCCCTTTCGGTAACTCCAAATCTCATACTGCTTACACCAAGAGATCTTAGGAGTTGGCTTCTTATGGGATATTCTTCATTTGAATTTGCTTCTATTTGTGACCTGAGGTGGTTATCACTAAGGACCGCACCCATATCGTTAATCAATTCGTGGAGCTCTTTTGATAGGAAAGCTTTTCTTGAGTTTACTGCATTTAATTTTTCTCTTATAACTCCATGATCTTGCAAGTGTGTCGCAAGCACCTCTCCTATGTGTGCGTTTTGATGTGTTTCCATTCTGTGCCTTTGTCTTGCCTCAAGGATTACAGCATCTCTTTCCTCTTCATCCATGCCGGGGACTCTCAATGCTGAAGCTGTGGTGACTGTCCCCTGTGTACTTATTGCTTTGTGAGTCAGTAATTTGAAATATATTCCTAACAGTTCCGGATCTTGGTCGAACCAAGGAAGTTCTGTCATTAATTCTGAGGCTTCTTTGAGTCTGTTTGAAGCCATCAGGTAATTTAGAGCTTCTTTGTGAAGTTCTGTGAGTTCTCTCTTGGCCTTTGCGTTGATTGATTCTGGATCTACTGCTCCTAGAGCTGTTTTGAATTCTGCTAATGGAAAAAGTTCCCGGCCTTTTCCCCTCTTTTCCTTTTTCTTTGGCCACAAGAGATAAATGAACGTAAGGTGTGCATCTATATCTCCTGGATTCTCTGCCAAAGCTTTTTTAAATATTCTTTTTGGTACGTCTATTTTGGCTAGATTTGGATGTTCGTCGAATCTTGCTCTGTGTTCTCTATATAATGGCAAGATTTTTTCCCACAGTTCCTCTTCCCACTTTGTTCCTTCGAATTGTTCAATATTGTCTACAACCACATCTATTGCTTTGCCCAAATTCTCTGGATCTTTGTCTTGGAGCTCTAAGTAACTTTTCATTGCGTAGTAGCTCATTCCTCTCAATACAGGATTTCCTGAGGCTTTTGCAGAATCATACATGTATATGGCCAAGTCGTATTGACCAGTTGTATAGCAATCCTCAACCATTCTAGCCCAATACACATTCTGTAATTCTGCTGGCATTGGTAATTCTTGTGCGGTCAATGCATTTCTAAACTCAAAAAGGCCATTTTTCTTTTCCAAAGATTTATCAAAACAAGCTGCCACTATCGGTTGATACTCCCAAAATCCCATTTGAGGATCATCGTATATTTCTTTTAGTAGGGCCGCAGCTTCTTCTGGAGAGTCCCCCAGTTTATCTAATACAATTTTGATGTTGCTTCCGTACTTACTTCGTGATGCGTCTATGTCAGCGTCCTCTCCAGCTGCGAAGTTTATCCCTGCATCTAGCAAGAACGGTGGAATTAATTCATTGCCAACTTCTTCTGCTTTGTCTTTTATCCTGCCCATGCTTTTTCCTTCATGTGTTCTTGCATCTGGAACATGTTTTTCTTTTAGTCTTTTTAGGATTTTTTTTTGCACCCTTGTAGTCGCCTTTGTATTGGATCAGATATGTAAAATAGTATTCTACTAAATCCGTAAATCCTCTTCTTTTTTTCGCAACTTGTTTTACCCACTCTAGTCTGGTTTTGTCGCTTTTGTCTCCACATTCTCTGAATGTTCTTGAGAGGTGCAATGGTAGATTTATCAAACTGCTGGCATTTTCTCTTATAAATTTTTGAACTTGGGAAGTTTCACCTCTCTCCAATCTAAATCTGCAATATGCATCGAAAAATGCGACATCGTTGCAACGTTTCACGCATACCTCTAATAATTCTGTGAATTCTCCCGGACATATATCCCCAAGTTTTTTGTCATAGGATCCGTTCAGGACTGCAGTAGCCAGAAAAGCAGGTGGAGTTGTGCTTTTTTCCACAAGTGTCTTCAATGCTTTAAAACCTAGCCTTGTTAGATGTTCTTTTTTTTCTGTAGCTGGAAATGATTTGTCGGCTTTTATCTCTGCCATTTTTGCCATTTCTGCCTGTCTTATGGGCGCGCCTGCGCTGCCTGGATCGCCACTTGTTAGCTCTGGTTGGTTCTTTCTCCTTATCCTGCCTGCAGAATTGAGACATATTTTTTGCAAATACATCAGCCCAAGATCTTCTAAGTTTTCCAATTGCAACTTTCCACTCATAACAGACGTCACATCTATTTGATCTAGTGCTGCTTGATGTTGTCCGACTAGCCCATCTACCTCTGCTGGTGTAGCTTTACCTTCTATGAGTCTTTCTACCAAATCTGCGTCTGTGCCCATGTATTCAGCTCTTGTTTCTCGCATATCTCCCGCCATTGTGTCGAGAGGCACAAATCTGTGATGAAGACTTCCTGTGTAGTCCCTCTTACCTGCGGTATCTAAAGCATCTACCAAATCGTACCCATCTCTTTTACCTGCTTCTGTATCTTTATCCTGAAGATCTGGCATTTTGTTTTTTTAACTTTATAAGGTTGAATTATATAACCTATTTTCTTTTTATCAATGAGAAGAGGGTATTTGGAGAATCTTGGGCTTTTTTGATCAGGGGAATTATGGTTTTATAATAGTATGAATAATTTGCTAGCAAAAGTAGGTGGCGTTCCCACATATTTCTACGATTTATATTTTAGCATTGTGAATAGTCCTAATTTCCCTGTTTATGTAGCTATTGGAATTGGGGTTCTTGTGGTTTTCATCTTCTTTTGGCTTATCATTCCGCTGTTTTTGAGACAGCTGCATGATTTGACGTTGAAGACTAAGAATGACTTTGATGAAGTTTTTGTTGATGTGGTTCTTGCGGCCAGATGGCCTATCTTTTTTATTATTGTGATCTACTCTATTTCTTTCCTTCCCCAGCTTCCTGATACGGCTGATGCTGCTTTGAAAATTATTTTGTTACTGTTTGTTACGTATGAAGTAATCAAGGCTGCGAACACTTTTGTTCAATATGGGTTCGATAAGATTTCTAAAAAACGAGAAGAAAAAGGTGGAGCTGCTTTGCTACCTGTTTTTTCAAAGATTGTTAAGTCTGTGGTTTGGATTGTTGGTGTTGTGATTTTGCTTTCGCATTTTGGGGTTGAAGTTACTCCCCTTGTGACTGGCCTTGGGATTGGAGGTATCGCTGTGGCTTTGGCTGTGCAGAATATTTTGGGAGATTTATTCAGTTCTTTTACTATCTATTTGGACAAACCTTTTAAGATTGGTGATTTTATCATTGTGGACGATCAACAAGGAACGGTGAAAAATATTGGGATCAAGACCACTCGTATCACTTCTTTGAGTGGAGAGGAGCTAATTATGCCAAATCACAAGCTAGTCAGCACCGTCATCAAGAATTACAAGAGAATGAAGAAAAGAAGGGTCGAGTTCCACCTGGGTGTAACTTATGAGACTAAGCCTGCCAAAGTTAAAAAAGTGCCTACTATTATAGAGGGAGCTTTCAAAAAGCTAAAAGGAGCTGAGTTTGATAGAGCTCATTTTGAGAGTTTTGGCCCTCATAGTTTGGATTTTGAGATCGTATATTACGTCCTTTCGAATGACTACAAAGAGTACATGGATATTCAGCAGGAGCTGAATAATCGTTTGTTTGACGCTTTCACAAAAGAAAAGATCGAGTTTGCTTATCCTACTCAGAAAATTTTTGTTGAGAAGTAGTTCGGGGCGCGATTTAGTTGATATTCACTTTAACTTTTCCTCTCGGTGCTTCTTCCTCCAATGCTTCTTGAATAGCAGCTTCTGATTGTGCTGTCATCTGCTCTGCTTCTTGTTCCTGCATAACCTTGTTGATCATTCCTTCAAGATTTTCAGAATCTTTGTAGCTCAAGAGAACACCTACAGTGACTGCGATCAGGATAATCCCGATTACTCCGCCTATTAAAAGAAGTTTGTTTTTCTTGAAGAAACTTTCTTCTTCTTTTTGTTCTTCTGTTGGTTCTAGCAAGCTTTCGACTGCTGGAGCATCTGGAGTTGGCGCAGGAGCGTCAACAGATGCTTCAGTTTCGACTGGAGTTGCCGCAGCAGGTGCTTCCGGAGTTGGAGCTGGTGCTTCAGCTGGTTTAGCTGGCGCTTCCACAGCAGGTGCCTCTGGAGTTGCCGCTGGTTCGACAGCTGGCACTTCTGGCTCAGCTGGTTTTACTTCGATGTCAGCTGCTGGTTCTGCAGCAGGTGTTTCTGCTGGTGTTTCGACAGTTGCTGTTGGAGCTTCAACCGGAGCTTCAGCTGGTGTAGCAGGTGCTTCCACGGGTGTTTCCGCTGGAGCTTCAGTTTTTGGTGCCTCGCCTTCAGTACCTTTATTTAGGTCTTCTGGTGGCAATGTTGTATTTTCATCAGTCATGATAAATGTGTTTAAAAATATTTTTAAGATTTAATCCGATTAAATGCGAAAGCAAATAATGGGAATAAGAAGTATACTAAGATTCCAGGACCTGTGCCTGCAGTTTCGCCGGCTTGTGCATTTTGCATTGAAGCTTGGGCGATTTGGTCAAATGTTGTTTGACCGCCTGTTGTTCCACTAGCAACACCGCTTGTTCCACCGCCGGTGTTTACGTCTTCGATGTCTTGAGTTTGTGCGCCAGTAGCTCCGTCTGAGGTGCTAACTGTGATAACTCCTTCTTGAGTGTCTGAGACTGTTTCGTATTTTTTGTTTGTAGCTGTTATTACGTAGTTGTATGTTCCGTCTGGAACTATTGTTCCTGTTGTTTTATTGTCTTTTGTTCCTTCCCACCAAACTTCGTTGAAGCCATCGTCTAGAAGTTTATTGTCTACTAATTGAATAACTAGGCTGCTTTGTGGATCTTCTATTACAACGTCAACGTATGCGTCTTTGTCCATCCACCAACTTATCTTGCTTGAGTATACGTGTGGGTTGAATGATTTTGGTGAAGCTGTCGCGTTGTATACGTCCATCACTGCACTCTTTGGGAGTTTACAGTCTGAGTCGAGGTAATCGACTTTGCCGTCTCCGTCGTCGTCTTTTCCATTTGAGCAGATTTCGTAGTCGTTGTTGTTGTTATAGTTATTGTTATTGTTGTTGTCGTCAACGGTATTGTGTTCGTCGTCATCTTGGTCGGAATCGCAACCTGGGTCGTATGCATCGATTTTTCCGTCACCATCATCGTCTACTCCGTTCGCGCAAGCTTTGGCTGTGTTGTCTGCTTCCACCATTGTATAGGTAATGGTTTCTTTTATTTCTATTTCTGTTTCTACATCTCTTACGGTTACAGAAAAAGTATGAACCCCTGCATTTAAAGGTTGGAATATATTTGAATCTGTATTGTTTTCAACATTTTGATGAATTAAACCTACTGCGTTAGGCATTTCGTCTTTGTATGTGTAGTTGTATTTACCTGAACCTCCTGTAGCAGTTGCAGTTACTGTGACGTCTCCATTTAATGTTTGTTGGCCTGGAGGGGCTGCTGTAATGGCTACTGATGTTAAAGGATTTTCTTCGACGGATACTATTTTGTATGCTGATATGATGGACTTTACTATTGTATCTGGGTTGTTTACGTCTTGAACTTCTACATAGATAGAATAGTTTCCAATCGGGAAATCATTAACTACAAATAAGTCTTCTTTGGCCTTAACGTATGAATTCGCCCCCAATGCAAATGGATCAGGTGCAACTGAGCTGTAGTAAGTGTAATTGTATTCTCCTGAGCCTCCTATTACTTTTGCGGTGATACTTACATCTCCGCCTACTGTTTGTTGAAATGGAGGATCTATTGTGAGTTTATCGAACAATAAAGGATCTGTTTTATTTTCATTTGATTCTAGGATTGTGTATGTTCTTGTTGCTACTTTTTCACCTATACCATCTTTATTTACTGTGAATGTTTGTGTATAAACTTCTGGTTCTGCGTATGTGTGTGTAAAATCATGAGATTCTACACCAGAACCTACATTCATTCTTGCTTCCTTTTGGCTGCCATCACCATAATCAACTAACAGGTTGTACGGTGTTTGACCGTCTGTCACTGCAACTGCTATATTTACTGGTTGATCTTGATATTGTTGAGCAAGAGGAGTTGAATTGATAGTGATTTGGTAATCGTTTTTGTTTACTGTTACTTGCTTTTCTATTGAGGCTATTTTCCCTTCAACATCTGTAACTTCCACTGTGACTGTATAAGTTTCTGTGGTTGTATTAGGAGGTAATGAAAATTCGTGAAAGAAGTCTATCATTCCCTGGTTTGAAGATATTGACTCCTCCTCTCCATCTCCATAGTTTATATCGAATGTCAAAGGGCTCTGTCCGTTTTTTATGAAAGCTATGAAAAAAACTGTTTCACTTTCATAAATTTCTATTGAACCTGAAGGCTCAATGGTTACCCCCATTACTACTTCTTCTACGATTGTGAAAGGAATGTATTCATAAGTATCACCTTTTGATGTTAGCTTGTATCTAACTTTATAATTGCCTGGAGCCGCTATTACTGGATCTGTTCCCTGTTCCCTTTGGTCTATCGTTCCATCCCAGATTACTGTCTCTGTTGTTTCTCCTGACACTGTTATTGACCCTGTGCCTGGAACTAGGTTGTTAACTAAAGACCCATCCTCTCTTACGATTGCTAGATCATATACTGTTATTGTTCCCCTTGGAGCTGTTGATAATTGTATTTCGAAACCTTCACCTTCTTCTACTTGGTATTTGCTTAGATTTATGGTTAAAGTTTTTTTTACTTGAAAATCTTCACTTTGGCCTTTAACTCCATTTTCATCTTCAACTACTACAAAATATGCCCCTGTTTCAATCGCAGTGTCATCAGTTTCTTCCCATAACCATGTTTTTGAACAAATGTTTTCTGAACATTCAATAGGATAGCCTGGATTTGCTACCATTGTTTGACCTCCTATCCCGTATCTATGCCAAATTTCTATATTGGTTATTGGTTTTACGTCCCCTTCTGTTTCCCATTTGACAGTTATCTCCCCAGGGAGCCATATGGTGTCTGGTTCTGTCCAGACTGTGATTGAGCCTGGTGTTGGTTCCGTTATAGTGAATGCTTTTTCTTCTGTTTTTTCTTCACCTCCTGCTGCAGCTTTTCCTGTGACGACCACTTTATAAACACCTACTTCTAGAAACTCCCCATTTCTATCTTTCCCATCCCAGGCATAACTACCTGTGGTGTTCTCTTCTGAATTATTTTTTAGTATAGAAAATACTAAAGCCCCAGAACTGTTTTTTATAAGAATCTCATGTAAAGACAGAGATTGAGTTGGATTTATATTTATGCCCATTCCTTCTCCTTCTAAAATTGTAGCTTTGTCCAGCTCTAGATTTAAGGCTAGTGGCTCAATAGCTGCTGTTGCTGTTTCCGCCGCTGCCAGTACTGTCATAGTTGTTGAACCATATGCAAAACCACCTGTGTTTGCAGTTGCGGTTAAGTTTACTGAATATTCCCCAGGTGAGACATAATTTGCCCCAATTGAGCCAGCCCATGTGAAGATACCTGGGCTTGAAGGTTCCGATGTAGTTAAGATGTTGTTATCACTTGGACCTAATATTTCCAGAGTTACTGTTACTGTTGATGTTAAAGGACCCGATGCCTCACCAAATCCATCTGGAAGTGAGTATTGGATTTCAACTTCTTCGTCTTCTGATGGTGTAAACTCCTCCGGCACCACATTTACTGAAATAGTTGTTTTTGGGTCTGCTGTTCCTGCTGTACCTTCTATTGCCGTCTTTTCTAAAACCGTTATTGTCTCGAAAGCAGTTATAGCAACACCTGTACCTTGACCTCCATATGCGTTCAAGAATAATGTGTATTCCCCAGAAGAGAGAGACTCTAGCTCGCCTGACTCACCCCATATAAAACTGCCTGTGTTTGTAGCTTGCAATTTCTCAAATTTTTTAATTTCGGTGCCATCTGGATCTAATATTTTTAGAGTTACTGTTGCTTCTTCTGTTGGAAGGCCATATGCTGTGCCGAATTCAGCTGGAAGAGTGTATTGGATTTCGACACTTTGGTTAGATGATGGTTTAAATTGTTCTGGCACAGCAGTTAATGAAGCTGCATCATCCCCTAACAAACCCATCAAGCTCCCTCCCAATCCACTTGCGTACATTACTGTTCCTAAAGCCAAAAGTGCCACTACAGATACTGCAATGACCATGCTTTTTCGGCCTTTTATCCAGTCCTTGAAGCCAGGCTTTTTGGCCTTTTTGGTCATCAAGGATTTGATTTCCTTGGATTGAGCTACCTGTAAAGGGTATATCTTTTCCTCCATTTTTTTGTTTTTGTTTTTTGGTTTTTAAACCTGTTTTTATCCTTTCTTAATCCTTAAATTATAACATATCTAAGGTTTTTTATCAATCCCTGAGTGGGACTATTCTGCTGTAACTGTGACATTCATTGTTGTGCTCGATACGTTGTTGTCGTTGTCTGATACCTCGAGTGTGACAGGGTAAACTCCTGGTTTGTCGAACTCGTGTTCAGGTTTGACTTCTGCTGCACTTGAACCGTCTCCAAATGCCCAGTTATAACCTGTAATTGTACCTGTACTACAATCTGGATCTAGACTTACTTTTAGAGGTGCTACACCTGTTTTGGGTGAAGCATCGAAACAAGCTGAAACCTGGACTGCCCTTACAGTTATATAAACTTCTTCAGTTGCTTTTGTGTTGTCACTACCGATTGCTGTGACGATCGCTGTATATTCTCCGATTTCTATGTATTTGTGGCTGATTTTGCCTGAACCCAAGGTTGGGCTTGTTCCATCTCCGAAATCCCATTTGTAGCTAGATATCTCAGCTCCTGGATGAGATGACCCGGTAGAGTCAAATTTAACTGTTAATGGAACTTCTCCGTTGATTGGTTCAGCTGTTAATTTTGCTTTGATTCCTGGAGTTGATACTTGTATTCCAATTGTTGTTGTTCCTACGTTGTTGTCAGCATCTGTGACTGTAAGTCTTGCGGTGTGTGTCCCCTCCTTTATATATGTATGGCTTGATTTTTTGCCATACTCATCGACCTCACCATCGTTATCAAAATCCCATTCATATTCGAGGATATTTTCGTCTGAGTCTGTTGATACGCTTCCATCAAAGGAAATTGTGAGTGGAGAATCTCCTACTATTGCTAGTGCTCCGTCCTCCAAAGCCGGATCTGTAGTCATTTTTGCTTGAGGTGTACCAGGCTTTGTTCCTATCACTATCTCGAGTAATGATTCTCCTTCTTTGTCTTCCTCGTCTGTGACGGTCAGGATTACGTTGTATACACCTTCTGTGTCGAATGTGTGGCTAACAGTTTTTGTATCTTCTATTGCTGAGCCATCATCGAAATCCCATGAATAAGCTAGGATGTCTCCGTTTGGGGAAACTGATTCGCCGCCTTTAAATATATAAGATACGCCTGTTTCGTATGTTGCAGGTTCACCTTGTACTTCGATTATTGCGGCGGGTGTTTCGCCTTTTGTGACGATAACTTGCTTCTTTGTTGTTTCGTAATCTTCACCTGTTAATGAAGTAATCCTTAGGAAAACTTCGTAGTTTCCAATTTTTTCGAAAGTGTGTTCAACCGTGATTTGGTTTTCGTATTCTTCTTCGAATTGGCCGTCTCCGTCGATGTCCCATTCG
Organism: Candidatus Peregrinibacteria bacterium; assembly: GCA_018655275.1. Lineage (GTDB taxonomy): Bacteria > Patescibacteriota > Gracilibacteria > UBA1369 > LOWO2-01-FULL-3 > JABIJZ01. The sequence continues at coordinate 47,735 of JABIJZ010000010.1, read as the reverse complement.
TATTTCCCGATTCTCCCGTCTGGGTCTATCGAATCAGAAGCGTCAAAAATGGCTTCTAATGGTGCTTCCCCGGCTTGTGGCTCGACTGTGAATGCTGCCGTTAGAGATTGGTTTGTGATTGAGACTTCTTTTGTGTGGGTGTCTTTTGCTGTTTCTCCTGTGTGGACGTTTCTTTTTTCGATTGTTAATGTGACGATGTAACTTCCTTTTTGTGTGAATTCGTGGGTTACTATCGCGTCTCCGATTTCTGATTCTTCGTCGCCAAAATCCCAATTATATAGAACTACTCTATAGTTTTGTGGATCTATTTCAGCGTGAGTTGCGTCAAATTTTATTGTAACTGGAGCTGATAATTGAAGTGTGTCTGAAGGTTCAGTTTCGATCGGTGCATGAACTACGTTTATTTTCAAAACATCTCTTCTATTTTCCAAATAAACAAATGCAGTTCCCCATGCGATCAAAAGTACTCCCAACAAGATTCCAGCGATTATCACGTGTTTTTTTGCTTTTTTCTTCTTATCAACTTCTTCTTTCTTCGCCAAAAGCATCTTGAAAAGTGGTATGATAACCCATACACATGTGACCAATGCTGCCAAGAATAATACGATGTATACTCCAACAACTAATCCGTTCAGGAAGGCTGGAGTTCCAGCTCCGATGATTGAGAGCTCTGTGCCCTCTTTAGCGGTTCCGATCACATAAAAAGTAAAGGCTAGGTATAGGGCAGAAAGTCCGCCTAATATTGCGCCTACTAATGTTAAAGTTTCTTTGAATTTTGATTTTGGTTTTGCTTGTTCTTGGGGCTTGAGAAGTGGCGCTTCTTGCGGTTTCGCCGCTTCTTGCGCTTGCGGCTTTGCCGCTAATTTCTCAGAGGCCTTGACTGGTTTTTTGTCAGGCAAACTGAACATAGAAATAAGGTTATTTATTTAAATGTGACTTCTTGTACTGTTGAATGAGAATTTCCATCCAAATCAGTCACGGTTAACTTTACTACGATCTTACCCCATTCTTCCTCAAAATTGGTAGTCCATTGTCCGGGAAGACTAGTTTTGAAATCTGCGTCATTGTTTTTCATTCCGTCACCGTTTGTGTCGAAATAAATATTTTTATCTAATATATAGTATGCGATATTTCCGTTTGATTGAGAGAAATCGAAAGTGATTTCGCCTGCGTCTCCTGGAAGAGCTACCACTCCTTGATTATTTGGAAGTGGGTTTGAAATCAATATTGCTTGAAGTCCTGACAAAGTTGTTCCTGCGCCAGCTGATGTGCCAATTCCTGCGCCTGGCTCAGCGTCTAGACCTCCTAATGTAGTTCCTCCTGTTAGTGTCAGAGGATCTTGCGTTGATGTTCCGCCTGCTGGTGTGCCAAGTAGGCTGTCGCCCATTGTTCCGCCGCTTGCACTTCCAGGTCCTGAGAGGGCTGTTACGTTCACCATATTGGTAACTGACTCAACGTTTCCTTTGTCGTCTTTGACTGTCAATTTTACTTGATAGATTCCGAATTCATCGTATGTGAATGTCGGATTTTTCTCATCAGATTCGAAATCGTTGTCTTTTGTTCCGTCGCCATCTGCATCGGCTGAATCGAACTGAGAAGCGATGTCGAAATCCCATTTGTATTCTTTTATTGATGCGTCGGCTTCTGAGTCAGCTTCTGAATTGTTTGTGAATTGGACTGTTTTACCACCTATGACTTCGTGTTTGAACGCCGCTTTTGGTGGATTTGCATTTGAGTCTATGAACACGCTAATTGGCTGAGATACAGCTTCTGCGCCTTCGTTATCCACAATTTTCAGTCGAACTTTGTATCCGTTTAGATTTTTCTCGTCGTATGTGTATGAGACTGTTGCTTTGTTGTATTCTGGCTTCCCTGCGTCATTGAAGAATCCGTCTCCTTTGAAATCCCAAATGTATTCTGCGATTTTACCGTCTTTGTCTTTTGAGCTTGATGAGAAGTTAACTGGATCGCCCGCGAAGACTTTTGTTCTGTCTACTGAGAATTTCGCAAGAGGCACTGAATTTGGTCCGTTCGTCACGTCTTGCTCCGGAATCATGTTTTGTGGAAGCTGATTCTTGTCTTCGTCGTCTGCACCTTCTGACATTACTGTGTTGTTTTCGTTATCTGTAATTGCGACACCAAATCTGTATGTTTTTGGCTCTCCTTCTTCACCGTTTGTACCTATTGTTATGGCTGCTGTTGGTGACTGTGTAACTTGAAGTCCTAGCTCTTCGTCAGCATTTTCGATGTCGTAGTACCACCATTTGTATTGGGTGATTTTCCCGTCTGGGTCTTTTGCACCGTATACAGAAAGGTTAACTCCCACTGGCGTTACCAAGTCTTCTCCCATTGCTGGAATTGCTTGTAGTGAAGAGAATTGTGGGTCTTTTGGTTCCACGTTTATCTTCAATTTGGCTAGGTCGCCTTTTTCTGTTTTTCCTTCCTCAAGGTCGTCTAGACTTGGAGTTGGATCGTCTTTGTCGTAAATGATTAATTTTACCCAATAAAATCCTGGAGGAGTTGGGCTGACTTCGTCGAATTTGTGGAAGACTGTTCTTTTTGTACTTTTGTCCCCGTCTCCGAAATCCCAAACGTATTTCAAGTCTCTGCCTGTTCCGTCTGTGTTTTTTGAGTCAGAAGAATCGAATGTTATAACGTCCGCTCTGCTGATCATTAGAGGCTCTTCGTATCCAACGTATTCCTCTCCATTTATAAATACTTTTATCTTAGCCACTGGGCTTTTTCCGTTCCCCACGAATACTTTCCTGATTATGTCATTTGAGGCGTCAGTCTCATCGTAGACTGTAACTTTTATGTTGAATTTTCCTGACTCTCTGTATGTGTGGAAAGCTTTTGTTGGGCCGCCGTTTTTTTCGATCTCGCCTGTAGATGTTTCGCCGTCTCCGAAATTAACTTCGTAGGCGATTGCTCTTTTGCTTTCGAAAGCGACTGTGACTTCAGCTTTGCCTTCTTCGTCCAGCATTATTGTAGAAGTTGTAAGCTCTTCGCCTGATTGTTTCGACCACTTTACGTCGAGGACGTTTTCGATTGTGAGTGTTTTTTCTAGTGAAACTTCTTCTGAGTTTGGTTCGTCGTTTGAAACTGTCAAAGTGACTTTATAATCACCTGCTTCTTCGAAAGTTACTATTGGATTTTCTTTTAAGAGAGAGGTCTCTCCGCCTTCTACTGTGACTTTGTCTTCGGTGTTTGGTTCGATTGTCCATTTGTATTTGATCACACTATCCGTATCGATATCTCCGTCTGGATCATATGTTTTTGAAGAGTCAAAATGGTACTCAGATGGAGTGTTTTTGTCCGGCACAGTATATGAGAACAGAGGCACTGGTGGCTGAGAAACAACAAGTATTTCTGAGACATCTATGTCGTCTGTATTGTCCAATGAATCAGTTACTTTAAGCTCTATTTTGTAGAGACCGGTTTCTGTGAATTTGTGATTAAATACTTTTTCTGAAGATTTCTCTGCTTCTTCATTATATGTTTCCACTGTGTCGTTATCGTTTGGAACGATGGCATCGCCATTTGAGTCCAAAGTTACTGCTTTTTTTGTTAACTCCCACTCGTATGAAGTGATTTTTCCTTCGTCAGTTGATGATCGTGAAGCGTCGAATGAGGCTGTCTCTCCAAGATTGAATGTCTTTTTGCCTGGAGACATTTTGATGTGTGCAGCTGGCGATCCAACAACTACGTTGAACATCTTTCTTGCGCTGCTACCGTCTGCTTCGACAACTTCAAGAGTCACTGTGTAGACGCCTTCGTTGTCATATTCTTTGTCTTCCACTTCTATTTTTGTTGGGCCTTCTTCCGAAGTTCCATCTCCGAAATCCCATTTGTAGTTTATGATTGTTTGTCCGTCGCCTTGGCCTCCAAGATCCGCTGTTCTTTTAGCACTAAATGTTATTCCGGGGTCTTCTGCGAATTTTAGTGGGAGTTTGATTGAGTCTTTTGAAGTTCTCAAAACTCCTTCGTATCCATCCTCGCCTTCTTTTCCGTAGTCTATTAGCCAAATTGGCTCGGCCACTCCGTTGTGAGATGCGCTAAGCGCGATCAATGTGTCAGGAGGTCGGACTTTGATATCAATTGTGCTTATTCCAGCTGCGTATTCTGCTGGATTGCTTGAAAGGATTTTGGCTGTAGCTCTGTATAATCCCGGCCTGTCGTACACGCAATAATTCAGGAATCCGTCTGACTCATCTGCCTCAGCTGGAGTCTTGAAAGTTGAGTAACATCTTGTGTCTGCTGTGTTAAATCCATCGCCCATTAAATCCCAAGCAATTCGTTCTTCTGTGACTGCTTCCCCTGACGGATCTTGTGAGTTCAATACGTCGAAATGCACGATCAATGGAGATGTACCCTCTACTGTACTTGCAACAAGTTTTGTTTGTACAAACTTGATGTCTTTTATCGATTTTACCAGCTCGTCTTCGGTCTGGATAATTGATACCAAATGCTCGTTTGCAAATGATGGATTTTCTATAAAATTCTCATTCCACACTTCTTGTCCCAGTAAATCAAATGAGGCACTCAATGTATTGTATAGCTGTGGGATTACTGTGTTTTGGAAAATATCCAACCGGCTTATTTCTGTATATACATTCTTAAGTACACAATATTGTTTAGCTAACATTCCTTCCGCAGGTTCTCCTCCTTTTTCCCATGTGACGTTGCCATTTGCGTCAAGAACAACCTTGCCTTCTGAGTCTACTTTTGGTGTCCCTGCAGCTGAACAACTTACTGTGTCGAAATAGCCGCCTGCTTCTAATTTGTCGCTTGGACCTGCGAATTCTTTTTTCATTTCGCCCATGATAGTTGCAATTGAATAATTTTCTCCGTCTACGAGAGATCCATCTATTAATTCTTTTCTTATGTGGTCCCAAATTTCGTATAGATTTGCTTTTTTGTCACCGTTGTAGTCATACATTCCATGTGGATGTTTCGCGCTACCTGGATCGTCTTTGTATAGAACGATGTCTTTGCCGGATTTGTCGATTTGTTTGTCGATCCATAGAAAGGCGTCGTTTTCTTTGTCCGCAGTTGCTGTTAGCCCATCTGCGTTGAAATACTCGACTTTGTTTAAACTTTCGATTTCATCGATTTTTTGGTCGATGTATCTTGTAATAAAATTGATTTTTACTGGTATGCTTGAGAATGTTGGAGCTTGGTATCTTAGATTTTGAAGTTTTGTTTTTGCTCCGTTAAGGTATTGCAAAACTGATGATCTTGATACTTTTGGTATAGAACTAGTTTCCCCAAAAATCTTGGCTGATTCACTTCCACTATCGTAGACTTGTGAGCCGCCCAAACTCGATTTTTGTGCATCTTCTGTCAAAACTTTCAATGTTTCAGCTCCGTCTATTAGGTATTTGTAGCTTTTTACTACGTTTTCCGCAGAAGCTATGATGTCTTTTGTGTGGACATTGAAGCCTTCTGCTGCCAACCCTCCTACTGCCCCCTCTGTAGCCCTATCACCTTCGAATGGGCCTGTGAGGATGGTGTTGACGATGGCATATGAAGCCATTATCAAAAGTAATCCTGCCGCTGTGTATCCTATTGTCTTCTTTGCTTTGTCTGAATTTTCTTGATTACTTCCTGCCGTCAAATACATTGCACCAGCGTATATAATCAAGAGTACTGCCACTAATCCTAGGAAGGACAGAGCATAATTCACGATTTTCTGGATGAATTCTCGGACACTTCCAGTTCTGGTTAAACCTGGGTCGTAGCCTTCTGGGCTAATTTTTACCAATTCTCCTGTGTATTTTGTGAAGGAAATTTCATCTGTAGGACATTGGAAAAATCCTGAGCTGATATCTGAGCAGATATCGTCTCCAGCATGTGCTGTGTTTGGGACTTGTTCTAACACCAAAGATGACCCAGCTAGCAGCATTGAACTGATTCCTAAGGCTAGTAAGAGTTTCTTGATTTTTTTCATAGTATATGAGGCTATTTATTTCAATTGTTAATTATATATTCCTAAGTGATATTTTCAAAATTAATTCACAATATTTTCTCCGGCTGGTATGTATTCGTTTGGTTCTTCAAACCTGACCAGCGTGTTTGTTATTGCATAGGCGCTCAATGATAAAACAATTCCTATAATTGCGCCTGTTAGTATTTTTTTTACTTTGTCCTTTGTTGTGTCGTCTGTTCCCGCAACTACATATAGGTATCCTGCGTATAGTAACATCACGAATGAAAGTACTGCCACAAATCCGGATATAAAGTTGGTAAGCATCATTATCAATGACTGGCCAGCATCAACTGAAGGCAGTGAATCTCCTTGGTCCGGAAATACGAATGCTCTCACTACAACCTCTGACAATGCTATTAGTATCAATCCTCCAACAGCAAATCCGATGTTTTTCAAAGCTTTTTTCCTTCCTTCTTCATTCATACCTGTAACCATTATCCTGAGTCCGTTTATAATTATCATAAGTACCGCAATTGCACCGAGTCCAAATTGGATGAACCCTATGATGCCTCTGATTTGATCACTTCCTGCTTCAGCAAACATCTGAGCGCTCGTTTTATCTTCCAAAACTTCTCCGTAATCTCCAAAGAAGACCTGTTTCACCAATATGTCTGCCAACTGAATCACTATCAATCCAGCGATCGAAACTCCCAGCCCTTTCTGAACTTTCTTTATGTCCTCTTCGTTGCTTCCTTGAACAATGAATCGTATCGCATACACAATAATCATCACTATCGCGACACCGCTCATCAGATATTTGAACAAATCTAACAAGAAATAAATCACACTTCCTATTGTTCCCGCACCTGCGTACTCAGCGTCTGTCGGTGCATCCGGGTGCTGCCCACTACCGAGATTAAAATCAGGTAATCCTGTACTCCCTCCGACTTCCAGCAATTGTCCCGATGGCGCCATTCTTGGGTCTATTTCTCCCATGCTTTGAGGTGCGTCCGCGGGATTTGCTTCATCATCTGCCGCATATGTTGTGTAAGTTGTTAGGCCCAAATTTATTAGCAAAAACGCTATTACGAATCTTTTTGTCCATTTTTTAATTTGGTTTTTCATTAGGCTGCTAAGTTATTAATTCATTTGCGGTTGCAGAAAATGAGCCTGAGACTATCGTACTCACGACAGCAAACGCCCCATATATTACGACCACACCTATTAGTGCCGCGATTATCAATCTTTTTGCTCTATTCATATTCTCTTCTTCCCCTCCCGAAGTCAGGTATAGAACCCCTCCAATTAACAATAACAATAGGAGCACCGGACCTACATAACTTACTATGAAGTTCGTGATACCGACTATTTCGTTCACACCTCTTGCTAGGTCTACTGTTGGCGTAACTGATTCCATTCCAGAGTAGACGTTTTTGTCCACTTTGTAGAAAACGTCATTGATCAAAGTGCTTCCGAAAACCAATAAAACTAATCCAAGAAGTGAGTATACAACTCCGTTCCTCGCCTTTTTTGTATTTTCTTCTTCACCGCCACCTACCACCAACTTCACTCCGTTGACTACAATCATGAGTACTGCCAACGATCCTATTAAGTATTTTATAAATGTCATTACGATTTCCACCTGTCTATCGAAAATGTGTACTCGTCTCAAGATTTCTCCTGGGCTTTTGATTATACCTCCTGTCGGGGTTTCCCCTTGGAAAAATCCGACCAAAACTCCGACCTCTTCGGATAATGAAATTATCGCGAGGGCCGCTATACTAAATAAAAGTCCTTTTGTTCCTTTTTTGATTGCCTCTTCGTCCCCTCCTGATACCACTAGTCTTGTTCCCGAAAAGATTATAAATCCTATCGCCACACCTCCTATCAGAATTTTGAAATAACCTATCGCTTGCTCTATTACTACTGATATTGTTTGCTTGGCTGTTTGCCCTGCGGCAGGTGTTGGAATGTATTCGTACCTTGAGCCGTCTGGCAACGGGATTGAAGTTTTTGAAGTTGTTGCCGCCAGAAGCATTGAGTCTTGAACTTCTGTTTCTGTTGCGATTGCCGCAGTTGTTGCGGAATGAGCTGTTGCCGCCAATGTGATTGGAACTTGGATAAACATTAAGATTAGGCCTGTTATTACTCCGGCCTCCAGAAGGAATTTGAAAATCTTTTTTAGCATTTTTGTGTTTTTATTTATCGTATTATTATATCATTTTTTTAGGTTTGGGTAAAGGGTTAGGTGATGGTGGAGGGTGAGAATTTGCAAAGAAGGCCCCGGAAGGCTTGTGTTTTTAGGTGTTGTCCGGGGTGATATACCGGACAATACTTAAGAATCCCCTTTGTCCGGAATACACCATTCCACACCACCACTTGAATTTTCTTGCGTTTTTTCTCCAAAGGTTGTACACTTTGTTTGTATTTCAGATGCGTAGATAAAGTTCTCGGGGGCTTTTTTTGGTTAAAATGGTTGAAAAAAAAGGATATCGCGTCTAAAATCGCAGTAATTGGAATTAATCGGAAATTATTAATAATAAAACCATGGCTGATATAAAAAGCGCTGCAAAAAATAACAAATTCGTGAACTACGTGAAAAGTAGTATCCAAGAGTTGACTAAAGTCACTTGGCCGACCAAGAATCAGGCTGTGAGACTGACCGCAATTGTTTTGGGATTCACATTTGTTTTTGCGATCTTTTTGACATTGGTTGATTATCTTGCGAACAAAGGATATTTATCTTTATTGGAGTACGCTGCAAAATAATGACTGGCGCTCTAGCGCTGGGCGTGTTTAACCCCTTAATTTATGGCTCGACAAGTCGAAGGAACAGGTAGGAATTGGTACGTTATCCACACTTATAGTGGATATGAAGACGCTGTGCGTGAAGCTCTTCTACAACGTATCGAATCTCTTGGAATGCAAGATTTGATTTTTGATGTTGTTGTGCCAAAAGAAACTCAGATTGTAATCAAAAAGGGTGAGCCCGTTACTGAGGAGAAGAAAATTTTTCCTGGGTATGTTTTGGTAGATATGATTGTGAATGATGATAGTTGGTATGCCGTACGAAATACTCCAAATGTCACTGGATTTGTGGGAAGTGGAACTATTCCTGTGCCTGTTTCAGCTGAAGAATGGCATGTTGTGAAGAAAACTATGGGTAAAGCTGAGCCTAAATTCAAAATCGAATTCAAAGTTGAAGATCCTGTCACTGTTTTGGACGGACCTTTCGCAAATTACGATGGTGTGGTCAGCACTGTTGATGAAGACAAGGGTAAAGTCAAAGTATTGATAACAATCTTTGGACGAGAGACTCCTGTTGAATTGGACTTCACTCAGGTTAAGACTAAATAGCTTTTTGCGCTTGCCTATGCGGCAAGCTTCTGTCACAGGATCGCTTCGCTTCCTGTGACTATTGCACTTTTTTATCGAGCAATATAAAATAGCCTCATGCAAAAGTTCACTGTCTTCACAGTCATACTTACAATAATCGTTGTGGTCGTTGCGGCTGAGATGTTTGTTAATGAATATTTGCCTGAGGTTCAGGGCGGAACGGAGAATGCTAATGATGATGGTGGGTATAATTTGCCGAATGAGTTGGATATTTCTGCAGCGATAAATGCGAATGTTTTGGGTGCTGATGAATTTACTAATGTCCCAAATGAAATTGTAAGAGAAGTTGTAGAAGAAACGCCTGTTGGAACTGGTTTTGATTCAAACTCTTTGGATACTTTTGTTTTTGAGAATGATGGGTTTTTGGAGCCGACTGGAGAGTTGAGTGGAGGTTCACTTGGTGATTCTACTTTTGATTTGGAGGATTTTTCTAGTAGTTACGATCATGCTGCTACAAAGGTTTATTTGACCAATGAACAAATTCAGAATAGTGGATTTACTGGAGCGTACCTTGAGCCTGAAGATTTCGATGGATTCTTGTATAAGACCGTGACTGTTGGGGATTTGTATGGGATTAATGTTGATAAATATTCAATAACGAATGGCCAGCAATCGTATGCAAAAGTCTACGTGATTCGTCCTCAGGATATTGGGACTGTTGGGGAGCTTTATAGTGTTTTGAAAGTGAGAGCTTCGGAAGGACTTGAAGTTGAGGTGAATGAAACTAATACATTTGGGGATGCTAGTTTTTATATGAATGATTTGCGAAGGCAGCATGTCGCCTTTTTGACTGTGAGAATGGGAGCAACTATGTACGGTTTTGCTTATGCAAAAGATTATCATCTGCAGGTACAGAATCTGGTTAAGCTTTTGAATTAGTCTTCTGAATCTTCGTCATCGTCTTTATCACCCTCTATTACGTTGACCATCCTTAGTTTGTCTTGGTGGGCTAAAATTTTGACATTTAGTTTTGGTTTTAGCTCGTTTAAATTTATATTATTTATCATTTTTGCTAGGTCAGCTTTTGTGATTTCTATTTGGTATCTAAGAGATAGGATTGAAATGAGTCCCATTCGCGTTATTGGCTTCCGGGTGGGGCTTGCGATTTCTTTTATTATGGCTCCATATTTATATGAACCTCCACCCCTGTAATTTCCCTTTGCTAGTTTCTCTTCTGCGAAGGCTAAAACTTCTTCACGTTTGGTTCCTTCAATTTTTATTGATTCTAGGTAGGCAGCTCTTTTTTCGTGGCGTTCCAACATGGCAGCTGTGTTTTTTTCTTGAAGCCTTTCTGCTAAAGTTGCTGCCCTTTCCGCCCTTAGTTTCAGGGCTGCTTCTTTTTCCTTGAGATTTCTTGCAAATGCCTCAAATACCACCTTGAGCTCTTTGTTTCCTTCTAAATCTAATACTAATCGGGCTTTTTCAGATCCATCTTCGACTTGCAAGCTTATTCCGAAATCCCTTAAAAGGTTGTCAACTATATTCGTTAGTGCATTAAATGCTTGCTCTTTTGTTGACCTGACTTTGTATTGCTCTTTCAAAAGAACAGGAATGTCTTCTATATGAATCCCCTTGTGAAATTGAGACATTACTCTCATTATTGCGCCGACTCGTTTATAGTTTCTTTTCAAATGAGGATAAACTCTTCCCATTCGATCTAATAGTATTAGGAACTCTTCCGGGAGGTTTTTTAGGCCTTCACGTAGAGGAATTTCTACGCCTTGTATGCCTTCAACTTCTTTTTTACGTGAGCCACGTGGTCTTTTTGGAGTTTCCAGTTTCTCTTCTTTTTTTGTGAGGATGAGAAGTTTACCGTCTCTGACTTCTATTTGTAATCCAACTGTTTTAAGAGCTTTGTTCGCTTCTTTTAATGGCTTACCCATTAGATCTTCTGCTGTTAGGCCTACATAATTTAAATGTTTTGTTAACGCTGCTGTTGGCACCCCTTCTTTGTGTTTGATCATTGCTTCTATGAATCTGCTTGCTATTTTTAATCGCCTTTCTCTGGCGGTTTCTCTTGTGTATTCTGCGTGGTCTCGCTTTCCTCTTCTTTTAGTTGTTGTTGCTCTTGGATCTGCTTTTGATTCTGCGACTAAAGCAGCCGCTATATTTTCTGCTTTTTCGTATTCTTTTGGGGAAAGTTCGTGAGTCACTGGATCTTCGCTTTCTTCTGCTGGAGCTGGTGCCGGCTTGTGGTGACCTAGTACTACGACTGGGGCTTGCCCCATTTCGCTTAGGACTGCCATGTCGTTGCGGATGTGTATTTCTGCTCCTATTTTGTTTAGAGCGTATTTATTTATATTTGCCAACAGCTTCTGTATATCGTCTGCGCCTAATGCGTCCTCTAACTCATCTAATGATGTAGCTGAAAATTTACCTACTAAATGTTCGGCTTTTTGCCATATTTGATTTGATCTGTTTTCTGGGGCATCTATTTGGGTTCTTATTCGTCTGTGAAGTGCTTCTACTTCTTCTGGCACATAGCTTACGACCTTTACGTTTGGATTTACTACTGTCCAGTTCAAGACGTCAGACATGTCCTTTCTTTGGTGTTCGACTACCTTTAATGCTAATGATTCTGATTCCGCTACAGGCTAAAGCGTTGAACTGGTCCAAGATGTCCTCTGGAAGGTCTTCTTTGGAAAGCTGGGCGGTGATGTCGTCTTTTGGCATTGATCTGCTGCTGACTTCACCCTTCATATGATAGTATTTTGAAAGTAAAGATGTCAGGAGTTTGCTTGTGTCGTCATCTTTGTCCTTTACTGTGGCGTATACTTTTGCAATTTCTTCTTTTGTAGCTGAAACTAGCCGAAAGATATCGAGCTGAGTGTCTACGTCAGCTCTTTCTATTTCTGGTGCGCTGAGTTCTAAGCCTTTGATTTCCTCGAAGTCTACCACCATTGCCTGGGGTTAAATTTGGAAGTCATTATGAAGGTCTGGAGTGTTTTGTCAAATTTTTGTTTTTACACCTTGAATTCCGTTGACTTTTCCTTTTTTTGAGGTAGAATGACGCGCGTTACGCACTCGCTATTTACTAAACAAAAAAAATGGCAAAAGCAGTTATAGCAGTCATCAAATTACAAATCCCAGCTGGTAAGGCAAATCCCGCACCTCCAGTAGGTTCGGCTTTGGGTCAGCATGGAGTTGCAATTCAAGATTTTTGTACTCAGTTTAATAACGGAACAAAGGAGATGGGCGACGCAATCGTCCCTGTGATTATCACTGTTTATGAAGATCGTTCTTTTACGTTTATTACTAAAACTCCACCTGCGGCTTTTTTGATCAAAAAAGCTATCAATCTTGCGAAAGGTTCTGGTGTCCCTCACAAAGAAAAAGTTGGGACAATTACTCGGAAACAACTTGAGGAGATTGCTGAAGCGAAAATGAAAGATTTGAATGCGAATGATATGGATCACGCAGTCAATATTATCGCTGGCACATGCAGAAGTATGGGAGTTGTTGTTAAAGATTAAATTTATTTATTAGTGGGAGGCCAGTCACAGGAAGCCGAAGGCGATCCAGTGACCTGCCGCCATTTACCACTTAACCCAAAAAATCATGTCTAAACATGGAAAAAATTATCGTGAGGCCGTTGCGCTGATCGAGAAGGAGAATTATGGCTTTGAAGAAGCGGTTACTCTTCTTAAGCAAACTTCAAAAGTTAAGTTCGATGCGACTTGTGAAGTTCATTTCAACCTAGGACTGGATCCGAAACAAGCTGAAGAAAATATTCGTGGGACTGTTGCTCTTCCACATGGTACTGGTAATGACGTTCGTGTTATTGCTTTTGTCGATGATGGTGGGGTAAAGGATGCGAAGACAGCTGGAGCTTCAGAGGCTGGCACCAATGATTTGATTGAGAAAATCGAAGGAGGTTGGCTTGAATTCGATGTAGCGGTAGCTGATCCTTCTCAAATGAGAAGTCTTGGTAAAATTGCTAAGATTCTTGGAACAAAAGGTCTTATGCCTAATCCAAAAGCTGGAACTGTAACTCCTGATGTTGCGAAAACTATCGAAGAGATTAAAAAAGGACGTCTTGAGTTCAGAATTGATAAGCTTGGTAACGTTCACTGTTCTTTCGGGAAAGTTTCTTTTGAGGAAGCTGCTTTGAAAGAAAATTTGTTGGCCGTTGTGAAAGCTATCAAGGAGGCGAAACCTTCGACTGTAAAAGGTGTTTATGTGAAATCGATCACTTTGACGACAAGCATGGGGCCTGGAATCAGATTGGAGAATAGTTCGACATTGGAGGCTGTTTAAGCTTTCTCTTCTTTGTCCAACGCTTTTTGTAATGAGTAGAGTGCCACTTCTATTTGGTCGTCTCTGGGTTCTTTTGTGGTGAGACGTTGCAACCAAAGGCCTGGAGCTACGAAAAGGTGTGTCCATGATTTGTGGCAATAGCGCGCTGAGATTTTCAGATATTCATATGAGACACCTGCGATGAATGGAAGGAATGCGAGTCTTATCAAAAGATTCGTTGTGAAGTCTGGTTGGCGTGGGATGAGTGTATAAACAAGGATGCTGATCACAAACACGATGAGGACGAAACTCGTTCCGCATCGTGGATGGAATCGTGATTGTTTGCGTGCGTTTTCTACTGTTAGGGGAAGTGAAGCTTCGTATGTGAAGACTGCTTTGTGCTCTGCCCCGTGGTATTCGAATATACTTTTGAAACTTGGAAAAAGTGACAGGATGTATATATAGAGAATAAAAATTGTTGTTTTGAGAATGCCGTCAATTATGTTGAATAGGATGTAGTTGCTACTGATTGCTTCGAATTTTGTTTCTAGGAAAGTTGTTATCCAGAGTGGAAGAAATTTGAACAGGAATATCGAGAATGCGATGGCGATGATTATTGAGATTGCGAACATCACCACCTCCCCTATTTTTGCTGTGAGTGATTTTGGTTTGTCTTCTTTGGTAGTGGTTGGTTCTTCGTCTATGAATTCGTTTGCTGAAAAGTTGATTGCGCCGAAACCTACTATCATCATTTCAAATAAATTCACCATACCTCTGAGGATCGGAATGTTGATTGCTCGGAATCTTTGGGTCAGGGTTCTGTAGAATTTTTCTTGGGTTTTTATTGTCTTGTCGGATTTGCGTACAGAGATCACGATGCTGTTTGGTGAACGCATCATTACGCCTTCAATTACGGCTTGGCCACCTACGGCAAAGTCTATTTTTTTTGGGTCTTTTGAGGGTGTCATTGTGGGAATTTTCGAGGAAATTTCAGTTTGATTGTTGAGCCGGTTTACTTTATCTTAGGTTCACTATGAAAGTCAAAATTAAAAGAATCGACAAAGAATTACCTCTTCCAGTTTATGAAACGGAAGGGTCTGTTGGTTTTGATGTTCTTGCTCGTGAGAATGTAGTTGTGAGTGATGGTGAGATCGAATTAATTCCTGGAAATGTGGTTGTGGAAGTTCCTGTTGGCTACATGTTGATTGTTGCTTCTAGGTCTTCTACCCCTCGCAAGAAGGGGCTCACTCCCCCTCATGGATTCGGGATTATTGATCATGATTATTGTGGGCCTGAGGACGAGGTGAAAATCCAGGTTTATAATTTTTCTGGTTCAGATGTTTCGATTGAGCGTGGTGAGAAAATCGCGCAGGGAGTTTTTGTTCGCGTTGATAAATTTGAATGGGAGGAGGTAGATGAAATTCGTGAAGAAAGTCGAGGAGGATTTGGAAGTACGGGGTAGTTTTTAATGCATTTTTTGGATGAAAGGGAAATTTATTACAATTTATGGGATTAATAACATTGGGAAGTCTACTCATGCCCAGATTTTGACTGAAAGGTTGATCGGTGAGGGACATGAGGCTGAGTTTCTGAAGTATCCTAATTATTCCGTGGAACCGACCGGGCCTTTTCTTGATCATGCGTTGCGTGGACATGAAGAGCAGAAGCTTTCGGAAGATGAGTTGCAATTGTGGTTTGTTTTGAATCGATTTCAGTTCCAAACTGAGATTGAGAAAAAATTAGCTGATGGGAAAATTCTTATTGTGGAAGATTACATTGGGACTGGGATTGCTTGGGGAATGGCGAAAGGTCTTTCGCGAGAATGGCTTGAATCTATAAATGAACCTTTGTTAAAAGAGGATTTTTCTGTGATGTTGGTTGGCCAAAGACATACTAGTGCCAAGGAAGAAAAACATATACATGAACAAAATGATGAGTTGGCGGAAAAGTGTCGGCTGATTCATGATGAGCTGGCTGAGAGATATGGATGGAAGCGTGTCGAAATGCAGGAAGAGGTTACGGATACAGCAAAGTTGCTTTGGGATGAGGTGTGGGGGTATTTAGATCAAGGTGAACATTGATCTTTTTCACCAATTTTGGTAAGTTTGAGTTGTCAACCAGCAGTTCCGGTTAAGTGGAAATTGGTTGGCGTTTCTTTTTTCTTTTTAAAACGCATCAAGATGACTGCAAAGCTAATAGAAGGGAGGAAAATCGCTGAAGAAATGTATGCGGACCTCGAAAGGGAGGTAAGCAAACTCGAGGTAAGGGCTAAGGTTAAACCAAAACTGGTCGTGATGCTTGTTGGGCAAGATCCAGCAAGTCTTTCTTATATTAAGCAAAAACAGAAAGCGTGTGCGAAAACTGGGATTGAGTGGGATCAGTTCGACTACGATGAAAGTGTGACAACAGAGGAGCTGGTTGGGAAAATAGAGGAATTGAATGCGGATCCGTTGGTGCATGGAATTTTGGTTCAGTTGCCGTTGCCGAAGCATATTAGTGTGCCTTTGGTGATTCGGGCGATCGATCCGAAAAAGGATGTGGACGGGTTTACGGCATACAATCTCGGGAAGATGTTTACTAGCGCGGATTTTGAGGATTTGGCGCCTTGCACTCCTTTGGGAGTGATCAAGATGCTGGAATATTACGATATCAATATGAAGGGGAAGGAAGCTGTTGTCGTTGGGCACAGTAATATTGTGGGGAAACCATTGTCGACTATGCTTCTGAATAGGAATGCGACTGTTACGACTTGTCATATAGATACGAAGGATTTGGCTTTCCATACTAAGCGTGCTGATATTTTGTGTGTGGGTGTTGGGAAAGCTGGATTGATCTCGGCTGACATGGTTGCTGATGGTGCTGTTGTGATAGATATTGGGGTGAATCGTACTGATGAAGGGAAATTGGTGGGAGATTGTGATTTTGCGAGTGTAAGTGAAAAAGCGTCTTATATTACGCCTGTTCCTGGAGGAGCGGGCCCTATGACTGTTGCTTGTCTCATGTTGAATGTTGTGAAAGCAGCAAAACGTTTGAGTGGATATAAAGAATAATCTAACCAAATCCATATGTGTGGCGTTCTAGGAATATTCGGAAGTAAATACGTAGCTCAGGACTTATATGATGGTTTGACGACTTTGCAGCATCGTGGACAAGATGCTACTGGGATGATCACTTATGATGGAAATGCTTTTCAGATGAAGAAGGGCATGGGATTGGTAAAAGATGTTTTCCGAACAAAGAATATGATGAGATTGCAGGGGCAAGTTGGGATTGGACATACTCGTTATTCTACTATTGGTTCTGGCGGCGCTCTCGATGCTCAACCGTTTTTGTCTAATGCGTTTTTTGGAGTCGCTTTAGCCCATAATGGAAATTTGTTTAATGCTCATGAATTAAAAAAAGAACTTTTTGAGAAAGATCATCGTTTGGTTAATTCAGATTGTGATGCTGAAGTTATTTTGAATGTTTTCACTAAGGCTTTGACGAAACAAAATGTTGATGGAGATGTTAAATTCGATCATTTTTGTAAGGCTGTTAAAAGTGTTTTTGATAGATCTCAAGGTGCTTACAGTGTTGTTTCGTATGTAGCGAAACACGGCATGGTTGCTTTCCGTGATCCTCACGGGATTCGTCCGTTAATTTTTGGTAAACGAAAAGCTGGCTTGGTCGATGAATATATTTTCTCGTCTGAGCAAGTTACTTTGGATATTTTGGGATTTGAAGTTGTGCGTGATGTTGCTCCTGGTGAAGTAATTTGGATAGATGAGGACCGAAAAGTTCACAGTAAAGTTTTGACTAACAAAAAACATATCCCTTGTATCTTTGAATATATTTATTTTGCGAGACCAGATTCTGTTATAGACAAAATCTCTGTGCACAAAGCTCGATTGAGGATGGGTGAAGCTATGACAAAACAAATCAAAGCTTCTGGTGTCAAAGTAGATGTTGTTATGCCTGTGCCGGATTCCAGCAGAACTTCAGCAATTGCGTTGGCTCAAGCATTGAAGCTCCCCTATCGTGAAGGATTGATCAAAAATCGATATATCGGTCGGACTTTTATTATGCCTGGCCAGGCCGTTCGAAAAAAATCAATCAAGTATAAATTAAATGCGATGCCTCTCGAATTTGAGGGGAAAAATGTTTTATTGATAGATGATTCGATTGTTCGTGGAAACACATCAAAACAAATTGTTCAAATGTGTCGCAAAGCTGGAGCTAAGAAAATTTATTTTGCTTCTTATTCACCTCCGGTAATAAATCCTTGTGTTTACGGGATCGATATCCCAACTCATGAGGAGCTGATTGCTTCTGCAAATACTGTTGAGGAAATTGGGAAATATATTGGTGTTGATAAATTGTTTTATGGTGATTTGAAAGATGTTTTTGAGGCTTGTATTGTGGGGAATCCAGAGCTGAAGGATATGTGTATGGCGTGTTTTGATGGGAAATATAAGACTGGCGATGTTGATGACGATACCCTGAAGAAAGTTGCTGAAAGTAGATTGTGTGAGAAGGCGTGTGGGCAAATTGAAGAGGATATGGGCGAGGATCAATTGAGTTTAGTTTAACAGTGCGAGCCCATGGTGAGCACCTTTATAAATAAAAATTCTTATGAAAAAAATACTCTTACTTGGTAATGGTGCTCGTGAGCATGTCGTTGCTGAGACTTTGAAACGATCTCCGCAGGAAACTGAGATTTATGTTGTTGGCGGAGCGTTGAATCCTGCTCTTCGGGATTTGGCGACTGATTATTTGGTTGAAGATCCTTGCGATCTTGAGGTTGTTCGTGAATACGCTGAGAAGATTCGACCGGACTTTGCAATTCCTGGGCCGGAGGCTCCTATTGCAGCTGGAGTTGTGGACATGCTTTTGGAAATTGGCGTGCATTCTTGTGCACCTTTGCAGACTGTTGCTCGGCTTGAGTCGTCGAAGTCTTTTACCCGTGATCTTTTGGCAAAATACGATATTCCTGGAAATCCTATGTTTAAGATTTTTTATTCCGAAGATGGTTTGGAGGAAATTTTTGATGAATTGGGAGATGATTTTGTTGTGAAGGCTGATGGTTTGAAGGGTGGAAAAGGTGTGAAGGTTTCTGGCGATCATTTGAATGGTCGTGAGGAAGGGTTGGCTTATGCACGAGAATGTTTGGCAGATGGTGATCGCGTTGTTGTTGAGGAAAAATTAGTTGGGGAAGAATTTAGTTTGATGAGTTTTGCCGATGGTTCTCATACTGTGGAAATGCCTTCTATCCAGGATCACAAACGTGCTTACGAAGGAGATACAGGCCCAAATACAGGTGGAATGGGGACATATAGTGATGCTGATCATTTGTTGCCGTTTTTGGTAGAGAAGGACGTTGAGGATGCGCGTGAGATTACTAGCCGGGTTCTTGTTGCGTTGAAGGAGGAGACTGGTGTTGAATTTAAAGGAATTATGTATGGTGGATTTATTGTGACTTCGCGTGGCGTTAAGCTGATTGAATATAATGCACGATTTGGCGATCCTGAGGCGATGAATGCTTTGCCTTTGCTTACGTCGGATTTTGTTGCGATTTGTGAAGCGCAGATTTCTGGGAAGTTGGACGAGGTGGAGGTGGAATTTGAGAAGAAGGCTACTGTTTGCAAATACGTCGTACCGGAAGGATATCCTGATAATCCTTGTAAAGGAGATAAGATTGAGGTCGGAGAGGTTCCTGAGGGCGTGAAGGCATATTATGCTTCAGTCGATGAGCGTGAAGATGGATTGTATTTGAGCGGGTCTAGGGCTATCGCTTTTGTGGGGATTGCAGATACCCTGGAGGAGGCTGAAAAACTGGCCCAGAGTGCGGTTGGTTCTGTGAGCGGGCCTGTCTTCTACAGAGAAGATATCGGGACAGCAGAGCTGATCCAGAAGAGGATTGATCATATGAAGGAGGTGCGTGGGTAGTGGCTACTTCCTCGCTTTCTTTACTGCTTTTTTTGCTACTTTCTCGGCTTTCTTGATTGTCTTTTTCGCTTTCGTTTTTGCTTTTTTCGATTTGTCTTTTAGTTGAGATTTTACTTCTTCAACATCTTCTCTAGTAATTCCGTAGTTTGCTTCTAGCCAAAGTGTTGCTCGGTCTTGGACATCTTTTGCGCTTTTTTTACCCTTTTCTAGGTATTCTTTTACGTCTTCGTGTTTTGCAACTTCGCTTGTGAAGTTTCCTACGTCTTTGCCCATTGAGACGAATGCGCCTTTTAGGACATTGAGCCCGTAGTTTCCATCGTCGAGGTCTTTTTTGATGTTTTTTCGGAGTTCTTTACCTTTTTTAGGTGCAAATAAAATCCCAGCGATTCCGCCAAGGACTACTCCTGTGAATAAGCCTTTTAATTTTCCCATAATGAGTGAGGTTAGGTTGAGGTTATTGATCAACTCGTAATGTACCATAGAATTGAGCTAGAAAAAAACCCCTTTTCAGGGGTCTTTTTCTTCCTCCAGTATTCGTGCGTGTGGTTAACGCGCGGTGCGCACATTGTGCGCGATGCGATTATTTCGCAAGTAAACCTTCTTTGTAAAAGTTGTAGAGCAATTCCGCCATTTCGCCTCTAGTATACAATCCTTTTGGATTAAACCAATATTCATCGTCTGTTAATTCGAAATCTTTGACGAAACATGCTTCGTTTGTGAACCATTTGAACATAGGAACATCGAAGTATGGAGCCTCTGTACAAGTTGGGATAGCTATTCGAGCTGCGTTTACAACCATCTTGATAGCTTCTGATTTTGAAACTTGTTTGTTTGGTCGGAAAGATCCGTCTTTGAATCCTTCTACGATACCTTGTCTCATCCCTGAACGGATGTATCTCATGTACCATTGGTTCTTGTTTACGTCTGAGAATCCAAGGCTTGAACCGTCTGAGTCGTAGATCTTGTAGTCTAGAGCTTCGAGAACTACTTTTAGTGCTTCTGTTCGGCTAATTCCTCTGTATGATTGGAAAGATCCGTCGTCGTATCCTTCGAAAATACCTTCGTCGGCAGCCCATTTAACAGCTTCACAATAGTCATCGTCTTCGTAGATATCTGTGAATCCGCCACACTTCTTTGAGTAGTTGTTTTTGTAACCGTCTACAACCATGAATTTTCCCCATTCAGTACTGTCTCCTGCTGTGTTTTCAGCGATGATTTTGTAGTCGTAAACACCATCTGTGATTTGGTTACCGTCTTCGTCGTTACCGTACCATTTTATTTCGCTTTTTCCTTGGTCTACGTTGCCTTCAAAAACCTCTGCAATCTTTTCGCCATCGTCATAAATCATGACTGTTGCGTATGCATCTTTTGAAGTTTTGAATGCGAATTCCATATAGTCTTCCTCGTCTGGAGTGTAGGCTATAGGGTGTGTTGTGTCGTTGTAGATGTTTGGGTGTTTTGTAGAGTATTCTGAGTCATCTTCAACTCTTACTGTTGCTGACGCATTATCTGAGCCTTCGTCGTTTTCTACAGCGATTTTGATCTTGTAGTTTTCGTCTTCTTTTACTTTGTTTCCTTCGTCGTCTTTACCATCCCAAGCTATTACGTATGTTCCTTCGTCGTAGTCTTTTTTGTAATAAATCTCACGGATTTTGTTGCCTCCGTCGTATACTGAAACCTCTATGTCAGATTCAGCTGTAACTGTAAATCCGAAGAAAGTTACTTCGTTTCTTCCTGGGTCGAATGATTTTTTTGATACAAAAACATCCTGAAGTCTTGGTTCAACTGTTGAATGGCTTGAACCTTCTTTTACGTCTACTTCAATGTAACTATCCTCTTCGTAGCCATCAGTTGTTTTTGCGATTACTTTCACGTAATACGTGTCATCATCCACTATATCATCGTTGTTATCAAGTCCGTCCCACTCATAGTCGTGAGTTCCGGCACCTAGATTTTTGTTTCTAGCTAGTGAAGTAATGTAGTCCCAACTTTCGTCGTAGACTTTTACGCTTACTCTAGCTTTTTCTCTTAGCTTGAATTGGATTTCAGTTTCTTCATCGTCGTATGGGTCGAATTTCGATGGATTCGCCTCGACGTTTTTTAATACGATTCGATTCGAATTTTGGGTAATGATTGGGTTTGTTGTTGGTATGTTTGGTTGAACTTGGATAATGTTGTCCAAACTACCGTTGTAATACAGCTCTATCAGCTCGAATGCTGAAGCTGTGATTGTTGAGCTGAGCATTACTGCTAGCCCAATTACTGTTGATATTATTCGTTTCATAATTTTTAGGGTTATGAGTGTTGACGAAATAAAGGCACTAAAATTAAGAGGCGATTCTATACTCTTTTGTGGATTTTGTCAAGGGGTTTGGGGGTGGAATTGTGGTGTTTGTCCCGGAAGACCCGTTTTCCTAGGTGTTGTCCGGGGTCATGTACCGGACAATACTTAAAAAACCCCCTTGTCCGGGAGGCAAAACTTGGATTTCCAACTCAGATCAATTCAACCCCAAATTCCCTCAAAAGTTTTTTTAAGGTGTAGATTGGCAGGCCAACCACGTTGAAGTAGTCCCCTTCTATCTTTTGGACGAATAATGCGCCTTTTCCTTGAATAGCGTATGAAGCGGCTTTGTCGTCGCCTTCTCCTGATTGGACGTAGGCTTCGATGTCTTTTTCGTCCATTTTTTCCATTGTGACGAGGGTTTCTGTGACGGTGGAGGTGGATTTGCCGGAAACGGTATTGATGATTGTGATTGCTGAGACCACTTTGTGGGTTGTGCCTGAAATCAACCTGATGAGGCGTTTTGCGTCTTCTCGGTCTTTTGGTTTGCCTAGGATGTGGCCGTGGGACTCTCCTACAGTGTCTACTCCTATTATTAGGGCGTTTTTGAAGTGGTTTGATGCCTCTTTGGCCTTGCCCAGGGAGTTGTGGATGGCTATTTGTTCGGCTGTATGGCCTTCTGGCGCGGTTTCTCCTGTTATTTCTTCGAAATTTGAGCTGTATGTGGTGAAATTGGCTCCTAGTTCTTTTAGGAGTTCTATTCTTCGAGGGCTTTTTGAGGCTAAAACTAACTGATACATGCCGAGATTTTATCATATAATAGGTTGACTTGGGAGTTTCATTTGCATAAACTCATCTCGCGTTTATTTAGTTTATTTATTTTAACGAAAATTCAATGCCAATTATCAAATCAGCCAAGAAACAGCTCAAACAAAATAAGAGAAATCGAGCTCGAAATTTCCCTGTTCGTGCAGAATTGAAAACTACTGTTAAAAAAGCTTTGACACTTGTAAAGGAGGGGAAACTTGCGGAAGCGCAGAAATTTTTGCCTTTTGCTTACAAGATCATCGACATGGCTGCAAAGAAAAACATCATTCATCCTAAGAATGCTGCTCACAAGAAATCGCGGATTGCACAAGCTTTAAATGAGTTGGAGAAAAAAGGAGGAAAATCTGCTCCTGCAGAGGCACCTACAGCTGCAAAAGCTGAGCCTGAAGTGAAGGAAACACCTGTTAAAGAGGTTGCTGAGGAGACTAAGGAATAAATTTTTCTTTTTATTCGGGAGAGAATTTGCTAATCTATTTGGCGATATTCGTTGTTTATTTGTTCTTTCAAAATTTGGGCCTGTGTCTTGCGACACTATGCCCTCGTTCGCCTCCAAGAGAAAATAACTTTTCTCTTGTTGCTCTCTCGGGCCTGTAGCTCAGGGGTTAGAGCAGTCGGCTCATAACCGATTGGTCGAAGGTTCAAATCCTTCCAGGCCCACCAAATTAATTATTTAAAATAGTAATGAAAAATATAGCCTTTATTGATGGGCAAAATTTGCACCTTGGAACTAATGAAAGTAACTGGAGCGTTAATTACAAGCGATTTCGAGTGTATTTGAGAGATAAGTATAAAGTTGTAGAGGCTTATTACTTTTTTGGATATCTTTCTGAGGAACAACAAGAATTATACAATGAACTGCAAAAAGCCGGATTTATTGTTGTTTTTAAGGAGCATACAAAATCATTAATGGGAAAGAAAAAAGGAAATGTTGATACTGATGTTGTTTTTGAAATAATGAGAGCTCTGATTGATGTGGAGTTCGATAGAGTGCTCCTTGTTTCTGGTGATGGGGATTATAAAAAAGTTGTCGACTATTTAATCAAGAAAAATCGTTTTGAGAAAATATTATTCCCAAATAAAAAATTTGCATCATCGCTTTATAAAAGTCTTGGGAATAAGTACTGTGTATCCTTAGATGTTGATAACATCAAGAGCAAAATTGAATACAAAAAGAAAAAGGTGGCTTAGGGACTAACCCCGTTTGCACCCTTTTTCATGTTGATACATGTATATTGTATGATGTATAGGCTCATAAAATCAAGACCAAAGTCTAATAAATAATTAATACAAATCATATGCCAACCTTAAAAGACACAAAAACTGAACAAAATTTATTAAAGTCTTTTGCTGGAGAATCTCAAGCGAGAATGCGTTATGATTATTTTGCTAAACAAGCAAAAAAAGAAGGATTGGAGCAAATTTCGGCTATTTTTGCGGAAACTGCATTGAATGAAAAAGAACATGCTAAAAGATTCTTTAAGTTTTTGGAGGGTGGCCCAGTTGAAGTAACTGCTACTTATCCTGCTGGAAAAATTGGAACAACTCTTGAGAATTTAAAGGAATCTGCTGAGGGAGAAAATGAAGAATGGACAGATCTATATCCTGAATTTGCACGAATTGCCAAAGAGGAGGGGTTTTTGGAAATTTCGGCTGTGTTTACTCTTATTGCGAAAGTTGAGAAGGCTCATGAGGAAAGATACAAAAAATTATATAAAAATCTTGATGAGGGGAATGTTTTTGTGAAAGAGGACAAAATCACTTGGAAATGTTTGAATTGTGGTTATCTGCATGAGGGAAGTTCTGCTCCAGAAGAATGTCCTGCTTGTTTGCATCCGCAAGCTCACTTTCAAATAAAAGAAGATAATTATTAGTCGTACGACAAAAAAAGGAATCCCGCTCTCTGTAAAAAGTTTCACTACAATCAGAAGGTGCGCGGGAGCTTTTTTGCTACCCCCGCGCACCACAAACTCTATATATGTACCCAGACTCTAACGTCCGAGCTTGAACCACCGAAGTGGGAGGAGTATCAGGAGCTGCAATGCAGCTGCTAGAACAAATACTTCCCCTGGACTCATTGCAGGAGCAGTGATGCTCAACTGACCAATGAGCGGAGTCGTCGAGTACGGGAAGTCTATCCATGTACCGAAGGGGTTCAACATCCGTACGGTAAAGGTTACTTTCCCACTCGACGCCAGCCATCCTCCTAGCGGGTAGAAGATGGATAGCAGTGAAATGTTTATCCCCGACATCAGGATGGCGAACACGGTCGCCACGCTCTTCTTGTTGATCTGCTCTGCAGCAAGCATCAACAGTGTCAGGAACAATATATTGTAAATGCCATCCACCAGTCCCGCACCGGTGGAAATAGCGACCATTCCACACATCTTCCATGTGGACGTCGCGGCCACGGTTGACCATATGACTCCGAATGAGCCATAGGCTACCGCGAGACTTACGACAGTGTAGGCAAAAGCTTTTTTCAGCTTCTTCACCATCACAGCCGCAAGGATCCCTCCAAGTATTGTGCCGATGATCTCGAACACGTCCTCGAGAGTTTCAAGCAACGCAACGTCTCCCTCGTTCAGGCCAAGTATTTCTACACGGCCAGCCGAGTGTGGAAGGCTCACCATCGCATACACGAATGACAACAGGGTCATTGTGAACGCGATTGCGAACGGGCCTTTCTTGAGACCTCTAAGGATCTCTTTCAGGCCTTCGAGTACCTTGCTCTCCCCGGATTTCTCACGAGGAAGGCTTAGCGCAACAATGCTGGGAAGCAATATTACGCCGGCAACGATGTATCCAGCCTCCTTGAGGTCCAAGACACCTGTTACGTACAGCACCCAAGAGCCTCCAATGATCTTTCCGAGTGGTTTGGCCATGTTCATGACTGTCTGGCCAAGACCTTTCTCGGAATCTTCGAGGGACTTGATGGCCCAGCCGTCGGTTGCGACGTCTTGGGTCATCTTGCTCAGGTTGTGAATCCATCCCACTAGGATGATCCACCCGAGGGCCAGGCCCTCGATCGCTGGTATTATCGCCAAGATGGTAGCGGACATCGCTACCGTACAGACGATAAACCATCTCTTGTGGTTTTGTTTGGCATCCATGATTGGCCCCAGTACAGGGGACAAAAACAGCTTCAGGACGAAGGGCATCGTTAGGAGCCCAATCATCATCCCTATTTCTGCCTTCGGTACCCCACCACGAGTGAGGTAATCGATCATGGCAACAGTTAGGAAGCCAAGCGAGGCTCCCTGACTGAAGTAAAGGGCTCCGAGGAGCCCCAGGCGCGACAAGCGTCGGCTCTGCATGAGCTCCTCCTTCCAATGGTTAAATTAAAGTTTCGATTGAGTTGTATATTCTCACAGAGAGCGGTCTGTCCACTCTCTGATCTGTTGAGATCAATGAGGCCCAAACCTCCTGGTTAAAGGGGTTTATGCCATACTCGAGCAAACAAATTTCTCCCTGCGAGATATTTTAAAAACGTAAGTTGTCAAAGACCAAATTAGGTTTGTAATTATATACAGGGTTGTGTTTTTTAAGTAGCTTGAGGGGTTGCTTCTTGAGTCGTTTTGTTGTATAATAACATTGTTAGATAAAAATAAATTTAACCAAAACAAAAATGGCTGAAAAGAAAGCACAAAACCACAAATTCATGCTTTTCTGGCTTGGATTGCTTACTGGTGTACTTGTGACATCGCTTTTGTTCTTATACAAAGCGTACACTCCTGACATGTCAGCGGATGTGTTTAGAGTTTATAGAATGCCTATGTATTCTAGTTACTCTATGCAAATGCCTGTGACAAATATTGCAATGCCTGATCCAAAAGGATATTAGACTTTGTTTTTAGAGTTCACTTATTCAATTCCGTAGAGGGCTTCAAGATTTTGAAGTCCTCTTTCCATTAGATCTACCCATCTTTCGTCTTCTAGAGAGGTGTCTTTCTCTATTTTTCGCGTATCTACTCTAAATTGGTGAAGAATTGATTCTATGGCATGTATATCTAATATGCTCACAGTTCCTTCTGGAAGTTCTAAATCAAGATTTATTTTTGGATGTTTTGCTGCCTCTAAGAGTAAGCCTACCCAAGGAAGCTCTATCAGGTAATCTTTGTCTTCTTCTGGGTCAACTGTAGCGTTGGCAGGTCTATCTGAAGCCAATCTTACAAAGTCCCTCACTTTGTTAAATGATTCTGCTATTATTGCCCATGCGCTTTCAATTTTTTCTTTTACATCTGCTATCACTTCTGGACCTACTGTCGGGTCATCTAAACTTCGTTCAAATTGTTTTAATTTAGCAAGCGCATACATTGCTGTAGGATGGACTTGGTACAGGGTGTTAATTGCTACGAAGATATCTTCTGGATTATTCCTCTTCGTTTCAACTGCAGCTTGTTTGCAAAGTCCGATTGTTTTTTCAAGCTCACCTACGTCCCATTTTTTTTGATCTTTCATGCTTTTTCTGAGTTCTTTTGCTATTGAGAGTTCCACCTTGACTCTCTTTAATCTTGCTAAAGGCTGAACAATTTTTAGATTTCTGATTGCTCTTAGACCTTCTTCCATTGTGGTTTCTGACAATTCTTGGTTGCCTACTAGAAAATGAAGTTTCGCCAACTGCTCGTATAATGTTGCTAAGGCTTGTGGATCTTTTATCAGATCTTGATTTCTATTGTAGTTTTCTTTGAGCTGGGCTAAGTCTGCGATAGCTTGTCTCGCTTGAGATGCTGTCTCCCCTTCCAATAATGGACGTTGCAGGTAAGCTGCTTCTCTATCCAATTTGCTGGATTGGTCTACTATACAATCTGCAATGCTTACTGCTGCTGTACGCTTTATGTTGTATTTTAAAGCTTCAATGTCGTATAGCTGCTCCATGCTTCCGCTTGAAGCTTTGATGCTTCTTTCTATTTTTTGAATTGCTAATATTGTCTTTCTTGCTTCGGTTTCAATATCAGATACTTTGGCTAATCTACGTATTTTGAATATAGCCAATTCCCCGATAGCCAACACAACACTAATATCTTGAACTCCTTCTTTTTGAGCCAGTCCTATTGCAACGCTTAATGCAGCCTTGGCTGGCAATATAACTGTTTTATCTGCTGAAGATAATGCTGCTATTAATTTCAAGATCCCCCTTCTTAGAAACTCTCTTGTATCCAGGAAATTTGCTTCACCGCCCCCTCCTTCTTCTGTGTAAGCGACCACTAATTTTTCCATTTCTTTAATACAGCTTAATGCTTTTTTGTGGTCACCGTTTCTTGTATGCACTTCTGCAGCAAGTTTATTTAACTCATATTGAATCTCTGCTAGTGGTATTTTTTTATCCAGCCCATCCTTTCCTTCACGTTCTGGAACCACACTCCAATTTACGACGCCTTCTTGTGGCATTATTATTTCAAAAAGTTTTTTGATTGTGGCTAAAGCTGCATCGTTGTCGTGATGTTTTTTCTGATGTTGTGCAGCTGCCAATCCTTTTTCCACTATTATTTTTCTTACACCGATTGCTTCTTCTTGGTCTATATGAGCTAGACCTTCATACGCTTTTAGCAACAATTCAAATAATTTTGCGGGAGTAACTTCTTTTATTTCCGCTGATGTGTTTTCTAGAGTTTTGTGACATTCAATTGCTATTTGGGCCAATCGTCCTGTCTGTTCTTTTAGATGAGATTCTCGTGCAGCCCTCATGAGGTCATGGGAAAATCCCACAACTGGTTGAAGATTTATTATTTTTTTATCTTTTAAGCTTTTTAAAACTTCATCAACCTTTGCTGGGTCCATTCCAAAATGCTCCAAAAGCACTACAAACAAATCTAGAGAGATTTCTCCTGTTGCTATTATGTAGTCAGCCATTCGTTCTTCTTCGTCTGTCAATCTGCTGAATTTTGCTTGAAGTATTGTGTTTACTACGGCACTCACTCCCTTGCCTTCTATTGATTTGTCTATGATTCCTGCTGGGGCTATGACTTCTTTTTTAGCTGGATCGTATGTGACTTTTGGGTTGTCTCCTCTTGTTAGGAATAATGTTAATTCTTCGGCTATCAATGGCATACCTTCTGATTTTGCAGCGATTGTTCTTAAAAATGAGACTGGAATTGTGGCTGTTTCCCATCCTACCCATTCTTCTGGCAATGTGTTTCTAACTAACGCATCTATTTTTTTCAAACCTTTCTCTTCTTCTTGGAAATCCAATGGTTGAAGATTGAATTCTTTCAGAAGTGCAGGGCATCTTTTCTTTAATACAGCTATTATTCTATAAGGGATGCTTTCTTCGCCTGTTCTTCCTGCTAAGACTAGCATTTGTTTACTATTTTCATCAAAATATTGCAACCAACCTTCCACTAAAACATCCAATGAATACGCATCGACCCAATGCAAATCGTCCAAACTTATTACTACTGATGTTTCTTGCATTAGTGCATGAAAGCGCTTCAGCATGTGGGCTTTGTTTTGTTTAAGCATCCTTATGTGTCCTTCGTATTCAGGGGTTGATATTCCGTTTGCGAACAAATAAAGATCTCCAAATGTTGATTTGAATTGAGGGTTTTCGTCAAATATTTCTTTCATAAATGCTTTGAGCACAAATCCTTGATTGTTCCTCTCCTTTTCAAATTGCTTAAAGTAAACAGTTGAAAGACCAAGATCTTCAGCTCTTTTCATTGTTTCATCTCTTCCAATTTTTGTTTTACCTATACCTCCAGTACCTTTGAAAACTATTACGCTGGCAGTTTGATTTTCTTGGAAAGCCTCTAAGTTGTCTTGAACTGCTTTCAATTCTGTATATCTACCAACGGTGACTCTACAACCGTCTATGTCAGATGGGTCTGGGTAAAGTATTCTTTTTATGCTATCTATTTCGTGCACATCTTGATGGTGTTGGGTGTATTGTGCTTGTGCCAATTCTTCATTACGAACATGGCCACTAACCGCCACGAATCTGTCCGACGCAAAACATCCTGGTTTTAATGCAGATATTTTAAATATATCTATCAACCCACTTGCAAGCTCAAACCGTCCATCTTCTTTTTTTTGGGAAATATCTACTTCACCATAATCTAAATAAACTGTTAGGCCGTAGGGTTTAATATAGCTGTAAACTTTTTGTAAGGTTTTCAATGCTTCGCCTGGAGTACCTTCTCCACCTATTGCTATTTGCATTTGTCGACCTGCATGCGTAACTCTTGTGTTTTTGTTTCTAAACACATTTACCAATCCCTTGATTCTTCTCATTGTTGGAGCAGAAGATCGATGAACCTCGTATTCTGGAAATATTACTGTCGCGACAACACCTTCTTTTGTTGGCAAAGGCTCCATTAACCCTAAACTCAACGAATGTATTATTGATTGTTCTGTGACAGCGTTGAAATCAAATTTTTTAAATTCTGTTATTTGTGATGCCTCTTCATTCATTGGGATATTTTCAGCCACTCCTAGTCCAGAATGCACACTCACCATTCCGTCCTGAGGATTTTGTATTGCTGTTCTTACATTATCGAAAATCGGTCCAAGTTTTATGGCCACACCTCCAGAGGTTGTTATCCCTCCTGACCCCAAACCTATACCAAAGCTCATTATGTTCCCTATGTTTTGGTTTATTTTTGCCGCTGCCGCTACTGCTTGATCTTTGTTTCTGAACACAAATTGTGTTGAGCTCTTGTCTCCGTTACTTTCCCAATTTTTGGGCAGGGACTCTCCTCCAAAGATTTTACAAAGTTGACTGATTGAACTTTCTATATCTCCGTAGTAAGACACCTCTAAAACAGCTGAGCCTTTTGGGAATGTTTTTATTATATTGTCTTTTTCTATTCCCAGTACTGCTGTTATTGACCCGTTTTCTGTATCGTACAGGTCATCCAAAGCGCTTTCCATATCGAGGCCTTGTACTCGGTCAACCTCCTCATTTCCAAAAGGAGTTTCCCCGATCGCGCGTGGATCTGCAACCTGCTCTACTGGAGGTATCTTTGGATCACCATCTTGTTGGTCTTCACTGCCCATCGGCTTTTAGGTTTATTGAGATATAGAATTACCACAAAATATGCCTATTTGGCAATGTTTTTTAGATTAGATTTTGATATAATTCTTTCAGTCTTTTCTTTCTTATTTTGTTTCTCATTCCTAATTCCTTCCAATATGGCTAAACTTCTACCTCACAGAGGCTTCAAAAAGGGCAAATGGCAGACGTCTATAGATGTTCGCGATTTTATTTTAAAAAATTACACTTCTTATAGCGGCGATGAGTCGTTTTTGGAAAAACCTACTCGCAAAACAGTCAAAGTCTGGGGTAAAACGAAACAATTGTTGAATCGAGAATTCAAAAAAGGTGGAGTGCTGGGTGTCGATACGAAGACTGCGTCGACCATCACGAGTCACAAGCCTGGATACATCGACAAGACCAACGAATCGATTGTCGGTGTACAGACTGACAAACCTCTTGTGCGTGGATTAAAACCTGGAGGAGGGATTCGTCTTGCAGAGAAGACATGTGAACTGCTCGGACACAAACCCGACCCTAAGCTACATGATATTTTTACTAAATATGTGACGACTCACAATGATTCTGTGTTTGATATTTATTCTAGTTGGGACGAATTCCGGACGCCTGCGGGGAAATTTTTCCGTTCGGAAGGGATCATCACTGGATTACCAGATAACTATTCGCGAGGAAGAATCATTGGGGATTATCGACGAGTTGCTTTGTATGGGCTAGATAAATTGATCGCTGAGCGTCAGGCTGATGAGGCTCGTATTTGTGGTGCGTATATGAATGAAGAGAATTTGAACAAGCGTGTTGAGTTTCACCGCCAGATAAAGGCATTAAAGGACATGAAGGAGATGGCTGCGTCTTATGGCCATGATATTGGTCGTCCAGCTGGCGATGTTCGCGAGGCTATTCAGTGGATTTATTTTGCGTATTTGGCTGCGGTCAAAGAGCAAGATGGAGCTGCGATGAGTATGGGTCGAATCGATGCTTTTATAGATATTTATGCTGAGAGGGATTTGAAGAGCGGGAAGTATTCTGAAAAAGAGGTGCAGCAATTTGTTGATGATTTTGTTATTAAATTGAGGATTGTGAGACATTTGAGACATCCTGAATACGATGCTTTGTTTGCTGGGGATCCGACTTGGGTGACTTGTGTGCTTGGTGGAATGCGGGCTGTTGGTGGTGCCGGCGGTCGTGGGGGAAAAGCCGGTCGCCACATGGTGACGAAAACGGCGTATCGTTTGCTTCATACGTTGACGAATCTTGGGCCTGCGCCTGAACCGAATCTTACTGTGCTTTGGGCTGACAAACTGCCTGAAGCTTTCAAAAAATATTCGTCTAAAGTTGCTGTGGCCTCTTCATCGTTGCAGTTTGAGAACGATGATTTGATGAGGAAGTACCATGGCGATGATTATGGAATTGCTTGTTGTGTTTCGGCGATGACTATTGGTGAGGAGATGCAGTTTTTTGGAGCTCGATGTAATTTGCCTAAGCTCTTGCTGCTTTTGATTAACGGTGGTCGTAATGAGCTGACTGGAGATTTGGTTGTTGATGGCTTGAAGCCTTTGAAAAATCGAAAAGTTTTGGAATACAAGGAGGTAAGTGAGAGGTTTTATAAATTGATGGATTGGTTGGCGAAAAAATATGTCGAAACAATGAATGTGATTCACTACATGCACGATCGACATCATTATGAAAACAGCCAAATGGCTTTGCATGATCCTGAGATTCATAGATTTATGGCGTTTGGGATGGCGGGGATGAGTATTGTTGCGGATTCGTTAAGTGCTATGAAACATGCCAAAGTTCGGCCTGTCTATGACAAGCGTGGGATCGCTGTGGATTTCAAAATCACGGGGGCTTATCCGGCGTTTGGGAACGACGATAAACGAGTCGATAATATTGCAATTGAACTTTGCAAAAAATTCACAACTGCTTTGAAAAAATATCCAACATATCGTGGGGCTGAACATTCTTTGTCTCTTTTGACCATTACTGCGAATGTGGTTTATGGAAAATACACTGGAGCTACGCCCGATGGCAGGAAAGCTCATGAGCCTTTTGCTCCTGGTGCAAACCCAATGCACAATCGCGACACCAAAGGGGCGTTAGCATCATTAAATTCAATAGCAAAGCTCCCTTATGCATATTGCCGAGATGGGATTTCGAACACATTCTCTATAGCCCCTCAGACCCTCGGAAAGACTTCGGAGATGCGGACTGACAATCTGGCGAACATGCTGGATGGATATTTCGAAAATGGTGGCCACCATATAAATGTGAATGTTTTGGATCGGGAGACCTTGGAAGATGCGATGAAGAATCCTGAAAAATATCCGCAGCTTACGATTCGTGTTTCTGGATATGCGGTGAATTTTATTAAATTGACGAAGGAGCAGCAGAAGGAAGTTATTTCTAGAACATTTCATAAGAAGTTTTATTAGTATGGCACAATGCAAAAATCTTACAAAAACCGACAAAGCTAAAGTTCGCCCGATCAATCGTGCTACTGGGATGATTCATTCGTTTGAAACTTTTGGTGCGTTGGACGGGCCTGGGGTGAGATTTGTTGTTTTCTTTGAAGGATGTCCGTTGCGATGTGCGTATTGTCATAATCGGGATATGCTCGACATGAAGAACTATTTAAAGATGTCTCCGAAAGCTTTGATTGAGGAGGTTCACAAATACAAAGCGTATTTTGGGAAGAGTGGCGGAGTTACGGTTAGTGGAGGGGATCCTGTTTTCCAGCCGAAGTTTTTGGTTGAGTTTTTGAAGTTGTGCAAGAAAGAAGGGATTCACGTTGCGTTGGACACTTCCCTGTTTACAAGTGAAAAAGTTATTGAGTCTGTGTTGCCGTATACGGATTTGTTTATGATTAGTTTGAAGCATTTTGATTCGGATACTCACAAATGCATGACTGGTGTGCCAAATGAAAGGATCCTTTCTAATGTGCGATTTTTGAGCCGCGCGTTGAGCGCGTCAGACGCGTCGAACAAAAAAGTTGCACAACAAAAGCGTGGGGCGAAGAGTAGAACAAAAATCCGTTTCCGATATGTTGTTATGCCTGGGGTGACCGATACTAAAGAAAATCTGCACGCGTTGGTTGAGTTTCTGCACGAGGTGAAGTTTGAGCTGATTGAATTGCTCCCCTACCACACTTATGGCGTTTATAAATGGAAAAAATTGGGATTAAAATATCGACTGAAAGACATGAAACCGCCGACGCCAAAGTCTATTCAAAAAATCAAAAAAATGTTAGAAAAGGAGGGCTTTAAAGTTTTGTTAACTGAATAAATATGGCTGGTGCTATCGCTACGATCCGGAAGGCTTACACATCGATTTTCAATGTGTTTTTGTATTTGTTGCCGGTTTTTGTGGTGTTGGGGATTTTTGATTACAGGTTCCACAATTATTTTTGGCCTGGAGAGGCCGGCGGGGGTGGGGCGACTGGCGAATTGTTTTTTCGGCTGCATCCGGGGCTAGCGATGTTTGATTTTTTTAGTATTTTGGATTTTTATTTGTTGATTGTTTTTGGGCTGTATATTTTGGGCGTTTTGGGATTGCAGATTTTTGTGCCTCGGCTTAAGTGGCGATGGCAATACTTGAGTATTGCTTTTGTGGTACTTGGGTTGATTGTGGCTGGGGTTTCTTATAATCCTTCTGAGCCTGTCATCAAATCTTTTTGGTTTGAGATTTATCATTTGTATGTGACGCCTGTGGCGTTGTTTTTTGTTTTGGCTTTTGCTGTTAAGGACCGGGTTGTTTTTCGTCAATTGCAAATCTCGTTGATGGGGGTTTTGAGTTTGTTTGGGATGCTGGCGATTTATGAATATTTTTCGGGGGCTTTGCCTGGGGACAATTTGGATTTCCTCGGGAGGTTGGTTTGGCCGTATATAGACCCTTTTGTTGATATGAAATATGAGAGTGCGAATTGGCTGTCTTATATTTTTGGGCCTGGATTGATATTGGGAGTTGTGAGTTTGCGAGAGAAGCTTGGTAAAGGATTGGGCAAATGGTTGAATAAGTTTTTTGAACAGCTTAAGAAGCCGCAGGATTATTTTTTGGAGGGCTTATGTATTGTTGTGTCATTGGTGGTTTTGCTTTTGACTAAGTCATATACGGGAATTGGGATTACGGCTTTGATCCTTGGGCTTTATGTTTTCATTTCGGTTCCGAAGAAAACACGGAAGTATTTGGTGATTGGGTTTGTAGTGTTGTTGATGGTTGGGATTGCGAGTCAGTACAATACTAGGAAGTTTCAGATCTTGATTGGGAATGATACGCAGGAGACGTCGCTTCATCGGCGTGCTCAAATTTACACATTTAATTATGAGGCATTGAAGGAGAATGTATTTGTTGGGATTGGGCCGGGAAATTACCAAAGTTATTTTCGTGAGAATCAGGAACGATTTTTGGATCCTGTTATTCCGGAATTGGAGATTCCGCCACATCCTCATAATCTTCTGACTGGATGGTGGAGTGATCTTGGGATTTTTGGAATGGTGGGGATGCTTCTGATTTATGTGATGGCGTTTGTTGAATTTTTTAGAAAAAAACGGAGTGGGTTTGTTTTGGTTTTGATTTATTTCTTGGGGCACGGGTTCCTTGACCTTCCTTATAGTCTCCCCGAAAACACCATTATGTTCTGGATGTTTTTGGCATTTTTATTTATCGACAAGACACTATCGGAGAAACGTTCGCAAGCGAAAAAGGCCTGAGATTCCGTTCGGTCTATTGCCAAAGCTCGGGATATTTCTTAGATTCTGAGTATGTCGACATTGAAACCATTAAATCCGAAAGTTGAGCTGATCTCTTACACAAGCGATCCTTATGATATCGCTGTGGCGAGTGCGCGGACTTGTTATAGTTCGAGATTGATCAAGCCGATGGAAGTGAACGAAGGCCAACGCGAACGAATCGGTGGTTTGATTTATGATGCTGGGCATCATACGCCTTTCCAACATCCGACTTTTGTTTTTGGGTTGAGTGGAGTGAGCCGGCATTTTGTTTGGGCGTTTTTGCATAGTCATCCTTTTTATAATTCTGA
This sequence comes from Candidatus Peregrinibacteria bacterium, assembly GCA_018655275.1. Taxonomy (GTDB): domain Bacteria; phylum Patescibacteriota; class Gracilibacteria; order UBA1369; family LOWO2-01-FULL-3; genus JABIJZ01. The sequence goes on along the minus strand of JABIJZ010000010.1, from coordinate 12,115 downwards.
GCAACAAAGCCAGCGGTATGTGTATTTCGATGAACCAGAAGTTTTCGTGCCGCCTTTTGAAGGTAATTTGAAAGCGGAGAATCTTTATAAGAAAGCATTTTTGGAAGCGTACAAAGCATATGAGAAATTGGGTGAGATGTTGATTGAAGATAATTTTCGATTAATGAGTCAGCTTGGGAAGATAAAGGGACAGACCGAAAAACAGGTAAAGGTCGACTCTGAAAAGAAAGCTATTGAGAATGCGCGTTATGTCTTACCGGTTGGTTCGGCGACGACGCTTTATCACACTGTGTCGGGAGTTACGTTGCTTCGATATATTCGGCTGGTGAATGCTTGCGATGTGCCTTATGAGGCGAAGATTATTGTTGATAGGATGATGGGGGCTTTGAAAGAGGCTGCGCCTGAGTTTTTGAAAATGATTGGCGAGACACCTCTTTATAAAGAAGAAACTTTGGAGTACGGGAAAGAGGTTGCGGGGATTGAGGCTGGGGATGGGGTTGGTGGCGATTTTGCGGAAAGATTCGATAAAGATTTGGGAGAACATGTTTCGAAATTGGCGTCTTTTCAGGGAAATGGAGAATTGCTTTTGGCTGGAGCTGTGCGAGATGTTTTGGGAGTTTCTAACGAGAAGTTGTCTGATGATGATGCGATCGATCTTGTGATGGACCCTGCGCGGAATCCTTATCATGTCGATACTTTGAATAGTTCTGTGCACTCCCCTCTTATGCGGGCGATGCAGCACGTTTCTTATACTTTTAAGAAAAAAATTACACATACAGCGGATAGCCAGGACCAACGTCACAGAATGACTCCGACGTCGAAACCGATGCTATCGCGTGTGCATACTGAGATGCCGGATTATCATATTCCGTCTGTGGTTGAGAAAAATCCTGCTGCGGCTGAGTTGTATCGTGAGACGATGGATATGCTTTGGAAGACTAAGAATGATTTAATTGAAATGGGCGTTTCGCCTGAGTTTGCTGTTTATATTTTGCCGAATGCTTTAAATCTGCGATTTACACAAAGTGGGAATTTGCTTGGGCATCTGCACAAGTGGCGGTTGCGAACGTGTTTCAATGCACAGTTGGAAATCTACAATGCTTCGATGGATGAGGTTCAGCAAGTTGCTGAGGTTCATCCCAGAATTGCGCGGCATCTTGGGCCGCCTTGTTTGACTATGCATCGAGGAGGTGTTCGTGGTGATGAAAGTGGTGAGATGCGTCGTGAAGGGCCGTGCCCTGAGGGAGCACATTGGTGTGGGATTCCTGTTTGGAGAAACTTCCCTAAGGTTGTGAGGCCGTTTTAGGCTGAGATTACGAAAGGAATTTCTTCAGTGATTTGTTGCGTTGTTGATCCTTGCATCCTTCGGATGATTTCTTGGATTGGAAGTCTTTGTGAATTGTCCACTACTACGACTTTGTCGAAGCCTTCATCTGGGGAGATTGGATCTGTTTGTAAAATTATTTGTTCAACATAGTCTTCTTCGAAGATTTCCGCATGTGCTGGAGTTGCCCTTGTCCTTTCCTTTAGAACTCTTTGCAAGTGTTCTTTTGTATTTTGAACTAGAAGTAAACATGGCTTTATGCCTTCAAACCTGAAAAATCTCTGAAATTTGGCCCTGTCGTCCCTGAAGTTATTCCGATGATATTCAAATAAAACATCTCTTTGTGAAGCGACTGTTTTGTTTACAGCATTCCTCTCAGAAATTGTTTTAACTGCTAACATCAAATAATCCATTTCCCCTAAACCTACGGCAATTAGCTGTATTGGATTATCTGTGTGATACAGGCGATGTAGAAATTGGAGCACTCCTTGCGTTGTTTTGTGTTGAGCAGGTGACTCAAACACAGCCATGTCTTGCAGGTATTGGATTTGTTCACTTATCCATTGCCTAATATGCGGGATATGAACGGCTGCTTGCTTTATTAATACACGCGCCTGTTCTTCTAAACGAAAATCAACTCTTCCAGCTTGTACTGCAGCATCGTTTAATTCTACTATGCTTTGTCCCAGTCTATGCATGTCCCATGTCAACATTTCTGGTCTTGCGATTTCAGCTTCTTTATCTTGAGAAAAAGCTTCATAGCTTCTATTTGCTGTAATTTGCTTACTTACAGTAGACTTACCGCTACCCGGCAAACCTGCTGTGATCCAAACTTCTTTTTGTGGTGCTTCTCCCATTTGGTAGAATTAATTAGAGAGTTTTTTAACATTTTGCTGCTTTTTTGTCAAGTCTCCTTTGACTCGACTGGTGCGAGTTTATTAGATGTGATAATCTACGGATCATGAAATCTGATTTTTCAATTTTGTCGAAAATAAAGGCTGCTATGTTTGATTATGATGGGACTCTCACTATGAGAAGTGAGTTTGTGCCGTCTGATGAATTGGTGGCTGTGTTGAATGATTTGGCTGAGAACGGAGTGCCGATTGCTGTGTGTACTGGTCGGCAGTTGGAGTCTTTTCAACGACGTTTTGGGCCTCATGTTGAGCAGCTTTCGCATAAGGCTCGTGAGAATTTTTATTTCTTTGGAGAAAATGGGGCGATTGGGTATAAGTATGATGCTTCTGCTGGTGGTGAAGGTGAGTGGAGTTTTAAGGAGATTTATCGTGGAGAATGGCCGAGTGAGATTCCAAAAGAGAAATTCCGTGAGGACTTGCTTGCGGCGACAGCTCATATTTCTGAGCCAGTTGAGGGGCATGAGATTCCTTTTGTTTTGAGACCAATTAATGCATTGGAGATTCCTATTGAGGATGTACACCGAATTTCGGATGATATTTTTGAGGCTTTGGATAAGTTCATTCCTGCATATGAAGTCAAGGATCCTGAGAATGGCGAGGTTTATCGTGCGTCTGATTATTTGCATTATGGGAATTCTGGATTGGGATGCATTGTTGGGCCAGCTTCGGCTGACAAGGACGGTGCCATAAAGGCTTTTTATGAATATCTTCGGGATGTTGGTGGGGAAGGTGGTGTTGAATTTGAAGAGGATGACGGTCGATGTCGGGAGATTTTGGTGGTTGGCGATAATCCTTGTGTTAGGGGGAATGATCATTTTTTCTTGAATGGGACTTATGGGACGTCTTTCACTGTGGGACTTGAGGATGATGATTTGGAAGGAGAGGTGCCTGGGAAAGTTTTTGATAAAAATGGGCAACGTCTTTTTCATGGGGAAGGCACTTTGTATTTATTAAAGGAGCTTCAAAAAAATCTCTGAAGGACTTGATTTTTCAACTTACTCTTGCCAAATATTATTATTATGCAATAATTGATTCCTTTTCGCTTGCTCAAAAAATTGTCAGGAGAAGCGTTTAGACTATTATTGAGTCCTTCTTGTATGGATTCCGCGCCAAGTTAAAATGCGCTTTAATATATATCATATAAATATAACCCTATATTATGGTTAAGAAACTACTTTCGGTCTTGGGTATTGTATCAATACTTTCGACTATGGTTGTCTCAACTGCGTTTGCAGCAGATGATGACAATTTGATTAAGAATCTTTCTAGTGAATATTCTTCTGGTGTAGATGCAACTGATTTTGACGCTTCTACTGGAGAAAGTGTGAATTTCACTTTTGAAATTTATGAAGAAATTGATGTGGCTGATGCTGCTGCTTTTTCTGCAGATGTTTATGCTACTAGTGGATTATTGGTTAGAAATTTGACTACTACTGTAGATTGTTCTGCTGGTGCACAAATAGATTATGGTGTAGATGGACTTTGGTGTCCTGTAACTGCAACATGGGATGGTAAAGATGATGAAGGAGCTGTCATGGCTGACGGAAATTATGAGTTTTCTGTTTTTGCTAGTTTCGATGGAAACGTTGATAGAGATCCTAGTGATGCTCCTTTGATTGTTACTATTGATACTCCTGAAGCAATTCCTGTTCTTGAAGACCCTATCGTTGTTCTTTCAGAGACTACTTGGGATCCTGTGACAGACGGTGATTTGCAAGTTAATTACACATTGAACAAAGAGGCTACAGTCACTGTAACTTTTGATAACGCTGAAGGTGAAACTGTGAAAACTATCCACGCTGGGACAAACTCATCTGGAGTTTCTCAATGGGATGGTACTTACAGCTCTGACTATGTTTTGCCTGGTGATTATGATTTGACTGTTAAGGCTGCTGACGGAACTACTACAACTACTTACGAAAACACTATTACTGTTGTTTATGAAGATAGTTTGGTTCCTGAGCTTTCTAATTTTGAAAGCGATCCTTCAGACGGTGCTTTTGATGCAGAGGACGAAGATGTCACTGTTTCATTTGATTTGAATCACACTTCTCATGTTGGAATCAACATCCTTGATAAAAATGATGAGGTTGTTTTCATCCCTGAAAATTTTGACGGTGAAGGTGATGACTCTGAATACGATAGTGAAAACTTGAGTTTCGACTGGGACGGTACTGACGATGTTGGATGTGCTGTTGATACTGGGACTTATACTATAGAGATTACTGCAACAAATGATTCAGGTGTTGCTTATGACAATTCATTGTCATTGGTTGTTAACTCTGATGATAGCAGTACATGTGCAGGTGGTTCTTCTAGAATCAGAAATATCGACCTAGATCCTTCTGCTACTTCTTCAAGTTCTTCTTGGGATCCTTCTGAAGAAGAATTAGAGATCATGTGGGATTTGACTGCTGACTTTGATGGTTTCACTATTGAAGCCCGAAAGGGTGGTGATGTTATCGAAGTTTACGCAGACGATGACCTTGAGGAAGATGACAACTATTCAGTTGATTTTGCAGGTCTAGATGACGATGACGATTATCTTGAACCAGGACAATGGAGTTTAGTTTTCTTGGGTGAAATTGACGACGTTACTTATTACGTTAAAAAGACTTTCTACGTTGAATACGACAAACCTACAATCGATGATACTTTCATCACAAAGTCTAAAATCGATCCTGATTTAGGAGAAGGTGTTTACTTTGGGTTTATCCTAGAGAATGACGCATTAGTTGACGTTGAAGTTTTGAGAGACAATAAATCTAAAGTAGATCTATTGGAAGATGAAGCTGTTGATAAAGAACTTTGGTATGCAGTTTATTGGGATGGTTTGGACGAAGACGGTGATGATTTTGATTATGACGACAGTTACAAAATTCGTTTAACAGCAAAGAGTATTGGTGACGATGATACTGCAGATACTCAAACTGAGACTGTTGATCTTGATGAAGACGATCCATCAAGTGCTAGATCTAACATCACTGTTGATTACGTTCTTCCTCCATTAGTTGCTAGAGGCGGAGAAGTTGTATTGTCTTTCAATATGGAAGATGACGCTGAGCTTCGTGTAGCAATCTGGGATGGTACTTCTACAAGTGGTACCGCTGACATCGAATTGCAAGACTACAAAATGTCTGATTCAGGCGACTACGAATTTGAATGGGACACAAAGGACGACGATGGTGACTACGTAAAAAGCGGTTTCTATACTTATAAACTATTCTCACAAAAAGAAGGTAAATCAAGTACTGAAACTGAAACTGGTAAATTCTTGATCGATAATGATTTGGGTGAGGTTTTTGGTGAGCCAACTGAGGCTGCGCCATCAACACCATCTACTCCATCAACTCCAGGTTCTAGCATATATGCATGTGGATTCTCTGATGTTTCTTCATTCAATCCAAATTGTGATGCTATCGCTTGGGCTAGAGAAAACGGAGTATCTTTTGGTAACCCAGACGGAACTTACACTCCATACGACAAAATCAACAGAGCGGAAGTTTTGTCTTTGGTGTTGAGAGCTTTTGACCTTACACTTTATGCCGACGATGGTACTAACCTTGGATGGACTGACGTTAAAGTTGGATCTTGGTATATGTCAGTTTTGAGAACTGGAAAACTTTTCGGTCTTGTTTCTGGTGATGCTGGAACAACTACTGTTCGTCCAGGCGCAGACGTTTCTAGAGCGGAATTGCTTAGATTCATCTACAGCGCTCAGAAATTAGCTAAAGGTACAGACGTACCTGCTTGTTTCTACTCACCTTACACTGACGTACTACTAGGTAAATGGTATACAAACTACGCATGCCAATCTGAGAAAGATGGTTTGTTCGATACTTTGTTGACATTGTTTATGCCTAATGAAGTAGCTACAAGAGGTGAAGTTGCTGAAGCACTTTATAGATTGTTGAAATAAAATTTAGTGGCGCGGGTGCCCGCACGTGTTGCTATATAGGAAGACCCTGACCTTCGATGGTTGGGGTCTTTTTTTGTGTGTCTCCCCGGGGAGAAATTTTCTCCAGGTTAGATTTTTTCTCTCCGGAGAGAATGTATAAAAATCCACAGAATTACACAAAAGGGTTGACAAACTGGCAAGTTTCTATTAGTATTCTTCTCCTATCTGGAAGTTATCTAAAAATTTAATATATATATTATTTCTTATGCACAATCTAACCCATAAATCTATGTGGAAGAAATTGTTAGCCTCAATGGCTGCTATTGGCGTATTATCTGCCAACGTAGCGTTAGCTGCAGATGCAACACTTGTTACAAGTGCTACAACTGACGTCGCTACTTTCAATCCTACTGCAGGAGAGACAATCACTTTGACTGTGGAAGTTTCTACTTTCGCCAATGTCCAAGCTGATGTTCTTACTAGCACTGGGATCGTTCTTGATTCTCTAGCTTCGGCTACTGCTACAACATCATTCCCTTACGTTGTTGAATACGACGGAATGGACGGTGGAGTTGCTCTAACTGACGGAGACTATATCTTTACAGTTCACGCTACTGAATCAGCAAATCCAACTCATGTAATGGATGTTGCGGTTCCTTTTACAGTTGACTCTGTAGTAGTTGATCCAGGGTTGAGTGTTACTGACCTAACAGTTAGTGATGCTACTTACTACCCAATGGAAGGAGATGTTCTTTTCTCTTACGTACTTTCTGAAGATGCAAACTCTACACTTTGTGTTGAGGATGTTACTACTTCTGAAGTTGTTTACTGTTCAGCTGATGTTCTAGGTAGCTCAAATACAGTTACTTGGGATGGTAAAGACCTAGCTGGTGACTATGTTGCTGCTGGTGATTATACAGCTACAGTAAATGCTTATATCGCTTCTACTGATACTGCTAGTTTGGCAGTTGATTTAGATATCGCTTACAGACCTATTGCTTCTGACTGTGATGACGCAAGTCTTTCAGGCGACATCGTAAAAGAGCTTTGTGTTGACCCAAGTCCATGGGATCCATCTGACGACGATGAGTTGGAGATCGAATGGGAGTTTGACGTTGACGTTGAAGAAATGCTTTTGACAGCATACGAAGTTAACGGAAACAACGAAGTTGAACTTTGGGACGACGAAGAAATGGATGACGACGACTACGAATATAACTGGGACGGTCTAGACGACGATGATGAATTCATCGAAGAAGGTCTATGGGCTATCTCTCTTTGGGTTGCTGACGAAAACGGCAACGAAGAAGAAATCGTTTATTATGTAGAAGTTGAATACCAACTTCCTGAAATCGAATCAGGCGACATGTTCGTTACAAAAGACGAAATCGATAACACTCTTGGTGAATTCACTTATGTTGTATTCAAAACTAACCAAGACGCTGTAGTTACAGTTGCTGTTGTTGATGAGTCTAACGACGAAGTTGTTGAGCTTTGGGAAGAAGAAGATGTTGAAGAAGACAAATGGTACGCTATCGAATGGGACGGAATGGACGACGATAGTGACGAAGTTGACGACGACGAAAACTACAAATTCGAAGTTTCTGTAATGAATGTTTTGAACGACGACGTTGAAGACGTTTATTACTCTGAGAACATTCTTGTTGAAGAAGACGAAGTATCTTCTACTAGAGCTAATGTTACTAACGACTACATCTTCCCAGTAGTAATGCCAAAATCTACTGAAGAAGACTCTGTTGTTACTTATACTATCGACGAAGACGCTGAAGTTACAGTTGAAATCTTCAAAGGTAGCAAATCTTCAAATCCAGAAGTTGTTTTGGTAGAAGATGCTACTAAAGAAGCTGGAACTTATACAGTTGATTGGGATGGTAGAGACGAAGACGGAAAAACATTGGATAAGGATGAAAAATATTCTTACAGAGTAACTGCTAAAGCTATCGGTTCTACAAGAACTGATAAGGAACGAGGTTACTTTGTAGTTGGAAACGCAGGAAACGAAGGGGAAACACCTGTTGGCCCAATTACAACTGACGGAAGTTGTTCAGACTACTTCTATGATGTATCTGAAAACTCTGCAGATTGTGAAGCAATTGCATGGGCATATGAGAGAGGAATCGTTCAAGGTGACAACAAAATCACTTTCCTAGGAAAGAGAAGTTTTAGACCTAACGAAACTATCGATCGTGTAGAAGCAGTTACTGTTGCTTTGAAAGCTTTCGATGCTCCAATCTTGCCTGCTGACGGTACAAACCTTGGATGGACTGACGTTACTGTTGGACAATGGTACATGCCTTACTTGAGAACTGGTAAATGGCTTGGAATGGTTGAAGGTTACGATTCTTCAACTTTGGTTAAGCCTCACAGAGATGTGACTAGAACTCAAATGCTTAGATTGGCTCTAGAAGCAGCATCAGCTGTTAATGGATACAAAGTACCTACATGTAGTGCTAACCACTATAAAGATACTAAATATAGCTGGTATACAGACTACGTATGTGTTTCTTACGAGTATGACTTGTTCGACACTTTTGCAGGAAACTTTATGCCTGGAGAAGACGCAACAAGATCAGAAGTTGTAGGAATGCTTTATAGAATGTATGAAGCTGGACTAATCCAATAGTTCACTGAAGCGCGCGGGTCTTTCGAGAATCTTTGACCCACTCTCCGGAGAAAAGTAAAGATTCTATTGAAACCTTAGTACGACAGACATTTTCATAGGAATGAGGGGAAAAAGCCTTCCGCGTTAGCGCGGGGGGTTTTTTCTTTGTGGGGTGATTTGGGTGGGGATGACGTGGCGTGGGTTGACAAAAAGGCGTTTGTAACCTATAGTGGGGCCTATGTTTTTAATTAGATTATTATGTTAACTTTGCGAGATGCAACCATAGGATTAGGTTGTTTAGCTGCTGGGCTTGGGCTCGGGATCGCCAGTGAAGGCCAAAACCAAACTGCATTACATGTTACTTGTGATAGTCCTGTAGAAGGTAGTGAAGCAGAAGTTTCAGGAAATTTTGCTGGAGCACGTTGTTTTGACATAAGGTATAGAATCGGAGAAGCATTGATAAGCTCAATATGTGATGTTGTTGTGGAAGATGCAGCTGGCATTAACAGGAGGGTTATCAGGATTTACTCTAAAGATAGAGGCGCATTGACAGAAGCTGTCATGAATATGGGAATGAAAGTGGTCACAGCATTAACTTTTAAGGATGACGAAGGCATGACCTGTGCAGGGCTTGGTGATGTAGAAACAACTGATGCCGAGGAAGGCTCAACTCGTGAAAGTCCTGATAATGTTATTGAAATACATTGTGGAGGTCGTTGATGATGGCAAATCAGAATAATTCAATTTCAAAACACTCTGTTGATTAGTATGGGGTGTTTTTTAATATGAGGCTGGCTTCGCTGTTCTATTTTTTTGTACAACAAAAAGGAGAATAGGCAGAACGTTTGAATGGACCACTTTAGTTCGAAGGGTGGCGAGAGCGCAATAAAGCGATCCCGTCCCACCTATCCCCCTTTTGCTCGGCTATGTCAGCCTTCAGCAGGCGACATGGCTAAATGTACCTGCCTAATGACTAGTGGGCCGAACAATGACCGAGGAGCTCTCCAGGCGGGTTATTTTTGGGGGTGGGTGCGTGTACTTCACGCGTCTGTGCCTGGGGCTCGACTCGGGTTGTGTCTCAAGGGACTATATGTGGAGCGACTTGGTTGACGCTCCGTGAACCGTAGTTTTTGGGAGGTCTACGGGTTGACCTCGAGGTTGAGACCAAAGAATCCGGGCCACCTCACCGTGCCGTATGGGCCCTGGTGGGCGCCGAAGACGGCCGGGCCAATGCGGAGGTTGTTCAAGTTGAGGCCTCCGTGGACCCCGAGCTCGAACCAACCTGCGCGGTGGTTCTCGTTGAAGGATCCGAAGCCCCCGAGCTCCGGCTGGACGTACAAGTACTTCCAAGCCAGGCGGATGCCAGTCCTGACACCGAGGTGCCAGTTGTACTTGGCGTCGCCCGAGGGGGGCTGCAGGATTCCTGTGACGACCTTGATCGGGATGATCAGGTTGAGGCCGTCGTCGCCCTCGTGAGCATCGATCTCGAGAGCGAGGGTTAAATCCCCTCGCATCGGGAACCAGGGCGAGTCGCGGCATTTGCCCGCGTCACGCCCCACGTGGACCCCGAAGAACGATACACCCACGGCCACAGGGCCGGGGCTAGCCTTCTCGAGTTCCCGCTCGGCCTGTAACAGCAAAGCGGTGTTTCGAATGAGGTCCGCGCGGAGGCCGGTTTCGACCTCCTTTGCGTCCTCGAGCTGTCCGTGAAGCTCGCTTTCGAGCTTCTGCGCAGCACTGAGCTGCTCACGGAGATCAATTACAACCTTGAGGGTGTCCGGGTCTGGACACACACAGGTCGAGGCTGCCACGACCGGACACGTATGTGCGCGAGCGGCCGCGAGCTCTTGCTTGAGACGCGTAATCTCTAGCTGAGCGGCCTTGAGCCGCTCGTCGAGTCGGGCATTGGCGTCGCGGAGTTTGGCGTTCGCCGCGTAGCACCACCCGATCTTCTTGCAACAGTCCTCTATGGTGCAGTCCTCGGCCGAAGCCGGCTGCGGGTTGATGGTTGTCGCAACGAACGTAACGCAAAGCACTGTGATGAGCCACTTCATGGCTTCCTCCGAGGAAATGGGTTTCTCAAACCAATATCTTTACACCTTTCGGTGTTTTTTAGTTGGTGGGATTGTCCTAAAATCCCTTTGTAAAGTAGTTTAATTCAATTCCTAAAACGGTTGAGACGTGGCAAAATTTGGCACAAAAATTATCTTTAAGTACGCAAAAAACATAACAAAAAAGTCTTTTTTGCCCTATCTAAACCGCTTTAGGCGTTCTGCCTATTTTCAATGATCGCTGGCTTTGGACCGTCCGTGAAATCCTTAACTCTCGGCCATGACTTCGCCAACTTGTAGCGATGTCGATAACCAATTCGATGTGCATATTTCCGCACAGCCATACAGTAAGCCAGGAGAGCAAAAGTATCACATTTAGCAGGTTTTGTCTACCTGTCTTTTGGCTTAGGCAAAAGGTTTAGGTTTGTTTTGACATATTGACTTTTTATTGAGTTAATAGTATATTTCTCATCCTGTTTTACTTCTTATAGATGCCCGCTATATGTGGAGTAATCATAGGACTTTGGCAGCAATGCCTTGTTGAGTGGCCTTTTGGCCTCTTTCAAGTCTGGTGCAGTGAGACAGGAGTTGTTCTTTGACAACTCACACGAATTTTTTATGTATTTTGACTAAATACTTAATGCTTTGGGTTGCCTGTCATGGAGGCAAACCCTTTAGCGGGCAAACTATGGCTTTGTCTCCGTGATTGGCGACCTAAGGTTTAGGTTGGTCTTATATATAAATAAAATAAACAATTTTTCACGAGATCCGTGGGGGATCTTGTGGTTGCAATATAGATGCTTTGCGAATTAGCGTTAGTGCTTTGCTTTTGCTTTGAGAATCTTTTCAACTGCTTCGAGGTGCGCTATGAAGAGGATGATGGTCATCCTTACGGTTCTGGTGCTTTCGGTCCTGGCCTCTTGTGGCGAGGAGTACGACAACTGTGAGAGGTACGGGACCTGCAACGAGGACGCTGCTTCGGCGGCTGATGCTGGCTACAATGCCGGCGTCGACACCAACCCTTCCACCGATACTTCGGGCTGTGATTGCCCGGAGATCAACCTCCCCGACGAAACGGTCGAGGAGGAGGTAGCCCCGGTCTGTGAGCCCAACTGCGACGGTAAGAACTGTGGCTCCGACGGCTGTGGCGACTACTGCGGGACCTGTGGCGCTGGTATGTTCTGCAACAGCGGACTGTGCTCGCTTAGCTGCGAGCCCAACTGCGACGGCAAGAACTGCGGTTCCGATGGCTGTGGCGACTACTGCGGCACCTGCGGCTCCGGTATGTTCTGTAACGGCGGACTG
>JABIJZ010000001.1 GCA_018655275.1 Candidatus Peregrinibacteria bacterium | reverse complement strand
GAGCCTCGGCGATTGAGGAATAGGATTATTTGTTTTCCTTCGTCGAGTGTTTTTTTCATTTTGGATTGGAGTGCGTCTGAGAAGATCGACTTGTTTCTTTTTTTAAATTCTTCTCGCATGTCTACGGTTTTGACTTGTGGGAGTTTTGCGTTTCCGATTCTGTTTTCGAGCGTGAGGGTGCGGTCTTGGTATGTGAATGCTGTCTCTATGCTTGGTGTTGCTGATCCTAGGATAAGTTTTGTTTTTGGTTGGAGTTCGAGGATTTGCTCGGCGACTTTGTGGGTTTCGTATCGTGGTGATTGGTCTTGTTTGTATGAGAATTCGTGTTCCTCGTCCATTATTATTAGACTGAGGTTTGTGAATGGTGAAAAAATTGATGAACGAGATCCTATTACTAGATTTTTTTCTCGGGTTTTTATGTCGAGCCAGGTTTTGTATTTTTCGCCTTCGGAAAGTTTGCTGTGAATGACTGCTGCTTGGATTTGAAGTCGTGATTCGAAGTATTCGACGGTCTGTGGGGTAAGTGAGATTTCTGGAACGAGAATGAGAACTTGTTCGTTGTTGTCGAGATGTTTTTTTGCTAAGTGAAGGTATATTTCGGTTTTCCCTGAGCCTGTTATTCCGTGTATCAAAAATTTGTTCGATGGCGTGACTTTGGCCCCTGTTTTTGAACTACTTTTGTGTTCAGCTGATTCGATGGTGTCGAGGGCGTTTTTTTGTGCGATAGTGAGGTTTTTCAAGTTGAGCTTTTCAGGGATTGGTTTTTCTTTGATTCGTGGTTTCATGGTTTTTCCTTTGAAGATTTTTGCTGGCACAAAGAGTTTCAAGACTTTGAATAAAGGTGCGAAATAATATTCTGAGATCCAGTTGGCTAGTTTGATTTGGTCTGGTGTTAGGAGTGGTGTTTCGTTTGTGATTTCTTTGATGTCGACTGTTTTGAAGGATGGTTTCTCGTCGTGGAGACGCCAAATCAACCCTGTTGCGGTTCTGCGACGGAGGGTGAGATTTACGAGCTGACCTTCTTTTATCGAAGTTTCCAAAGTTTTGGGAACTTTGTAGCAAAGAGTTTCTTGGTCACCAATTTTTTGCTGGAAAGCGATGTCAGCGTACATGTGGAAAAGTAATTCCTAAAAAGCTTAGGCATCGTATCATAAATCTTGCAATTACCAAGCGCTTTGAGGATCTGATTTGAGTTGCCCTGGTTTCTATTGATTCTTCAGCTTGACTTGCCGGTGTTTGCTTTGAGTTTGTTTCTGTTTCATCTTCTATTTTTATTGGAAAGAGCCTTGATGCGTATAGTATTTGATTTTGTGTGTCCAGGTATAAAGCTGTTGATATTGATGATGGGAATATTGCTGGACCTACTATTATTTTTGCTTCTATCCCAAGTTTTGATTGTATTGCTCTGACTTTTGTTTTTATTGACTCAATGTAGGTTTCTGAGCTTATTATTCCTTGGTTTATGAATGCCATTCCTGCGGCAATAAAAGCTTCTCTGCTTTCAGGTTTTGTTCTGTCCTTGAATTCTGAAAGAATGCTTTCTAATTGATTGTGAAAGTTTGGGGCCTTGTTTGCGTTTGGTGATTGGTGTGTTAATACCGATAGAACTTGATTGGATGTGCGATCTTGTCCGATGAGAATTACTGCGTCACATATTGTATAGTTTTCAGAATATTTATCTTCTGGTGAGCAAGGAGATATGGTGAACATTGGTTGAGCTCTGTAGGGAACGTCTGTTCCCTCTTGTTGAATTCTTTCTGCTTCTGAAAGTTTGGAATCGTCTTTATCAATAAATTGAACTGTAGTGGTTGCTGGATTCATTTATTGTATTGAATGAATGTCCGGCAATTCGCCGTTGTTTTTGTTGACGCTGTCCTGGACTTTCTTTACAGGGTCGCCTTCGACTACGTTGAAGATAGTTTTTTCAGGTTCTGGCATTGGGAGGTCTTCTTGTGGGGTTGTGTGTGGTGTTCTTGGAGTTTTTCCAGCCTTCAGGGCTTTCTTTCTTTCAAAAGCATAGTACATAGATGGTGTGACAACCAAAGTAAGCATGGTAGAAGTTGAAAGTCCGAATGCGAGGGAGACAGAGATACCTCTCCAGAATTCGTCTGCGAATGCGATAGGGATCATTCCTAGAACTGTTGTGATTGTTGTGAGTATGATTGGTTGTAGACGTGATCTTGCACCGTCTAAGACTGCGTCTTCTAGGCTCATTTCTTCTTCTATTCGGTTTTTATTCATTCGATCGATCAGTACTATTGCGTTGTTTACTACAACCCCAGCGAGTGCGACAATCCCAATGAAAGCTGAGAATGAGAAGTCCATTCCAAGAAGCATTAACCCTGGGAATACCCCGATCAACCCGAGTGGAAGTGTGAAGAGTATGATCAATGTCTGTTTGATTGAGTTGAATTGGAGTATCAATGTCATTGCAATTAGCAGGATGCCGATCAGCATTGCTTGTCCGAGTTCGTTGAATGATCCTGTGATGTTTTCGAGGTCACCTCCGTATGTGATTTGAAAACCGTTTGGCACTTGGTAGTCAGCCATTTTATTTTGAATCTCTTCTGTGATTAGAAGTGCGTTGGCGTCTGTTGTGATTTCTGAAGTTACTGTTGCGATTTTTTCTTCGTCCTTATGTTGGATAGAAGAAAGACTTTCTTCAAAGCTGTATGAGCCTATATCTTTGAGTGGGACTGAATATCCTTTTGGTGAAGGGATTTGGAAATTTTCTATGTTTGATATTGAGAGGTCGTCTGTGTTGTATTGAAGATTAACTTCTATATCTTCACCGTTTAGAGTAATTTCGGTTGCATTTGTTTCTTGAACGATGCCTCGAATTGTGGCTGCTACTTGTATACCTGATAGTCCGTGGTATGCGAGTTTGTCTCTGTCCAATGTGTATACGAATTCGTTTAAACCTTTGCTGAGGTTGTCTGATACGTTTTTGGTTCCTTCGATTGTTTCGAGTTTGGTTTTTACTTCGGCGGCTATTTCTTTGAGAGTGTCCATGTCATTACCTGTGACATTTACGACTACTGGTGCTTCTGATGGTGGGCCTCCTTGAATTTCTACTACTGTTATTTTGCCTTCTGTAATTGTTGCTTTGACCTTGTCTCGGAAATCTCCTGCGATGTCATAGCTGGCTCTTTTGCGTGTGCCTTTCTCAGTTAAGTTTACTGTGATGTTTGCGACGTGGCTGTTCAAATTTGTGCCTGCTCCGCTGAGACCTTCGTCTGTTAGGGCTGCTGATTGGTTTGAGCCGACTACAGATACAAAGTTTTTTAATTCTGGGATTTCGTATACTAAATTTTCTACTTTTGTAACAACTTTTTCAGTTTCTTCTAACACAGTTCCTCTTGGGGTTTCGATTTTTATTACAAAGTAATCCACTCCAAAATTTCCGAACATTTCAACTCCGAGTATCCCTGATGCTGGAAGCATCAAGCTGGCGATGAATGCAACAACTGGAGCGAGGATCAAACCTCTTCTTTTCCATTTGCTTTTGATACTTATATTGAGTCGTTTCTCTTGTTTTTTCTTTAGCCAGTTGATGAGTGGGCTCAAAGTATTCTTTGGTGTTTTTGCACGGAATTTGTCTGCTTTGATGAACTTTGTTGCGATTGCTGGAATTATAGCTAGCGAAATGAACAATGAAGAAATCAATGCAGCTGATATTGTGATAGGCATTGTTTTCATGAATTGGCCGATAATTCCGCTCAAAAGTAACATTGGGAAGAATACAAATACTGTAGTGGCTGTACCTGTAATTAGAGGCCATCGGAATGTCTCGATTGAGATCATTGCGGCTTCTTTTACGGTGTAGCCTTCGGTGATATTTGTGTGAATTCCTTCCATTATTACTATTGCTGTATCGACGAGTAGGCCGAGTGAGATCACTAGTGAGAACATTGTCAGGCTGTTTAGAGTTTGGCCTTGAGCTTGGAGCAATGTAAGTGCGATCAGGAATGTAAGTGGTACTGCGATACTTGCTAGGAGTCCTTGTCGGAGTCCAATTGCGAGGAATAGGATTGCTATGATGATGAAGAATGTTTGGACACCACTTGTTGTAAGGGTGTTTAGATCTTCTCGTATGAAGAATGAATTGTCGCTTGCGACTATTACATCTACTCCGTCAGGGATTAATTTGTCTTCTTTGAGTTGATCTACGAGTTCTTTTGATTTGTCTGCTACTTCGATGATGTTTCCGCCTGTTGTTTTATAGACTGAGATTGAAATTGCGTTGCGTGTTTCACCACCTGCTTCTGCTATTCGTGATAGGGAAGATTGCTTGTCTGTTTTTAGTAGAACTGTTGCTATGTCTCCTAGGAGAACGTCTGGTGCGATGACTATTTTGCTGAGTTCTTCTACTTGGGTGATTCGTCCTTCAAATCTGATTGAATATGTTGAAGTGTCGATGTTTACGGCACCTGCTGGTAGGTTGAAATTTGAAAATTTAATGATGTTGCTGATGTCTAGGATAGTCATTCCTAGGTTCTCGAGTTTTGCTTGGTCCAAGATGATTTTAATTTCTTTCTCTACTTGTCCTGAAATTGGTGCTTTTAGCACACCTGACATGCCCTCTAGCTCTAATTTAACCGTTTCTGCGATTTCGCTAAGGTCGAGTGGCGATATGTCCGAAATGAGCGAGAAAGTGATAATAGGGAAGTCTGAGAACGATATCTCGATCACCTCTGGGCCTATTACATCATCTGGTAGGTCTGATTTTGCTTGGTCTGCTGCTTTCTGTAGATCGTTGATTGCGTCTGAAATTTCTACATCTGCGTCGAATTCTACTGTTACTATTGATGAATTGAATCCTGAGCTTGAGCTCAATTTGTTTATATCTGAAAGTCCTGCGATTTTATTTTCAACTGGTTTGGTAAGGAGTGCTTCTACGTCTGTTGGTGTTGCTCCCGGTAGGGTAGTTGCTACTACTGCCATTGGGATTTTTACCTCTGGTTGAGCTTCTTTAGGAATTGTATATGCTGAAATTACACCTGAAGTTATGATTCCTACTACAACGATAAACGAAATTATTCGGTTTCTAATAAAGAATGACCAAGGGCTCTTTTTGCAGTGTTCTAGTTTTTCTCTTTCTGTTTGTCGTGATGGATTCATAATGTTTATTAATGTGGTGTGTGTTATGTGTCCCGAACTTGGTTACCCCTTATAGTAGAGTCCGGACTCCACTATTGAAATTTCACTTTGTAAACAACCTTATCTCCTTCTCTCAAGAAGGTGTTTGGTGCGATTGCAAGAACGTCTCCTTTTGCCAATCCTTCCAAAACCTCAACGTATTCTCCGATAAATTCTCCTGGAGTGACTTCTCTTTTTTCGATTTGTCTTTCTGTGTCGATTAGTTTTACGAAGTATTTTTTGTCTTCGATTGTGACGTTAGCGAGAGGGATGAAAATACTTTGTGTATTAGGTGTGAAAACTATGTTCACGAGTTCGCCTGCCAAGATGTTCTCTGAATTTTGCGAGTTTTGGTCGAGGGTGATTTCGACAGCGATCTTACCTGTTCGTGCTGATAGGGTAGGGCTGATCGATGTGATTTTGCCTGTAGTTTCGCTGGTGTTTTCTAAAGTGATTTTATCTCCTACTCTAACGAGATTAGCTTCTTCTTTGTTGATTGAAGTTGAGACTGTTAATGTGTCCAAGTTTTCGATTGTGAGTAGTGGTTGGCCTGGGCCTGTTGAGCTGTTTTCTTCTGCTTGGACTGAAGTCACTACACCTGAAATTGGAGCTTTGATTTGCTTAGCTTCTTCTTGTAGTTTTGAGATGTCGGCTCCTGTTTGTGCTTGTAAAATTGTTGAATCAAGCTGGATGAATTGTAATGAATATCGAGCTTGGACTCCTTCTACAGCTAGGATGCTTGATGCTAATTGTTGGCGTGCCATTTCAATCGCGAAATCCAATTGGTCTTCTTGTGCGTCTCTACCTATTTCTGCTTGTTCAAGTTGAGATTTCAGTTGTTCGTATTGGGTTTTGATTTGGACATAGTTTGGATCGTCGTTGTAATTTGGGATGTTACGCATTGAACGAAGAGTATCTTTCAACTCGTCTACTTGGTCGTCCAATGAATCGTATTGTTCGTCGTATAGGTCTTCTGCGTGGTCTTTTGATCTTATTGCGTTGTCGAATGATTCAGTAGCTGCGTAGTAGCCCATCATTACTGATTCGATGTCTTTTTGGGCTGCATAGTCTGTTTTGAATTTTGAATCGTCTAGTTTTTGAAGTCCGTCTAATGCTGATTTGTAGCTTAGTTCAGAAATGTCTGTAGATAAGCTTTCTCCCAAAGTTACTAGGAGATCTCCTTTTTTGACTTTGTCTCCGACTTTTACTTGGACTTTTGTAATTTTTCCTGGGACCTCAGGCATAACCATTGCTTTCTGGTCTGTTTGGACTTGTCCATTTTTTGAGAAGGATAGGGGAGCGTCTGTTCCTGCTACGTATCTTTCGACTCGTTTTGCGGGAACTTTCACTTCTTCCTTTATTTCTCCTTCACCTCCTATACAAGATGTTAGGAGCAATGAAGATGAGAGTGCGAAAATTGCTAGTTTCAAAATATGGTTTTTCATAATGTTTGGTTATCAAAGATGTGGATTCTACGCCGTTTCCGTGGATTTGTCAAGGGCTGTGGTGTTGTATTCGAGAAGGGGGTAATTTTTACCCATATTGACTATTAAGTCTATTGACAAAACACATAATTTGGTTATAATGGGGGCCTTTTAGAAATCCCCAAAATCCTTATAAAAACTATGCAAGGAATCGAAAAACAATACATTCAGGACATGTTCACAAAGGAACGAGAATACTTAATGTATGAGGTTTTTATCGAGAAAGGATTGGATGTTTTTATGAAAAAAGCTTCTTTTGATAGAGAGCATCGGCCTCTTATTAAACATTTTGCGTTTTAGAGAAAAGGGTGTTCTTAATGAATTTTTTGTTCAATTTCGGATATCCATTTGTTTCTTCCAAAAACTACGAACTTTTCTTTATTTCCGTTTAACAACTCTATATACATTCCATTGGGAATAACGAAAAGAGTGTTTCTCTTCCCAACAGATTTAATTTTTGAGTATGGGATTGATTGTTCGTGTTTTTGAATATTGAGAGAATGAGATTTAAAAAATATTCTTTGAGTTGTTAGGAATAATTTCCCGCCAACACCTTCGACGCCCTTAAAATGATTAGCAAGGCCTTTTTTGATGATACTTTCGCCTTTTTTCAATTGAATATCCATGGTTTGATTATATTTTATTTTTTCTATTTCTCACCCTGAAATATATCCAAGACGTCTTTGGCAGATTCTTCACCTACGACTTTTTCAAACAAATCCAACCTGTTTAGTTTTGCCAATAAGATGAATACAAACATGATGGCATCGACGAAGGCTCCTTTCATTGCTGCTCCGAGCAAGCTGTTGAATGATGGGATCATTGAAACTGTTATGAACAGAATTACTGCAAGGATTGTTAAAAGGCTCCATTGGAATTTTGGGATGCGTTCTTGTCTCAAAACTATCATCATTTTTCTGGCAAGTTGCAGATTTGCAAGTGAGTACATTATTCTTGTTAGGGCTAGGTTTTGGGCGTTGGTAAGTTTTTTTGCTCCTACTTCTTTTACTAGATTGTGTAGAGAGGTTATTGTTGTAGATTTTTTTTCGAAGATGTAGTCCCAGTCATGGGTTTTTATGATTACGTTGTAGTCTTTTTCTATGATTTTTTGTGCTTTTTTTTGTATTCTGGCTCCAAAGTGTTGGAAGTTACGATAGATGTTTGAGATGTCTCCGTCTATACGGGCGATTTGTTCTCTGATTTTTGAATATCGACCGCCTTGTCTTGAGATGAAAAAGCCTGCAAATATTGAGAAAAGAAATGTTGATATTGTGAGGAAAACCCCATCAATTTCTGGTAGGCTGAATGGATTGAAGTAGTATGCGACGGATAGCACAACGAAGAATAGAAAATTGAAGAGGTAGATCATGATGAGGGTTTTAAGGGTTTTTACTAGATCGTCTTGTAGTTTATCATTAATCTCTTGGATTTTCATTAGATGTTTAAAGCTCTTGTATACACTTTAGTAAATTTTCTGGTTTATCTGTGATTGTATCTGGTTGTAAGCTTGCAAGAATTTCTTTTGTGTTCATGCCCCAGCTTACTGCTATGATTTGGATTCCTACTTTTTTTGATGCTTCAATGTCGCGAGTTTCGTCACCTATATAAATGGCGGAATTCTTTTTGATTTTGTGAATTTTGAGAAGTTTATTTATAACTTTTTCTTTTCCAAAAAGGTTTCGGCCAGAATAAATAAAATCAAAAATGCCATTTAAGCCATTCAAATCTGCGAAAATTTGAACATTTTTTTTGGAGTTTGATGTCATGACTCCTAGGTTGAAACCAGCTGCTTTGATTTTTCTTAGTGCTTTTATTATTCCGGAGATTGGTTTGATATTGTTGATTTCCTTTCGTAATTCTTTTCGAATATGCAAAAGCAAGAATGGTAATTTGAACTTAGTTATGTTGTAGCTCTTAAGTAATTCTTGTGGTTTGTTGGCTCGAAGTTTTTTTAGGTCCTCTTCTTTTGCTATTTTACACCGATATTTTGGTGCAATTTTGTTATATATTTTTATGGTTGTACCAAAAGTGTTTGCAATTGTTCCATCGAAGTCAAAGATTACAGTTTTATTGCTCATGTCTTGTTTGAAATCTTATTTAAAAATGGTACTCCCGACAGGATTCGAACCTGTAACCCTCGGTTCCGAAGACCGATGCTCTATCCAGTTGAGCCACGGGAGCATGGTGATTTTGTCAACGGGAGTAGTATATAAAAATGACCCGCAGAATGCGAGCCATTTTTGGTTGTTTTTTAACTTTCTTGAGTATTGGGGAGTTTTTTTCTCAAATTATGAATCAATTTTTCTAGATCATTTGGGGTTTCTTCGGTGTCTCCACGATGTGTGAGTAAGGATGCTAGCAAGAAAACTCCTTGTGATTGAAGGGCTTCTTGTGCTTGATGGGCAAAGTCTCTGATTCTTCTTTCTATTTCTTTTCTTGTGTTTTTTTCTACAGTTGCTAATGTATCTACAAGTTGATTTGGTAGGTCTACGAGTAACTGAGCTCTTTCGCTTATGTTTTCTCTGTAACCTTCTATATTTTCTTCTGATCTAAGTTTTGTCCTTGCTTCAATATGTAGTTCTTTTAATCTCTCTGCTGTATTTTGTAGGATATCGATTGCATTTTGTAGTTTGTTCATAGTTTGCATGTTAATTTCAAGGCTCTTTTATACACTTAAAATTAATTTCTGTCAAGTCTTCTCCTACGATTTTCTTAGTTTTTCATCAGCTTTTTTGGCTGCCCAGTTTGACCAAGTGACCAATCCAGAACTTGCTACGAAAATTGATGAATAAGTACCAATCAGCATACCTGAGATCAATGCGAGGAGGAAGTAACGGATTGATTCTGCACCTCCGAAATAACTTCCTACGAATAGTGCGACAACTGTTATCAACGATGTGACACTTGTGTTGAGTGATCGAGATAGTGTTTGGTTCAGGGCTTTGTCAGCTATATCTTCTAGTGAATCGTCTTTTCCTGCTAGTTTGAGGTTTTCTCGGAGTCTATCGAATACTACGATTGTGTCATTGACCGAGTAACCTAGGATTGTGAGCAGTGCTGTGATGAATAAGGCGTCTGTCTCAAAATTCACGATCGTACTTAGTATGATGAAGAATCCTGTTACGATTATCACGTCATGTGCCAATGCGAATATTGCGCTTATACCAAATCTCCATGGGCTGACTTCTTTCGGGATTTTTCGGAATGCGAATGCGACATAGAAGATGATCGCGATGATTGTTGCGAATAGTGCGATCAATGCTTTTTGCTTCAAAGTTTCTCCGATGACAGGTCCGACTGTTGTGAATCTTGATTCGTTTAGTTCTCCGAATTTTGCACCCAATTCCTCTAGGATTAGGTCGTGAGTTTCAGAAGTCAGATACTTTGTCTTGATGATGTATTTGCTTTCTCCTGATGGAACTATTTGGATGTTCTTCAGGTCTAGTGGTGGAGCGTTCACGATGTCTTCGTCGACTGGGGTAGGTGATATCACTGTTTCTCCGTCGGCAATTGTGACTTCAACTTCTGATGAAGGAGTTGGAAGTGTGTCTTTTGCTGCTGGCATTTCGCTTTTTAGTTTTCCTTCGATATCGATTAATCCTGCTGATAGGTCGTCTTTTGTGACTTCTTCTGTGAATTGGATTTCCATCAAAGTTCCTCCGGTGAAATCGATGCCAGGTCGGAATCCTAGGATTGAAACTGAGACGACAGAGATGATGACAAGTACTCCTGAGAATGCGAGCCATTTCTTTGTGTTCTTGATGAACTTGAAGTTTGTACCTACTTTTTTGTCTGGATTAACCCCTAGAAGTTTAAGGTTTTTTGCATATGGTGTGTGTCCGTATGCTTGTAGGAATCCTTTTGTGATTGTGATTGCTGTGAACATAGAGATCAAAATACCTGCAGCCAAGTTGAATGCGAAGCCTCTAATGATTGAACTTCCAAAGTAAAATAGGATTGCACATGTGATCAATGTTGAGAAGTTTGAGTCTCGGATTGAACTCCAAGCTCTGTAGAAACCTTCTTGAACAGCGGCTGAGTATGTTCGACCTGCGCGCAATTCTTCTTTTACTCTTTCGAAGATCAAGATGTTTGCGTCCACAGCCATACCCAATGAAAGGATGATACCTGCTACACCTGCTAGTGTTAAGACTACACCTGTTTTGAGTGCGTATGTTAGGAAGAAGAAGATCACACAAGTTAATATGAAACTTATGAATTTCTCACCTCCTGAATCTTTTGAATTTATGTTTTTATAAACGAGTAGAATGAAAGTTACGACTGCAGCTAATAGTGCTAGCTCAATTCCTAATTCTGATTTTATCAAGAATAGTAATAGGGTAGAGTAGATAGCTAATGCAGCTGAGGCCATTACACCCATAGCTCTGTATCGTAGGATCATGTATGAGAAGAGAAGCAATAGGCCGATTAGTCCTGCCCAGATACTTACTTGGAGTGCATTTTGTCCTAGAGTTGCTCCTATAGTGTATTCACCTGTTAGGATGATTGGAGCTGGAATTGCACCTGTGTTCAAGTCTCTGGCCAATGTTTTTGCTTCGTCTTGTGAGAATTGACCTGTGATTTGTGCGCTGCCTCCTCCGATCTTTTCGTTAACTCGTGGAGCTGAGATTAGCTCTCCTCCTACAAATATTGCAATTGGTTTGCTGATATTTCGTCCTGTGAGTTCTTCGAATAATTGAGCACCTTCGTCGTTAAATTGAATTGAGATATATGGTTGATAAAATTGGTCCAATTGTACGTCTGCGTGTACGAAATGCTTTCCTGTTAATCCTGTTTCTTCCCATGGGTCTGGAAGAGTAGAGTAGGTGATTGTTCCGTATTTGTATTTGGCTTCTTTTATGTCGTTGGTTACTTTTGTTGCTTTGATGATGTGGTATCCGAATTCTGTTTTTACCAATTCCTGTGACATATCGCCTGTCTTCTCAAGAGCCAAGGCTGCTTGTTCAAAGTCGTATACATATGTTCCGTCACCTGTTACAGGTTTTGACAGAACTCCTGCGAGTTTGTTGTTGCTTGGATCGTCTGAATAGAACTCCACGACTCTTTCGAAAGGGATATCGTTTTTAACTTTTTCAAGACCTTCTTTCGCTCTTTCGTAAGCTTCTTCCTCTGTTCTGGTGATGTCTTCTCCTGCGTTTGAAGCTCCTACATATGATATGAGTACGTGACTTGCTTCGACTTGTTTTTCGTATCTAACTTCGCCTTTTCTGTCCATTAATTTAACGATTGTTAGGCTTGTTTCTTCTTGTGTTTCACCGAGTTGGTTTAGTACGAAGGTTCCACCTACTTCTAATAATTCTGGATATACCTCGTCACTTCCTAGTGTTGGGACTAGTTCTTTTAAGTCTGGCTGGCTGATTTCATCTGCGAATTTGAAATCAACTGTTTCGTATGTGACTTTCCCTGGATATGCTAATTGTTCTTCTTGTCCTACGATTTCGAAGTCGGTACCTGCGTTGATTTTGTCCATTGCTGCTTGCGCTTGAAGTTGGACCTTTTCTTTTTCTTGAGGATCGAGGTGTGTTTTTTCTTCTTTAAACTCCAATAGAATGGTTTTTCCTACTGTTGCTTTCGCTTTTTCAAGACTCAATTTCTTACGTTCGTCATCGTTGAGTTCTTCGAGTTTTTTGTCTGATTTTAGATATTCTGCTACGTCTGTGTCTGAAAGTGTTGTGATGTCTGCGAGTTCAACAATGATGTGAACTTCGTCTGCGATTTCTGAGGTGTAGATGTTTGGTTCTGATACACCCAGGTTATTTACACGTCTGTTGACTACTTCGGTTACACCTTCGATAATTGATTCTCGGTCTTCTTCGGGGACTTTTCTTAGATCTACTTTGTAATCGAGTTGCGATCCACCTTGTAGGTCGAGACCTAGATGAATTTTGTTGTCTGTTACAGATTCTGGAAGGAACGGAAGTACTTTCTCTTGGAAGCTGCTTGGAGCGTCAAAGAGTCCTAGAAATAGTGTTACTACTAGGATTGTGATTATTTTCCATGAAAAGAATTTTTTCATTTTGTGGGGGTTATATTCGGGGGTGACCCCGGTTATTTATGATAAATTTTTATCTAATTCTTCATTGTTTCCTTTTCCGCTTCTTCCGTAGTCGTCTTCTAGTTTCACGACGTCATTTAGTTCTGGTGAAGAAACCTCAAGTATTCTTGTGTTCTCGAGAGCTTCTAAACGGTGGATAGTATAGGGAAGGACGTCTATTTTGTCACCTTCTTCTAGAATTTTCTCTTGCAAGTTTTCCTTTTCTGTTCCGTATGTGAATTTGGCCTTTCCTTCGAGGATGTATTGGGTTTCTTCTTTTTTCTCGTGGTATTGGAGTGAGTATCGGTGTCCTTTTTTAACTTCGAGAATTTTGCCGGCATATTTGTCGGTGTGTGCGAACCAAATTTCTCGTCCCCAAGGTTTTAGTTTTATTTGGGTTTCGTTGAGCATTTCTGAGGAATTTAACGAAATTTCTTTCCCGCGTAATATAGAGGAAAACTGTGGGTTTTGGAAGGGGTGGATGCGAAATTCCTGGGGTGGGGTTCTGGGTGGTGTGTCCCGGACAAGGGGGTGTTTTAACTATTGTCCGGTACATGACCCCGGACAATACTAGAAAAAGTGGGCCTACCGGGATGGTTCTCTCCGGATGTCCTTGGAAAAGAGTAACTTCCGGGGTGTTTTCCCGGATGTCCCTGAAAAAGGCGAACTTCCGGGATATTACTCCTCCCGAATTTTCCGAAAGTCCTCGATTTTTTCAGTTTCACCGGATTTTTCCAATTCTTCGAAGAGTGATTCCCAAGTCCCGATGTCTGACCAACCTAATGTGGCTGGGATGATTCGGACTTCTGATGGGTCGAGTTTTTCCATGATGGCGTAGTCGATGGAAATATTCTCGCATTCTTCGTAGTGGTCTTCTTGAAGTTTGTTGTATGTTTCTGGAGCATGCTGACGGTATTTCTCTAGGATTTTTGAGATTTGCCAAACATAGAATCCAGTGTTCCATAGGTAGTCTCCATTTTCTAAGTATTTTGTGGCTGTCTCTAGATCTGGTTTCTCTTTGAATTCTTTGAATTCGTGGACGGGGACATCGTCGATTTCTCGTAACATTTCTCCTATCTTTACGTAGCCGAGTTTTGTGCTTGGCTCACGTGCTTCGACTTCTATTATATTGATTGTGTTTTCTTCGCGGGCAACTTGTTCTGCGACTTGAAGTTTTTTTGCGAACTCTGCGGTGTCGCGGACTAGGTGGTCTGCATATATGATACACATGACTTCGTCGGGGTCTTGTTCTGACGTGGAGTTTGAAAGGCGTTTGCTGAGTTGGATTGCGGCGTATCCAATGCAGGTTGATGTGTTGCGCATTGCAGGTTCGACGAATATGTTTTTCTCGGGGATTTGTGGAGCTTGTTCACGAACCAATCCTGTGTATTCTTGGTTTGTTGCAACGAAAATATCTTTTGGATCGAGGAAATTGAGGCGATCAACTGTTTGTTGAAAAAGAGTTTTATCACCTATTAAGTTGATGAATTGTTTTGGTTTTTCAAGAGTGGATAGGGGGTATAGGCGTGTGCCGTGACCTCCTGCGAGAATGACTGCTTTCATTTGGTTGAGTTACCTGGTTTGAATTGTTTTTCGGATGAATTGTACTGGATTCTGATTTGTTTGGCCAATGATTTGGCTGGCGAATAATGACTCAACAAAACGGGGTTTTGAAAAGGGTAAGTTCCTTTAAAGCATGCGGCATTCTTGCCATATTTGATTTCGGGTGTTTAAATTACTTGGAGAGTCTTTATCCTTGTTTTTTTTAACCTTATTTCTATGAAAAATGATTCAGGTGTTGGGGGTCCTGCTGTTGTTCCTGTTGCGGATCCTAAACCAAAATCACGATGGGTTGGCGTTATAGCTTTGCTCGTTGTTTTGGCTGTTGTTGCTGGTGTGGCTTATTATGTTTGGCCTGATGATGCTCCTCCGTCTTTTGAGACGAGTAGTGGGCCTATGTTGGGTGGAATGACGACTATAGATGGTGGATTTCCTAGTTTTGAGCAAGCGGATTTAGATGCGTTTGCTGCAGCTTATCCTGATGGGTGTGGAGGAATTTCGACTGAGATTAGACAAGGGTCTCACTATTATATGATTCAAGATGAAATTTCGTTTGAAGTCTTCTTGGCGAGTATTGAGCCCGTGGTTGATGAACAATTATTCATGGCTTTGTATAGTCCGGGGACTGATTTATATGAAGAAGGATTTTATTTTTATCCAGATGTTGGAAGTAGTGTGACTTCAACTACTACACCTATATATATGGCGGAGGCTACTGATCTTTTGCCTGCTTATTCTGTTGTTGGTGTGATCTCTAGTACTACTACTGAAATTTGTGATGGTTTGTTGCCGGATAATTTTGTGTTGTCTGCTGATGAGGATATGGGGAAGATGGGGGCTTTTATGGAAGGGTTGGAAGCTAATGTGACCAAGTTTCCTAAGGGATGGGTGATAATGCCTTTAGCTATGAATTATCAAATGATACCGATGGTTATGGCTGCTTTGGACGAGTATGTGGATTATGTTTGGGTGCAAAATCCTACTGCGCCGAAAGGGTTTGCTAAGCTTGATAAAGGCAAGATTAAGGATGCTACTATGTCTAGTTTTTATTTAGTACAGGAGGTTGCGTCTGATCGGAATATGCTTTGGATGTACTTCAATCAAGAAGTTGATTTTGCTGATATTGAGACTGGTCCAACAGGAGGGACTCCTCCGCCTGAAGAAGAGGATATTGGTATAGAATCTATTACAGCTACTGTTGAGACTGTTGTAATGGTTGAGTTTACTCATGAGATTGATTTCTCGACGGTAGAGGCTGGGGATTTTGAGGTCTGTCCAGTTGATTCTGAGGAAATACTGGTGTGTAATGGAATAGATACTTTGGTTGTTTCTGATGTGGAAGCTCATTCTTCTGATGTTGATGTGGTGAAACTTACATTGGATAGTAATTTACAAGAGGATGTTCAGTATTTGTTGATGGTTTCAAATGTTAATAGTACTCAGGGGGGACTTTCTTTTGAAGATGTTCTGCATTTTACTTATGGAGGAACTTCTAGTGGTGTGGAAGGTGAAGGTGAAGGTGAAGGCGAGGGACAGGGTGAAGATGAGCCAGAACTTTTTCCTTACGAAAATGAATTTTTTGAGATGGAATTTCCTTTGTATGATGTTGCCCCTGATGCTTGGGAAGTAAGTGTTGTTCCTGAGATATATACTTATACTGATGGTACAGGTCTTGATTACGAGGCTGATAGGTATGATTTTTATGTTGCGGATGGAGATACAGCGCCTAGGTTTCAGATTTATGTTTTTGAAGATGATGAATGGGGGGTTTGGAGTGCTTTGGATAACATGGGGTTGCTTTTGATTGAAATGGAGGTTGGGTCTGATTGTTTTGATTATGCTTATTCTATGGGAACTTATGGTCTCTCTACAGAATATCAGGCTATGGAGGCGGCTGTTGCTACCTTGGTGCCCGTGACGTGTACTCCTGAGCTTAATGATTTGACTGCCTTAACTATGTTGGCTGATGCTGGATGTCCGTGGGCGGATGGAGATGATGGGGTGACTGTTGTTAATGAAGATTTTAATATTGTGATTACAAAAGAAGGTTGTACTGGGGAATGTAGGATCAATACCTCAACAGAGGAGATTAGTGTTGTGGAAAATCCTGTGTGTGAAGATGTTGAGGTAGAAATCGTAAATCTTCTTGAGGATGGGGATATGGAGGCTGATGGTGTTGCGGCTTGGGAGGTTAGGAATCAGGCTGTTGTGACTAAGGAGTCTCGTGGGGAAGAAGGCGAGGGAAAAGTTTTGAGAATTACAAAACCTATTGGTTCTACTAGCAATAGTCCTTATGTTGAGCAGCTTGTGCTTGATCCTGAGAAAACATATAGTATTACTGGTGAAGGAAGGCAAAAGCCTGGTATTACTGGGATGTTTGTAAGAATAGCAGTATTTGAGGGTAATAATTTTATTGTGCAAGGTTTGTCTAATGTTGAAGGATGGGGGGATTTTGATATGGAGTTTGTTTCGGATGGAGGAAATTCGCTTGCTTTGTATTGTGTTGGAGATCCTTTGTCGGAAGAGGCTTGGTGTGAATTTGATAATTTAGTTCTTACTGAGGTTGTGTCATCTGAGTAATAAAAGTTAAAAAAAAGGCCTCCCGTTTCTGGGAGGCTTTTTTGTTTTGTGATTTTTTCTATTTCTTTTTTCGAAGATTGATTCCCAAAGCAGCAATTGCTGGAATCAGTACTAGTCCAAGTCCTGGGCCTGTTTCAGGGACAGCTTGTTCATCAGTTGTTGGTGTTATTGATTGAGTATAAGTTGTTGGTTCAGCTTCTGATGATGGTGTTGGATCTGTTTCATCGTCGTCATCGTCATTGTTTAGAATTATTGCACTTCCTCCTGAACCACTTGTTCCTCCAGTAGAGCCTACACCTCCGTTTCCACTTCCTGTGTCTCCTGAATCTCCAGAACCTGAATCACCTCCCGTTTCAAATGATGGGGGAGCTGGGTCATCTTCTGGGTCGGCTACTGTTCCGCCTGTTTCAAATGATGGCGGTGCTGCCTCTTCTTCTGCGTCTCCGAATGGATCTGGTAATCCTGGAGGAGCATCTGCTGCTAATGCCAAAGGAGCAGCTAGTGAGAAGATCACTGCTGTTAATGCAAGTGTTGCAACAAGTGGAAACTTTTTCATGGTATTTGTTTTAGTTTTTATTTTGAAACTTTACATACGAATTATACCAGAAATATGCCCTTTTGACAAGCGCCTGGGAGTGATTAGATTAGGCTTTTGCCCTTCATAATTCGTGGTTTTCGTATCTTGAGGATTTTGAGGATTGTTGGGGCTATGTTTTTGAGGCCTTTGTTTTTTAGGCTTGTTTTGAGTTTTTTGAATTTTTCTGATATTAGGAAGAATCTGACTGGATTTAATGTATGTGCTGGACGGGCAGAGCCGTCTGGATACTTCATTGCTTCTGCGTTGCCGTGGTCGGCTGTTAGGAGGATTGTGTAGCCTTCTTTTAATGCTTTTGGGACTATTTCTCGAAGGCATTTGTCCAATACTCCTAATCCTTTTTTGACGGCCAAGAATGAGCCTGAATGTCCTACCAAGTCTGGATTTGCAAAGTTGCAAGCTATGAAATCGTAGTTTTTTCCTAACTCCTTGATTAACGTGTCTTTGACTTTTGGTGCGCTCATTTCCGGTTTTTCTGCGTATGAAGCAACTTTTGGTGATGGGATCATTATTCGTTTCTCGTTTTTGTAGGCTTTTTTGACCTGGGAATTGAAGAAAAAGGTGACGTGTGCGTATTTTTCGGTTTCGGCTATACGGAGTTGTTTTCGGCCTTTTTTTGCTAGAATTTCTGAGAGGTTTTTCTTTACTGTTGGTGCTGGGAAAAGTACGGGAGCTTTTTTGCTGTATGGCCCGAAGCATACGAAATATGGTTTCTTTTTTGCTTTAAGGAAATTTTCTGTGAGTTGTGCCGCTCGATCTGTTCTGTAGTTGAAGAAGACGATAGAATCTTCAGGTTTGATTACGCCTTTTTTGTCCAAAATGATTGGTTCTATGTAGTAGTCTGTTTTTGTGCCTCGTTTATATTCGTTTTCGATGGCTTTGAGTGGTGAGGTTTCGCGGGTGCCTTTGCCTTTTGTGAAGAGATTGTAGGCTTTTTGTGTGCGTTTCCAGTTTGTGTCGCGGTCCATTGCGTAGTATCGACCGACGATTGTTGCGATTTTTGCGCGGTCTTCGAGGTCGAGGTCGCGGATCCATTTTTGGATTCTTTTGATGAATTTTTTGGCTGATTGTTCTGGGACGTCTCGGCCATCTGTTATTGCGTGGATGTAGATTTTTTTGAGGTTGTTTTTCTTTGCGAATTTCAAAAGAGTGTGGAGATGATCCAAGTGGCTGTGAACGCCTTCATCTGAAATCATTCCCATTATGTGGAAGCTTGAGTCTTTCTGTTTACACTTTTTTGCGGCTTCTTTTAGAGGGGGGAGTTTGAAGAATTTTTTCTTGCGAATACTTCTGTTAATTTCTTCTAATGATTGCCAAACTACTCGTCCTGCGCCGATTGTGAAGTGGCCGACTTCTGAGCCTCCCATTGTTTTTGGTGGGAGTCCTACTGCTTCTGAGTCTGTTTTGAGGAGGCAGCTAGGGTATGTCTTGCGTATTGAGTCTAGAAAAGGTGTGTTTGCTCTTGTGACTGCGTTGTACTTGTAGTCTTTGCCTTCACCGTATCCGTCTAGGATGATGAGTAGTGCTTTGTTTTTCATTATTTATAAAAAATTAGCCAAGTAGTAATAATAAATACAAATCGATCAATTGGTTGCCTGCAAACAATGCTATTAGTAGGCCTGCAATCAAAAGTGGTCCAAATGGAAGTGCAGTTTTTCTGTTGGCTTTTCCTGCGATCAGGAGTGGAATTGCGATGAGGGCTCCGATTAAATAGCTCAACACTAATGCCAGAATCAGTCTTTCTGTTCCTAGAAGAAGTGCCATCAATACTCCGAGTCGAAGGTCTCCGCCACCGAGCCATTGGCCTTTTGATAATACTATTTGGCCTCCGAAAAATACTGCGATTATCCCGACTCCGATTCCTGCTCCCATATATGATGGCTCACCTAGTGTGAGAATTCCGAGAAGAGCGAGTACGATTGCCGGAATACTGAATCGGTCGGGGATTTCTTTATATAACAGGTCGTAGAAGAAGATTGCTGATAAAAATATTCCTTCCAATGCATAAAATATAAAATATTCGAAGATTTTCCAATCGATGGAATAGTTCCAAATGTCTGGGTTTATTGAGCTTGGAATTGCGTTTACGAAGTTCCAATTCAAAAATATCAAAACCATCAATGCTCCTGTGAAAAATTCAATTGCGAAGTAGTGTTTGCTGATGCGTTTTCCGCAATATGCGCATTTTCCTCGTAGTGCGAGGTAGCTTATTACTGGAACTAAATGGTTCCATTTGAGTGTTTTTTTGCAGTGTGGACACATTGATCGGCCGAAGAATGTGCCTTTCTTTTTGTGTTTTGTTCTATGTGTGAGAACGCTCAGAAAACTTCCTAGGGAAACTCCAAATACTGCGAGTAGCACTGATACGAATAAAGTCATTATGGTGAGGTTATATTTGCTTTTAATTTGCTTGAGAGTTCTTTCTTTTTGATGTTGTTGAATCTTATGACGGAGATGTTTGCTACGCTTCCGTCTGGGTCTAGAGAGTGTGCTTTTTTGTAATATTCTTTTGCGATTTGGGTTTGGTCTTGTTTTTCGAACATCCACCCAATATTTAGGTATGTTTGGGCGAGACTTGAGTCTAGTTGGATGGCTTTTGTTAGGTCTTCTTTTGCTCTGTCGTAGTCGTCATATGCGACAAATGACCATCCTCGAAGGTTGTAGCTCATTGCTTCTTCTGGGTGAGAATGGACTGCTCTTTCAGCGATACCGATTGCTTTTTGTGGTTTGTCTAACTTTTCTATGCATATCCATACTGCTTTTGCGAAGATGGATAGATCTTCTGTGTTTAGTAGAGTGATGTCGTCGTATTTTTGGAGAGCTTTCTCGTAATCTTCTTTGAGAAGGTATATATCTGCTAGTTTTTGGTCGATTTGGATTTTTGGTTCGAATCCGGCCTCTTGTGCTTTTTCTAAGTAAAATAATGCATCATCTAATCTGTCTTGAACTGCGTATGTTACTCCTAGGAAGAAGAGTGTTTCTGGTTTGTTTGGATCCAATGATTTTGCTTGAAGTAAGGCATCGGTTGCGTCCTGTAATTTGTTTGTTTTTAGGTACGAATAGCCCAACATTATCCATGCATCTCTGTAGTTGTTTTGAGAATTGATTGCGTTGAATAATAGGGGAATGGCTGATTCGTATTCTCCGGTTGCTATCAATGCTTTTGAAAGCAAGGTGTCGATGTGTGGTGGTTTGCCGTCTCTGTATGTATTGAATTGGCTGTATGCGTCGAGGTAGACTCCTGCTTTGATTTTGATTTCTGGCTCGATTTCAGCTGTTTCGTCTATGAGTCCTGCGAAAATTTCTTTTGCGTCGTCATGTTGTTTGTAAAGGATGTTGATTACGGCTCTGTAGTATTTGACTTCGTTGTTTGAGAATTCTAATTTGTCGAAATGCTCTTTTGCGATTTCTATGTTTCTTTCGTTGAGGTAGGTTCGTCCTATGAGTACGTTGATTTCGGTTGTGTCTTTTTTTATTTTAACTTGTTCGAAGTATCCTCGTGCTCTTTCTGAATTGTTGTCGAGAAGGTGTGTGAGCCCGATTTTGTATAGAGCCTCTGTTGAATCTGGAAAATTTATTAATGCTTTTTGGTAGAGGTCGTTGGCTTCTTGGAAATAGGCTTTTTCGAAGTAGGTGTCTCCTTTTTGAATGAGGCTTGTATATGTTTCGTTGGTGTCTCTTGGGGCATCGTAGGCTTGGTCTGGATCTTGAGTGGTTTCTTCTGGATGTTCTTCTGGAGTTCCTTCAGGTGAGAAGTAATTGTAGGCGACGAATCCGATGCCTATGAGGATGATTATCCAGAGTATTGGGATGAATTTTTTCATTGTTGATTTAGGGAGTTGGGATTGCGATTGATTGGGCTCCACATATTGCTACTGCGATTGCATCTGCTACATCGTCTGGCTTTGGGGTCTCTTTCAAATTCATGATTAGTTTGACCATTTTTTGGACTGCTTTTTTGTCAGCTTTTCCGTTGCCGCATACTGTGGATTTGACTTCTGATGGACCGAATTCCCTGATTTCGATGCCTTTTGATGCTAGGATTTGAGTTACAACCCCTCTTGCTTCTGCTACTGAGATTCCTGTTGTTATATTTTTGTTAAAAAAAAGTTTTTCGACTGATGCCAGGTTTGGGGTCCATTTTTCCAATATTATTTTTAAATCTTCTGCGATTTGGTTTAGACGATCCGCGGCTTTCAAACCTTTGTGTGTGTGAATGTAGCCTGCATCTAGCAATTTATATTCTTTGTTCTTGATTTCTAGAATAGAGAATCCTGTGATGGCGGTACCTGGATCGATTCCTATTATGCGCATATGAGGGAGGAGACAGAGCCTTTGTTTTTTGCGTTGAATACTATAACAATTTTCTCACCTTTTTTCACCAATTTCTTTTGGAGTAGGAATTTGGAAATTGAGTTGTCCAATCCCTTTGAAATTTCTGATTTTGAGAATTTTTTCTGGACGACTTGGTTCACTCCCCAGACGAGAGCAAGTTCTCTCAGGATTTTTTGATCTGGAGAAATTGTGATTGATGGTGTGAATATTCGGTGTTTCATCGTGTGGCAAGAGGTGTAGCCGTCTTCGGTGTATGTTACGATTTTGGTGGCTTTCGTGTCTATTGCGAGTTCTGCTGCAGATAGGCAGGCTGCGTTGAGTTCGGTGTTTTCTCCTTCATATAATTCAGCGTGTTTTTTGATTTCATTTTCTGCGGCTGAAATTGTTTTTGAAAGTATCTGAACTGCTTTGTATGGAAAGCGCCCGACTGCTGTTTCGTTTGAGAGCATGATTGCATCGGTTTTGTCGTAGACTGCATTTGCTGCGTCTGAGATTTCTGCGCGAGTTGGTCTTGGACTTATAACCATTGAATTTAGGACTTGAGTAGCGGTGATAACAGGTTTACCTTTGAGAGTTGCGGCCTTGATGATTGATTTTTGGACCACGGGGACGAGTTCTGGTTTGATTTCTACGCCGAGGTCGCCTCTAGCTATCATTAGTCCGTCGGCTTCTTCCAGGATTTCTTCTAGATTGTCGAGAGCTTCTTTTCTTTCGATTTTTGCGATGATTTTTGTTTTGTGTTTGCCGATTAATTTCCTTAGGTTTTTGATGTCGTCCGCTGATCTTACGAATGAAAGTGCAACGTATTCTACTCCTAGGCTGAGTCCGAATTTGAGATCTTTTTTGTCTTTTGTTGTGATTGGATTTGCTGTGATTGTTGAGCCTGGTGCGTTTATGCCTTTGTTTGTGAAAAGGATGCCGTCTGTTTTTGTTTTACAATGGATTTCCTTGCCTTGGATCTTTGTAACTTGAACTTGGATTATTCCGTCGTCGATGAAGACTTTTGAACCTTTTTTGATGTCTTTGTGGAGTTGTTTGTATTGAACTGGGAATCGTGGAATTGTTTTTGGCTCGTGTGGTGTGTATTCGTTTATTGCTGTTGATAAGACGATTTCCTCTCCTTTTTTTACGGCAACTCCTTCTTTTGGGAGGATTCCGAGGCGGATTTTGGGGCCTTGGAGGTCTTGGAGTAGGGCGACGTTTTTGTCGTGGCGTTTTGCGGCTTTTCGTACGTTTGTTGCGATTTCTTTGAAGTTGAGATATGACCCATGTGAGAAGTTGAGTCTTGCTATGTCGAGGCCTGCTTGGACCAGGTCTTCGATTGTTGAAAGGTTATCTGAAACTGGGCCGAGGGTTGCGACGATTTTTGTATAATTAATTCGCATAAGGAAAGGAGGGGTGAGTGGCGGGTTTGATTGTCTT
>JABIJZ010000003.1 GCA_018655275.1 Candidatus Peregrinibacteria bacterium | reverse complement strand
GCGTGGACTACCGGGGTATCTAATCCCGTTCGCTACCCACGCTTTCGTCCATGAGCGTCAGAACTTCCCCAGCTAGCTGCCTTCGCTTTTGGTGTTCCTCTGTGTATCTACGGATTTTACCCCTACACACAGAATTCCACTAGCCTCTGGAAGTCTCTAGTGAACCAGTATCGGATGCAGCACCATGGTTAGGCCATGGTATTTAACATCTGACTTAATTCGCCGCCTGCGGACGCTTTACGCCCAATGATTCCGGATAACGTTTGTAACCTACGTATTACCGCTGCTGCTGGCACGTAGTTAGCAGTTACTTATTCCTAAGGTACCTTCATAATTATTCCCTCAGAAAAGGCCTTTACAACCTTACGGCTGTCATCGGCCACGCGGTGTCGCTCCGTCAGGCTTTCGCCCATTGCGGAAGATTCCCTACTGCTGCCTCCCGTAGGAGTGGGGACCGTGTCTCAGTTCCCCTGTGACTGATCATCCTCTCAGACCAGCTACCCATCATCGCCTTGGTAAGCCATTACCTTACCAACTAGCTAATAGGACGTAGGCCCCTCCCGAACCGAAAAATCTTTACCCTTGCGGGACTATCCGGTATTAGCACCGATTTCTCGATGTTATCCCTGAGTTCGGGGCAGGTTCCAACGTGTTACTCACCCGTTCGCCGCTCTACCGAAGTAGCGCTCGACTTGCATGTATTAGACGCACCGCCAACGTTAATCCTGAGCCAGGATCAAACTCTTCATGTAAAAACTTTACAATAAAGTTTGTGCCTTCCTCCCATAAGGAAGAAGGACTTTAGTTGGTGCCTTCTCTCCGGAAGAAAGAAGGACTTTGTTTTTGAATCCGTACAATAAAGTACGGAAAATACTCAAAAGAAGTACGAGGACTTCTCTATTACACTCTAGATGTTAAAGAACTTCTGCATTACGAAAACACAGAAAATGCAGAGGCAGTCTATCAAATTTAAACCTAAAGTCAAACATATTTTTTTAAAAGCCTAAAAAAGCCAAAAAAACACACGTCAGGTATAAAATCCGCCAAAAATACGTCAACCTATATCAAATGATTTTAAAGCCGAAAAATGATAGAATTAACCTGATGAAATACAATTTTTATAACAAAAATATAAATGGACCCACAAGCACACAAACAAATTAAAGGGGGCGGAGCAAATCCGGTAACAAACTCTATTTTGGTACCAACAGTTATCGAAAAATCGACAGCTGGAGAACGCGCATACGACATTTATTCTCGTCTACTCAAAGAACGAATTATCTTCATAGGCTCAGGCATTGACGACAATGTTGCCAACCTAGTAATAGCACAACTTCTATTCCTAGAGAACGAAAACCCTAAGAAAGACATCACAGTTTATATACATAGTCCAGGCGGCCACGTAACTGCTGGATTGGCTATCTATGACACAATGCAATACATTTCTTGCGACGTGTCTACTGTTTGTATTGGTATGGCAGCTTCGATGGGAGCATTCCTTCTTGCTGGAGGAGCAAAAGGAAAAAGATTTGTACTTCCAAATGCTGAAGTAATGATTCACCAACCGCTAGGCGGAACAGAAGGTCAAGCTTCAGACATCAGAATCCACGCCGACCACATTATCAAAACAAAAGACAGACTAAATAGGCTTTTGGCTCATCACACTGGTCAAAAACTAGATATCATCGAAAGAGACACAGACAGAGACAATTTCATGTCTGCTGAAGAAGCCGTCAAGTATGGTCTCGTCGATAAAATCGTAAAGAAAAAGAAATAGCCTAATCGACCAAAGTCGACCCAACTTATCCCCCATTCTTACCAAACACAGGAGCTCGTTTTGCGTATTCGATAGCGTATTCAACTATGATTCCTGCGATATCTACGCCTGTAGCTTTTTCAAGTTCTTTGAATCCAGGATTAGAATTGACCTCCAAAACAACCGGACCATTTTTACTTCTAATAAGGTCAACACCTCCATAATCCAAATCCAAAGCCTGAACCGCTCTCAAAGCAATATCCTTCTCCTCCTCAGTTATTTCAACTATAGAACTTTTACCTCCAAGCTCAATATTAGATCGGAACTCCCCCTTCCTCGCCTTCCTCATCATAGTTCCAACAATCTTACCACCAACAACAAAGACCCTAATATCTTGTCCTTTAGAATATTTAACAAATTCTTGAATCATATACATAATATTCTCCTTCCAATCCAAAGTAGACTTCAATCCCCTCTTGCTTTCCACAATAGTAACCCCCTGTCCGTAAGATCCAAAAGGAGTCTTCACAATCACAGGCATTCCACCCACAAGTTTCACAGCATCATCAACATATTGAGACCATCGAACAACAACAGTCTTTGGCACAGGTATATTATAATGAGCCAATATCTGAGCTGTTTTCAATTTATTTTTTGCATCCAAAATCGAAGAAGAACTATTGAAAACCTGCATCCCCATCATTTCCATTTGTCTAATAATTGAGATACTAAGATCAACTTCTCTAATAACAGAGGGCCTTGTGATCATCACATCATACTTAGGAAAAAGTTTTCCATCATAGAGAAGCCTTTTCGACGATCCATCGTATACAAGTTGGAATCTTGCTGAACGAAAAATTCGAGCAGTGTGTCCCAACTCACGAGCAGCTTTTTTGAGTCTAATTTCCTCCTTTGAAGCCTGCCCAGACAATGCCTTAAATGATAGTATCCCAATCTTCATGGCCCACATAGTATTGATTTTTTATTTTTTTGCAACAAATTTTAAGCTAAACTAAAAAAAGTCACACAAACACCGATAAAATTACTAACACCCACCCCATGCCAAAACACACAAAATTACTAGCAATTATTCTAATATCTATAGTAAGTCTCACAGGATGTTTTGGTGGCGACGATGAAACCCCAACAGAAGATCCAACCGCCGGAAACTCGGACTACAGCACCTACGAAACAACCGATTTCACCCTGTTAGCAGCAAAAGACTGGGAAGTTTTGACAAAAGACAACTTCACCTCAAACGTTCCCCCATCAACAGCTGTCGTAATAAGAAACAACATCAAAAGCAGCATATTCACAGCAAACTTGAACGTCTCACAAGCCCAATTAACAAAAGACACAACCTCAAAAGATTTCGCACTCCAAACATTAAATACAGAAAAATATAATTTAGTCGGATTCCAAGAATTAGTGCGAGAAGAACTTAACATGCCCATAGGCGAAACAAGCCTTTCAACATTCCTCACAACATTCCGCGGAAGAAAAACAGTCACCGAACCCATCCTCGAATTCAAACAACTATACATAGCTCAAAACGGATACGGAATCATAGTCACAGCGGCATACCTCACCAACGAAGACGAAAGTGTTGTAAATAAGCTGGACCCCATGATAAGATCCTTCCAGCTCAAATAAGGCGCCATCGCCAAGCGGTAAGGCAACGGTTTGCAAAACCGTCATTCCCCGGTTCGAATCCGGGTGGCGCCTCCAAGCAAAGGTTTTAACTTATTTTTAGAATTAAGCTCAGTTCTGATTGTTTTTGGTACACGAAGCTCTATTTGGACATTGGTTCCATCATACAGAATTCTTTTAACAATTTGCTGAAGAAGGTCATATTTATCTTCATATGAAGGCTCTGTTAAATTATTTCTGTATTTCTTTGCCATTTCCTTTAATGATGCAATTTTTTCACCCTTATCTTCCTCTACAGTTAATTGAGAATTTATTCCTTCAAGTTGTTCCAATATTTCAGCACCCTCCTTTTCAATCTCAGAAATTTGCTCTTCCAAGTCATCAATAGTAAACACTCCCCTTCTAAATGCTTCCTTAACCCTCTGTCTTTCATTTTTTAGCTGAA
Organism: Candidatus Peregrinibacteria bacterium; assembly: GCA_018655275.1. GTDB lineage: Bacteria > Patescibacteriota > Gracilibacteria > UBA1369 > LOWO2-01-FULL-3 > JABIJZ01. Next base: position 64,186 of record JABIJZ010000003.1, on the reverse strand, counting down.
CTCTTCTATTTTCAAGAATCCCTTTATCATCCAATAAAGCCTGATAATAAGATTCTTTCTTTAACTCTCTTTCCATTTTATTTAAAACACTTGTAGGTTTTTGCAATATCATTTTTACAATTTCCCATACAGGTTCAGCAATAATATTTTCAGATATATGAGGTACCTTACAAACCTGTGTAGTTTTCAACTTCGAAGATTTCCCGCATCTGTAATTCTTGGTTTTTTTTGAAGAAGTATATGCAGTAAACATTGCACCGCATTTTGCACATTCAATTTTTCCTGTAAGCAAATATTGTGTCTTTTTATTATTAGACTGCTTTTTTTGTGAATCCAATTTTACTTGAGCCTTTTTAAAAGTAAAATTATCAATTATTGGAGGACAAGTGAAATCAATCCACTCTGAACGAGGTTTTTCCACAATTTTGCCATCTTTATCCTTTCCCTTCTTATTGTAGTGATAGACTCCCGTATAATGAGTCCTTCTCAAAATTGTTGTTATATACTTTACTTCCCAAAAAGTTGTAGGATTTACTTTCCTTTTTCCACCCAGTTTTTTCCCTATATTTGCAGCAACTTTTAATTCAGTTAATTTCCTTGCTATTTCCCCTCTCGTATAATTCTGAGAAACAAACCATGCAAATATCTTGCGAATCCATTTTTCTTCACCCCTGTTTATAATCAATTTTTTATCCTTAACATCGTAGCCCATAGGAACATTACCCCCTACATAACAACCTTCCCTTGCCGCAGCTAATTTCCCTTCTGTCGTTCTAGAAATTATCAAAGACCTCTCAAATTGAGCTAACATACCAAATAAAGTTATCATCATCTCTTTTTGAGCTCTTTCCATCATTGGAGCAGACTCTGAAATTGCAGTATCAAGATTTTCATCAATTGAGATAAAACCAACTTCATGGTCCCCCATTTCTTTAACAACTTCCAAAAGACCAAGAGTACTCCTGTAAAGCCTATCTATTTTCATCACTACCACTACATCTATCTTCTTATTTCTCATATCTCGCATCAATCTATCTAATGCAGGCCTGCTCTTTAAAGTTCCTGAATAACCGTCGTCTACATATAGCAATTTCTCGTCAAATACCCATCCCTTTCCCTTTTCTTTTGACTTAATGAAATCCTTAATTTTATTCTTCTGAATAGTAGGACCATATTTATCAGCTTGTTCATTTGTACTGACCCGGATATATCCAGCAATTCTACTTTTTCCTGTTGTTTTATTTAAATCTGACATAGAGGAATTCATTACTTATTCAAAGGCATTATATAGTCAATGACCGAGATAATAAATAGGCTGCGTATTTCATGCGAAACCTGCGCATATTCCAGCGTTCCACAAAAAATCACTGTAAACCGTTGCTGAAGGGGTAACGCTCAGCAAATCGAAGATATGCAATCATTCTTCTATAGGAAGTGCGACGTTTACGACATTTTGGGACATATCGACCTCTCTTCTCCCCCATCAATAAGCCATTTCATACTTTGTCTACTTTTTCTACTTTCTCCCATTTTATCAGTAAATCCTAGTAGATTTGATGTATTTATCAATTTCTATAGAAAGTGCGACATTAAGTACATTAAGGATGGTATCGACCTCTGACTTTCCGCATGAATAAGCTATTTCGTACTTTTGCTACTTTTTCTGCTTTTTCTTTTAATGTCGCATGCAAAATAAACAAATATTGTCTAATTATTGAACTTTGCAATGAGACAATAAAACATTTACCTCATACTTATCCCACCTCGCATTCACGCATTTCAAAGTCACATAATCTCCAGCTCTTAAATTTGACAGTAGTATCCTATTTTGGATAATTTCTAAAATTTTAAACTCTTTATTAAACCCAAAAAGCGTGAATAATTATTTATATCCATTGTTTGTGAGCCCTTTTTATATAAATGGCGCTTTTCTTCTGATTTTAAAAAGTTAGGGTTTTTCATGAAATACCATGTTGAAAAAACGACCATAGCACTTGAAAAATCTTTTGTAAGATATCGATATAAATTACATGCGTCTCCTATAAAAAATTCTGTTATTTGAGGTTGAAAATCTAAAGTTTCAAGAGGGTCTTTTTTAGCATGCTTAAAAAAATTTTGAGGTCTATTGAGTTCTCTATACCAATCCTTTTTTTGCTTCTCGCTAATAAGGCTATTGTCTTTTAATGTCTGTAATTCTTTTACTTTTTTATCTCCCACAAGATTTCTAAGGATATCATAAGCGGCACAAGCTACTGTATGAATAGCAATAGGGTCTTTCTTTTCAAAAAACATTATAATGGCCGTATCTAGCTGTCTTTTTGCCACATCAATTTTTTTAATTCTTTCCATATCTAATAAAAATTTATAAGGTCTTTTCTGCTGTAGGTTTAACTTCATCAAGTAATAACTTCAATACCTCCCCTTGATAAGTCTCATAAGATAACTCATTGGTATCATAATCATAGTTCATACCCGTTGGGAGAAATTGCTCCGCTTTCTTACAGTCCTTTTCAAATGCCTCTTTTAAATACTGTTTTAATAAATTTAAAACTTCATCATTAGGAAAAGCCTTTGACCTTTCTTCCTCGTTGCTGAAATAAGAAACTCCACCATAATTTAGCATCAATCTTATCATGCTAGAATAATGAAATTCTTTCAGGTTCTCTGTTATTCTTTTTTTAATCATTAACCAAAGTCGTTTTTGTATTTCATGAATTACGCCTGTGGCAGGTTTTCGTAGAAAAATTTTAAACCACAACATTGCTGAAATATCCCTGATATAATCGTCATTGTCAGTAAAAACTGCTAATTTTTCTAATAACTCAAAAATGGCAACAGCTATAGAGCCATATACAGAGGAATCTTTAAATCTATCGTAACTTCCATCCTTATTAAGAGGTATTTCTCGCTCTTGAATTACAACCCCTTTCATGTTTTCTTCAACGATTTCAATTATATCCCCAAGAGTCCTCATTATTTTATCTAAAATTCTGTCCTCTTCACAATAACGCCCCTCTTTATTTGATTTTACTTTCTTCAGCAATAAATATACTGGCATTGTAATAGATTCCAATGCATGACCCAGCCCAGAAAAGTCAGAATTCTTTTTAACAGCAAATTTTAAAGCTCTAGTATAATTATCAATGACTGGAAGAGTTACATATTTATCTTCATACGAGCGCCAAGAATTAAAAGGACTAAAATTATTTAAGATATATGCATTTCCAAATATAATTCGGGTTATTCCTTTAAATGTCCCCAATCCTTCATAATCCTTTTCTCTGCTCAATATTGAATCACTTTGTATAAAAGACTGTGCGGCTAATTGCTGAATGAAAGCATATCCAACACCACATTTATACTTCTCTAAAGCGGTTATTAACTTATTGATAGTCGAAGGATAATTACATGCAAGCATTTTACAAAAATTTTCATCAGAAATGGCTTGTAGTATAGTCACAGCAATTTCAGTTTCAGAATCAATTTCATATTTTTCCCCTTTGCGTTCTGCCGTAATGGCTTCATATCTATTGTATTTTGATGCAAATAAAATCAGTGAATTGGCGGCATAGTATAAATCCTTTGCCAATGCAGAAATTTTTGTTTTATCATTTGTTGATATCATGGCAACTGTATAATTCAAAAATTCTTGGCAATTCTTTTTTGAATATTGTGGTTTCAAACGATAAATAAAAATAAATACCATCATAGCTGATACTATAAAAACACCACCTAGTATTTCCCAAAAAATAGGATATCCGAGGAAATATATTGTTTGACCATTAATATTAGGCAAAATTGCGGCAACTATAGGCAACAGAACGCCAAGAATAAAAAGTGTAATTGCTGAATAATATTTCGCCAAATTTAGTTTAATCCTGAATTTCAACTCTGGACTCAAAAATTGATGAACTATCACAGCCAAAGAGAATGCAGCAATCGCTTCACCTATTGAAAATAAAATATAAGGAGGATTACTTGGGTCATAATTACAATTTCCTAAAATTTCTAAACCAAAACAAGGATACATCTGTAAACTTTTAAATAGCTCACCGATATTACTTTACGAAAGCATATTTTGTCCAGTAGCGCTCAACAAAAAACAAATGAATTTTTATTTTTTTATAATTAAATAACCTATACTTATTCTCTGAAACAGCGACACAGGATTCTCCTAAAAAATATTAATTAGGAGTGGATACTCGGTGACGCTTCACACGCACCTTTTTCCCGTTGGGTAATTTTCGAGTGTGCCCTTTGACAGGAACAATCTTTTTACCCTTTTGGGTTTTTGCCATGATTACATGGGGTTAAATAATAAAACGGGCGTAGAGTTAGTGCGCCCCGTATAGGTAGTAAATTATGCCACCCATACGGAGCGACTAACTACTAGCCGTTAATTTCAACCCTATATTATAGCTCCACCATACCTATGTCGCTATTTCAAAGAACAACGAAACTCGTATTCTTTATATCTTTAAAAATCAACACAATCAATAGTTACATCCCTTCAACCTTTCTCATCAAATCATCCAATGTATGTTGGGCGTATATCGCCGTGGTATTCAAATTGGCATGGCCCAATATAAGTTTGAGACCCACGATATCTCCAGGATGTTGTTCAAGGTAATTGTAAGCAAAAGTATGCCTGAGAGCGTGCGGATGACACTTCATCCCAGCCTTTTTGGCATAAAAATTAATAACCTTATTAATTGCTACAGGAGTTAACCTCCCTCTTTCCCCTAGAATAAAATGCTCTGTTGGTCTACGCCTTTTCATATACTTCTGAATCAATTCCCGAAGTTTAGCAGATAAAGGAACTTTTCTACTCTTCCCTCCTTTTCCATTAATCACTTCCAAAAAGCCTTTTCTTTCACTGATAGTAACATCTTCAACATTCAGACTTACAAGCTCTGAAACCCGCAATCCTGCACCACAGAGCAATTCTAAAATCAAAACATCCCTTATAAATTTTGTATAACGGTTGGCACGCAATTCGGCCTCTTTCACAAGTGCTCTATATTCTGACCGTTCTAACTTCTTTGGAGCCAAAGGCTGTAAAGATAATTGTTTAATACCTTCTGAGGGGTCTTGTTCCATCTTCCCCTTCTTCACAGCCACCTTACAAAGCGCCTTAATACTCGCTAGACGCCTGTTTATAGTTCTTGATGAATTCTTCCTCTCCTCCTGACAATAATGCTTGTAATCAGTAATATCTAGACTAGTAAAGCGTAAAAAACTGAATTTTTCACCATTAATCTTTTCAAACCATTTAAGGAAGTATTGCAAATCAGCAATAAGAGCTTTCTTTGTATTCTCGCTGATATCTCTTTCCAATAATTTCTGAAAAATAAATAAATCCTCCTCATTACTGAGTCTATTTTTTATCGCCAAAAGATTATTTGGCGAGTTTTTTGTAGGATAATTCATTACATTTTGGTTAAATTGATAATATTTTCAGGCAAATTCTCTATATAATCACCATTATTTAGCCGAGTTAAAATTCATTTTAAGTCCTGCAACTAATAACGACTCCCTGAATTTCTTCTAAAATATTCCCCTTCGGTTATTTTAAATTCACGGTACATATCGTCTAATTCCTTATTTGCTTCATTATAAGTAAGAATCCTTTTAAACTCCTTTGTCTTCATTCTGCCAATTTTAAGAGCTATTGGTAATAGTTTTTTCTTTAAAAATTCCTGACTCCAAAATCGTTTCGGAGTTGCCCTAAGTTTTTCCTCAGGAGTTACCAATTCAAAAAAATCAGAAACCCATATTTCCTTGATAGTGGCCAATAGAATAAACGAATCACCTCTCTTCTTCTCAAATAAATCTAATGCATTCCTTATTCCCACTACAATAGACCTAGTCTTAATATCTGCATCAGGATAAATATATTTCCTGTAAAACCAGAACACCAACAGCTCCTCAAAATCTGTCAACTTTCGGCGGGTGGTGTTCCTTCTTTCTTCAGAATTTTTTTCTTTTTTTTTATTTTTTTCTTCCGAGTTACTCCCTGAACTTGCTTCAGGGAGAGGGTCTTTTGAGATAATCTCTTGAGTATTCTCCTGAGTATTCTCTGCTGTATTCTCTGTATTAATCGGGATTGGATTATCGGATTTCGTAGAAATCTCATTTTCTGATGTCTCCACATCACAAATAGATTTATCTATAGGTACTTTATTTGCAGGTCCATATAATGATTTTTCTAATCTCTGTAAATTAAGTTTTACCATCTCAGTATTTCTATAATAATAAGTCCGTCTTCCTATCTTATCTATGTAACTGCAATACATCCTTCCCTGAAAAACATCCTCCTCATTTTCCATAAATTCTCTTTTGCTTTTATAAGCAACTCCCATCTTAGAAAAAGCTGACCTAAACTCACATTCAGAAAACCCTAACTCTTCCGTCCAACTATCTCCTTCTCTATAACCATATTTTTCTTCCTCTAAAGGACTTAAAAACTTGTACAGTCCTTGTTTTTTCATTTTGTCGAACCAGTATTCTAATTGTTGCCAAAGAATAGCTGCTTTTACACTGCCAACAATTGCTACCAACTCTTTCCTGTAAGGAATAACTTTTTCAGGGAGTTTTTTAAATATTTTCATAACATCTTCTTTATGCGTCATGTTATTGGGGTTAAATTTTAATAATTTTTGAAAATTCCTGCTCAACAGCAGTACATATATAATCACCAATTTTTTTACTAATTGGATAAAAGCAATCCACTCCATTCTTTTTAGGATAAACTAAACGAATTCCTCCTTGGGGTCTTGAAAATATTGCAATACTTCCCATAAAAAACTGTTTATCCATAACAAAAGAAGCAAAACCTATAAGCCCCCTATTCGGTTTAACTGGGATAATATTTATTTCAGAAATTTCAATATTTTTTTTCATAAGTTATTTATTTACAGAAACACCCTCTTCCTCCTTGGAAAGAATCATTTTTACCGCATTTTCGAAAGCAATCTGATTTTCTTCCTCGTCTTCACAGAAGACTACGGTAATATTGAGTTGTCGTCGGGCTGGTGTTCTCATGAATCATTAATTTTTAATGCACATCTAGGATAAAGTGATATGCAAAAAACAACCCTCCATTATAAAACCTGTTTTATACCCGATATCTGTTTTGCCTTAGAATTAAACTAAAACTTTAGTTTATTAACCAAGTATTTTTTTAAATTCTGACATTGTTTTATGGAAACCTTCAGCATTATAGAGTTTCTGTATATCTAATTTTCTTTTGGTCTTTTCTATTAAGTCCTTCTTAAGATTTTCAGGAATTTTATTAGGATATTTTTTCCTCAACTTTTGATATTCCTTCATGATTTCAAATTTTTCATCAAGAAAAGCTATTGGTTCTATTTGCTTGTATGAACTATCTGAAGTTAACAAATTTTTCGTATTCTCAGTCCTATAGAATTCTTTCACCAAAGAATTAACCTGTTTTATCTTCTCAAATAAATACTCAAGATTATCAGGTGGCAATACTTCATTCAGCTCTATTTTGATATTCGCTTTTCCCGTTTTTTTATTTAAATCTGAACTAATCTGAAACCCCTTTGTAGGCAATCTCCCCTCCAAAATACTCTGTTCAGCCAATTCAAAATCAACAGACAAATCAAAATACTTAATTATTTTCTCTTCGATAAACGGTTTAACCTTTGTAGTCAAAAATACTATAGGTTTTTGCCCATCTACATCTCTTAATATTCTCAGCTTTTTATTCCTTGTATTACCAATAACCATTCCTTTCCCAGATGAATAAGTAATTATATATTCGCCCTCTTTCAATCCCATCATCTTTCTAACCTCTTTAACACGGCTACTGCTTTTGATAATTCTATATAACTTTAATAAATCCTTTTTCATAATTATTCATTACATTTTCAAGCTACTCAATTATATAGAATTAATTCACATAAAAAAAGAATGGTGATATTGTAGCTGATGCAAAATAACTATCCCCCATGCCAAACAAAGGTGAAATTAACGAAGTCTTGCTAAAAGCTTTTCTTGTCAGATGTTTCTTTTTCGGAAAAACTATCAATGATGCTCCTAAAGAAATTGAATTCGTTCAAAGTGTTGGTTTTGGTCCTGGGATAGAAGTCCCTGACTGGAATAATAAATATAACGAAATACTAGACAGTCAAAATTACGATGAATTAAAAAAAATATTTGGAAAAGCCAAAACCTCCTTCAAGGCTGATATAAGTCTAAATGGAGTCAATTACAGTTTAAAATACGGAAATGCCGCAAAAGCAGCTATGATAAATCACACTTCAAGGGATGGCTTTCTGAATGTATGCGAAAAAATAGATGCTGATATTGGACCTTTGGACGAAATGATAAAAGAATATTGGAGGCTAAGAAATTCAGGAGAAATAACTGAAGATATTACAAATAATAAGCCTCTTTCGCCTTTCAAAAACCATAAGGAATATTTGAAGCCTATATTAGAATATTTCTTTTTTAAAGGAACTGGCAAAATGGGAAACTCAGCTTTCCCTGCTGATAAAATACTTGTGTTTACAAACCCATTTGACCCCAAAACATATAAAATCCTCGAATTAGACGAAGCTGTAGATTCAGTTTGGGATAATCTAACATTTTCACTTAGAAGTAAAAAAGGAATGCCTGTTAAGAAAGTTGAGGGGCAAGAACAGGACGCTTATTCCCCTGAGACACACCCTTTACTCGCTCCTTGGGTTGAATATCGGAATGAAGACGCTTTTCCAAAGGGAGCTTTGCATGTGAGAGCTTAAGAGCTTCTACAATATTGCCAGCAAAAGCCTGAATAGCTGATACTGCAACACTATTACCCAATTGCTTCATTGCTTCTGCTTTACTTACTGGGAATTCAAAATTATCAGGGAATCCTTGCATTTGCCTTCCTTCTTCAGGAGATAATAATTTAACTTCTCCATCTACAAGATAACCATCCCAATTTCTTCTATCATGTATGCCTGACCTAGCACCACCCACCCTTAAAGTAAAACCTATATCACGAGTACATTTACCTTTCCAAACATCTGACATTGTTAATTTTAGAGGAACAGTTTCAGGTTGCTTAAAATCTATACTCTTATCCTTAAACCCTATCATGAAAAGCCTTGGTCTTAGCTGAGGAAGACCGTAATCAGAAGCCTTTACTATAAAATGCTTAAACGAATACTCTAATTCACCTTCCAATGTACTTTTAATTTTTTCAAAAGTCTTACCGTCATCATGCTTAAGCAACCCTCTAACATTCTCAAGAAAAAAAGCTTCTGGCTGTTTCACCTTTAAAATTTCTGCAATATTAAAAAACAAAGTTCCTCTCGTATCTTCAAATCCTTTTTTGCGCCCTGCCTGACTAAAAGGCTGACAAGGAAAGCCTGCTGTGAGGATATCGAAATCAGGAATCTCCTTATTCACATCTTTAATCGAATTTATATCACCAACAAAATTACCACCTTTAAAAACATTTGGAGATATCTTTTCAAAATTATGCCTGTATGTTTTTCTTGCAGGTTCATCCCATTCACACGCAAATACACACTTTGCTCCAACATTATGGAAAGCAAGGTGGAAGCCTCCAATCCCCGCAAATAAATCAATAAAAGTGAATTTTTTCTTTTTCATAGGGAAGGCTATTTAGATTATTATATTTTCAACTCTATTGTAGGTGAGTACATACTCACCGTCAATAATAACTTATTCTTTTTGTTTGACTCACGATTCTTTTACCAACCTTTTATAACATTTTTACAGGTTCTTTTCCAACTCATGTTCCCAAATCCTCAATACACATTACCAATTTACTTTCCTATCTCATTTTACATTCTTTATCCACCTTGCGTACCTTAAGTCAAAGATACTTGGGCATCTACACAAAACATGCTCCACCAAATTCCTAATAACTATGAACAAACGAAAAGCCCTTATCTTTACGAAAAAACCAAAACAAGAACATAAAATAAGTTAAATCCTTTGCGCCTCCAATACACTTCCTACGAAGCGGCTTTTTCAGCTTAAATAAAAGACAAAATGGACTTTTCCGTAAATTTACCGCAAAGGTTTTAACTTATTTAAAGCTTCGTTCTTGACTTCAATATGCGCTTCCTATATTTTAGCACCTTAAAATAATTATCAACCAATGCCTAACAAAATTGAAGGAAAAACAGTCGACCCCAAATTGCTTACTATTGTTGAAAACCCACATATAGTTCCCGCAAGAATGCTTCCTTTTCAAAAGGGACCTGGTTCTAAAGATATTGAAGGTTATGCTGTTGGCCATATTAGTCAATTTGAATCTGTATTTATTGCTTCAAGAATCAGACAATTAGTAGCAAATATTCTGAATAGTACATTGGGGAAAAATCCAGTTTGGGCCGGAAAAACAATTAAAGGAAGAGTTCTCGATGCATTAGGGAAAAAACTGACTGTAAGCCTAGGGATTAAATCAAATCCTGGACTACTTGTAGGTGAATGTCAGGTTGATATAGACTCAGGTCCTGATGTTCTTTCTGATAGGATTGCTATTGCAGAAGAAGGATACACTTTTACAGACAAGCTTATAGAAACCAGACAATCTCCCCCAAACACTCATATTACAATGGACACAGAAGGACAGTGGATTAAAAGATTTTTAGGCGATGAAGCGGAAGGGAAAAGAATGGTTGCTATGTCTCAAGAGGCTGATAGAAAAATTGTTTTAGCTGAAGACAAAGAAGACGTCAAACCACAATTACTTGATGGATTCTATTCTTATACAGATGAGTTTATAGAAGTTGCGGATATTACAGGTGAAAGAATTCCCGATTATTACACTTTTGCTGAGGCAATGGCTGTTGTTTTAAGAGTACACAATACCCTATATGCTGTTCATAAAACCCATCTTGACGACGCTATGTTACCTGGGGGAACATTTTCTGACTGGGAAATTTAGTATCATACGCATATTTACAATAACTCTGAACAAACGAATACCCCTTATCCCTACGCAAAAACCAGAATAAGAACATAAAATAAGTTAAATCCTTTGCGCCTCCAAATAATTGGAAAATCTAACCAATTAAAAAATGCGAAAAACAATATTATTGCCAAGCATAATCCTAGCTTCGGTGCTGCTTTTCGGCTGCCAAAATACAGAAGAACCATCTCAATTTTCAATCGTACCCGAAATAACAATCACATCAAAAGACAAAATTTTCTTTGAAAAAATTGGGAACAACTACGACGAAATCACAATAGAAGAAGAGATCAATGGCAAAATCGTTATAAGAGGTGACAACGTTATTTCAACAGACCCATACGATGAAGAGTATTACATAGTATACGACAACAAAGAATTCGGACCATACACCAACGTAAGCGACCTAACTAAATTCAAAGATGGAATTGCATTCTTCGCAAAAAAAGATGGGAAAAGCTACATCATCACAGACAAGACTCAGACAAAACTGACCTCAAATTTTGCACAAATTAGCTATCTAAAAGAAGTAGCCGGAAAATTCACATTCAAAGTTGATAAATATACAGATTGGGACGGCCCTGTAGGCACAATCTATACGAGATTATTCCACGATTTCAAAGAAATCGGCAAAGAATATGACTCCGTCGATAATCTAGATAAAATCGACGGAAAACTTTATTACACAGCAGAAAAAAATAGCGAAACCTTTATTGTGAACTTAGAAGACGAATCGCCAATAAAAACCAATCTCAATGAAATCATAAGCATCATCAAATACAATGATGAATTGTCCTACTATGGCAAGAAAGACAACAAAGTATTCATCGTAATTGGCGAAAAGACCTTCGGTCCTTTTGATTCCATTGAGGACATTTACCACCTTAGCAAAGACAAATCCGCACTTATATTTGCAACAAAAAACTCAAACAATGAGGTGTATCTGCAATACCACGACCAAAACATTGGACCATACGACAGAATAGAGCGACCAGTTGATTTTGACGAACACGTGATCTACAAATTCACTAGCACAGAAAATGAAACCTCAACACAACATCTATTTGTTGACGGCAAAATACTCGGTCCTTACAAAAAGATTGATAACATCAAAAAAGACGGCGACGATCTCTTTTTCACAACAAAAGAATCTTCGTCACAACCATACAAACTACACAGAGCAAGTGACGACAAAATAATCGCTGAAAGTATTTACACCCCACCTTCAACAATAGACGGGAAAATCATCACAGAAAAACACTTCTACGAAGATAAATACAGCATGGGTCCATCAAGAAAAGAATTTTACATTGATGGAGTAAATATGTCCGAAAAATACAAAAATGAATTCCAATCATTAATTTACACAAACATTAATAACAAATTAGTACTTCAAGGAGAAAAAGAAAACGACGACAACTTTTATCACATAATAGACAACACAGAGTACGGCCCTTTCCCAACATACAAAAGATCCTTCCACATCAAGGACAACTACTTCATCTTACTCGAAAACAAAGAGGGGCAGGAAGAGCTTTACATGGCAGAAGTCTAAGACACACAACAAACTCCAAACCACGCAAATCCAAATCCTAAGGAAATCCCTCCAAATCTAATAGAATGTGATTAATATTATTTCGTAATCCAAAGTCTATGAATCCTGTAGCTCTAATGCTATCAACAATTCTAGGACCAATTATATTGGTCTTGGGGCTTTCTATCCTACTCCACGCAGGAGCATGGAAGAAATTGGCTAAAATGTGGCTCAAGGACCACTACTCTCTCATTGGCCTAAAAATGCTAGTACTCCTACTCGGAGTGATCGTAGTAAATGCGCATAATGTTTGGGAATTGACACCAAGTCTAATCGTTACAATCATTGGTTGGGCAATGCTCCTAAAAGGAGTTCTTTATTTCCTACTACCAGGATCTGCCATCAAATGGGCTCTTAAACTAGTCCAAAAAACATGGATACTCTACGTAGGCGGAGCAATCGATTTATTGCTTGGACTTGCAATGTGTTACTACGCTTATTATCCATTCCTAGGATAATTTGTAATTTTAGAAAAAAGACAAGCCGACTCCACGCGAAAGCAAAGGGTCGGTTTTTTTATATCCTAACAGCGCTCAGCATAGAACCAAGAACAGCAAGCAATCCACGTCTATGAGCCAAATAATCTTCATCAAACTCACCAGGCCTTCTATCAACAGTAATACCACTCATTTCATTCAAACCAACACGTCCCTCAACCATCCCCAAAGACAAAACATCATCTCCATCTATAGTCATTCCATAACCAAAAAGCTCCTCTCCACCAGCAAACTTCAAATTCAACAGTTTCTTATATTCTTCAACCATACCAACAATTTTTTTAATAAGCCCCACATTATTAAAAATAGAATGTTTCAAACGAACACCCAGCGGATATTCCATATCTACAAAATCAAGATCAGGAAGTACATCGGCCAAAGTTTCTCTCAAAACTTTTGTAGCATTTACAGAAGAAGCATTAATATTCAAACGCTCCATTAAACCAGCCCCATCGCCATTAAGAGAAGTAAAAAAACTCCTGTCAGTACAATGAATATGAAGCCTTTTAATGCTCTGGCTTGGCCCACTATTCAAACCCAAAACAAAATCCGAATCAACAAACATTCGATTCAACATATTTCTAAAATACTCCAACATGCTAAACAATTTTTCGAAATCATCTTGAGGCAAATCAATCAAACTAGAAACATCTCCCCCACCATTCCCCATGTACATCACCATAAAATCACGCAAAGAATAGGGCCCCCTCTTTCCAGTAACATCAAAATTACCAACCGACCCAACCCAATCTCCAGATTCCTTAAAAACTCTCCTGGCATGCTCAGGATCAGTCATTCTAGAAGAACCATTGCAATCCGACATAGCAGGATGGCAAGCAATTTCAAGAGTCAAAGGATTTGCCGGCAAAAAATCTCCCATAAATCCAAATTAGATATTTTGTAAAAAAGTATATTCCACATCTTGACTCTGTCAAACCTTTCAATTTCTCAAAATTCAAATACAATTGAATAAACATATAAAAACAAACCCATGGATTTCAAAAAAGCAACTCTCACAAAACGCATACAACTAACAGAAAACACCATCCAGCTCGAATTCTCTGCACAAGAAAAACTCGATTTCAAGGCAGGACAATTCATCACTTTGAAAATCGAAACCGAAGACAACAAACCACTAATGCGCGCATACTCAATAGCAAGCAGACCAGGCCTCGACCATTTCGAACTATGTGTAAAAGTCATCGACCAAGGCAAAGCAAGCAACTGGCTCAACTCTATTACAGACGGTAAAGAGATAGAACACATAGACCCTGCCGGCGCTTTCACATTCACACCCAATCCAAACAAGGCTCCCCTATTCATCGCAACAGGCACAGGATTCGCCCCAATCAAAGCAATGATCGAAGACCAACTCCTAAACAAACAAAGCCAACAAAAAATGCATTTAATTTTTGGAGTCAGGCACATAAAAGACATTTTCTACAAAGAAATCTTCGACCAACTCACCCAAGACTATCCAAACTTCACATACGACATCACACTCAGCCAACCAGAAGACCCTTCATGGGCACAGCAAGGCGGCAAAACAGGCCGCGTCACGGACTTACTCAAAACCCTCCAAATCGATCCAGCAACCACAGAGACATACATATGTGGCCTCAAACCAATGATCGAAGAAACAACCCAAATCCTAAAAGAGAAAGGCCTCCCGGAGGAGGCCATTCATTTCGAAAAATTTGGATAAAATTCCCGGAAAAATATTTCCCTTACTCAGCCTTCGCCAAGTCTTTTTCAGGACCTTTTCCAGGTTTCCTTGCCCACCAAACACCAAGATAAGCAAACGGTGTATCCAGCAAAGAAAATAGTATCTTGAATATGTAATAAGGCAGTATCAACTTAAGCACCAAAGGCGCCGGGAAATTCGCCGGATGATAGAAAGCCACAAACATAAACACAGTCGAATCAACTATCTGGCTCACCATCGTAGATAGATTATTTCGTAGCCACAAAAACTTCCCACCAGTCTTCTTTTTCCAAAAATTGAACGCCCAAATATCGTGCATTTGAGCCAAATAAAACGCCAAAACACTCGCAAAAGCTATCCTAATACTTGTAGAGAAAAACGCATTGTACGCAGTATCCATCGCCTCAAGCTGATCAGGCGCAACTCCAGCAAACCTTCCTGTAGGAAGATTAACTGAAATATAAGTGATCAAGATCATCACAAGCATCGAAATAATACCAATTCTCACGAAATCTTTTGTAACTTTCCGCCCCCAAACCTCCTCCACAATATCAGTAATCAAAAACATGATAGGCACCGTCAATATCCCCACAGAAACGTGGATTGTATTGAAGAACTGATAAACCAAAGGATCATTCCCAGTCCATCCCAAAATCAGGTTGAACAACCAGATTATAGGGAAGAAAACGATGTTGAATGGCATCGCTAGCCACGACGGAAGATCAAAATCCGTGATTTTTGCGCCAAGCGTATTAGCTAGAATTAAGGCCATAACAAACAGCCCTAAAAGCAGTTGGCGCTTCCTTTCTGTACTCATTTTTAGTGGGTTAAAAAATAATGAGTGTCCCCCTTTTTAGAAGTGATATGAAAGAAAGCTAAACACGTCACTTCTATGAATAAATTGTGGTGCCCAGGGCGGGAATCGAACCCGCATCCCATTGCTGAGACAAGATTTTAAGTCTTGCGTGTATACCAATTCCACCACCTGGGCGCGCACAAAAAGAGTCTATACAAAGGGAATAAAAAAAACAAGATTTTCAGAAATGTTTCAGAAATGTGGTGTAATTTTGCAGGTTAGCAAGGCTTCATATGAAGCCCTTCCCAGGTCAAAAGTTGTTTTTTACTAAAAATTCTGTCAAATCTCAACCACCCAACAACCCCCCACCATCCACCCAACCTCCCCCACCTGTTAAGGCATTGATAAAAACCCCATTTTTTGATATAATTAACGGATATAATTGAATAAAAATGACTAGACAAGGCGACCAAAAACAACCAGATCCAAATCTGGACAACCTAAAGAAAGGGGTAAAACAAACAACTCCTAGAACTTCCGAATTTGTCAAAAGAAAGAGGCTTCTAACAACAACAAACACAGAGCTCGAACTCAAAGAACTCGAAGCTCTTCAAGAACAAAACCGAGAAGAATTACTAGAAAAAGAACAAAGAGACATCGAAAAAATGACCCCAGCCGAAATTGCAAAAAAAACAGCAATCATCGGTGATTCAATAGGAGTGAGATACTCAAACGCAGTGAAAGGTTTTTCAAAAGAACACCAAGTTTTCCCAGTAGCAAGCGCAATGATCAATAAAACTTGGACAAGAGACAGCGGAAAAGAAGTCACATCCATCAGAGACCAATTGGACAAAGTAGACCCTAGAAAACATCCATTTTTAGTAATAGAAGGAGGTACAAACAACCTCCCTTTAATCAACGGTCCAAAAACAGCACAAGAAACAGCCGAGAAGCTCTTAGCAATCGCAAAAGAAGCAAAAGAAAGAGGCTTCAAAAAAGTAATTGTTATAAATATTCTCCCACACAAAAATAGTCTCGAAGGAACACAATGGGAAAAAAGAGCAAAACAATTCAACAAAGCACTTGAAACCTTAGCAAAAGAACAAGAAATCGCATTCTTCGACTTGAGAAAATCCTTGCTGCAAAATCGTATGTCACCAACACAATGGGCCAGCACATTCTTAAGCAAAGGAGACGTCGTGCACCCAAATAGAATTGGTGCAAAACTTGCAGCAGCAAGCATAATTAGCGGAGTCCAAATAGCAGCCCTTACTCCACCAGAGTCTTGGGAAAACGCAAAAAATTTCAAGCTTCCAAAAGAAGCACAAGAACTTCTAGACGAGAACCCAGCAGGCACACTCCAATTAGAGTACGCAACAAAAATGGCCGCATATATGGCCAAAGCAGAAAAATTAAGAAACACGACCGCAAACTCATCAATAGAACAAATCCGATACGAAAGACTTTTCGAACAAGACGACAAAAACCTAAACACCGAAGAACGCAGAACACGAGCCCAAAACGAAACCGTCCAGAGATTAGTCTCATACACAGACTACACAGGGGAAGGCGAATACAAACAACAATGGTTCACCCTCAACTACAACAGAATCGACAAACTTAAAGGAAAATCCTCTGGATCACACGAATACGGAGTTGGACTAGGAGACATCCTCCTGGACCCAGACATCAAGGACATCCTCGTACAAAAAGCAAACGGAGACGTCATAGAAGCAACACGAGGTGAAGTAAAAACAGGCAAACACGAAGGCAGATACGGATTCGTAGACAAACACGGCGAATACGTCGCAACACTCACAAACGACAAATTCCGAATCCTATCAACCTACACAGACACAGAACTTATCGAAGAAGAAGACAAAGATGAATTTTTAGAAAAATACAAAAACAACCTCGACGAAGAAAACAACGTAAGAAAAACACACAGACTCACCTACCAAGAATACATAAGACTTCGAAAAATCAACGTATCCTTCATAGAACCATTACCAGAGGGACAAGAGCCAGAAGTGTTCGTAAATGAAAGGCAAAGAGAATTAGGAATAAGAACATTCGACAAAGCAACCCAAGAAGACACCTTCTGGAACTACGACGAAGAAGTAGCAAAAGATCCAGAGACAGGAGAAGCGTTATGGGAATTCGAAAGAACCCCAGAAGGCAAACCAAACGAAGGAAAAAACATATGGAATTTCACAAAAGCAGTCTGCAAAACAGAAGGCATCAACCCATATCTAATGTGGGCGGTATTCCAAAAAGAAAGTTATTACAGCCCATTCGTAGGCAGCTCACATTCATCAGCCACAGGTCTAGGTCAAATGATAAACGGAACATGGAAAGAATATTTCGACAAACATATAGGCAACAACCCAGACCCTATAGTAGCTAATTTACGAAAAGGCCAAAGAAACAAAGGAACCGAATTAGCAAATCCGAGAAGAAACAAAAGCGAAGAAAAATACAGACCAAAAATAAAATTAGAAAATCAACCAGAATCTTACTTCACATACGAAGCAAAACGCTACTCAAGATGTAATCCATACCTGAACGTATACACATCAATCAAATTCCTAAAAGACATAAGAAACTCATATAAAAACAGAGGCATGGACCTAAACAGATATTCAGTCCGAAACCAAATAAGACTCGTATACCTCGCATACCATGAGGGATCAGGGGGCGCAGCAAGCTATCTCAAATTCATCGAACACATAAAAAAACAAGGAGTAGACGTATCAGACCAAGATACTGTATTCAACTTCCTAAACAACGACGAACAAGCTAAAGAAAAAGCTTTCGCATTCCTTCACCCAGAACAAAGAAAAAGAATTCGAAACTTATACAAACGAGGCAACGGAATAAGACTATTCCTAGACGTATACTACCAATACTGCCCAGCGACGGTCAAAGCCGCCATGAAGGGCGCAAAGCCAACAACAAGCACATAATTACTCTTCCGTTCCTCCAGCAACTCTCTTTCCCAATTCATTATCAATGAAGAACGCGCCTTCTTTTGAATCACCAACTTTCTCCAACTTGTCCAAAACTCCCTGAGCATTCCCCTCTTCCTCAACCTGTTCGTCAACAAACCAACTCAAGAAAGTCTGAGCAGAATAATCCTTCACTTTCACAGCTAATTCATAAAGAGTGTTTATCCTAGCAGTAATATGTTGCTCATGTTCCAACGAAGCTTTGAAAACATCAACCAACTCCCCGAAAGCTTTCGGTGGTTTCTCAAGTTCCAAAAGTTCAACCTTATCTCCACGACTCTGAATATAATTGAAAAACTTCATACCATGCATCGTCTCCTCTTGTTGCTGCAATTGCATCCAGTGAGCCGCCCCAGGCAAAGCTTCCCCCTCCAAATAAGCAGACATTGCCAAATAAAGATAAGCCGAATATAGCTCCTCTTGGATTTGTTTATTCATTTCTTTTAGTAGAGTCTTGTCCATGATTTTTGGGTTATTTAAGTCATATAAACGCGCCAATTGTAGCAGAAATTTGTGAATTGAGAAAATTATTGATAAACTGGCACTCGAACTATAAATAATCTTAACATTATGGGATCAGGAAAAGCCTATTCACTCCACGAAACAGACAGTACTAGAGCCGCTAGCGCCGCTCAAAGATTTGATGATATTCTCGATAAAGTCGAAGAAGCCGGAGGCGAAATTCTAACTGATGAAGAAGTGCCACTATACATAGACCTAGGCCCAGAGGAAGCTGAAGTAGGTCTACAAAGAGTTGCAGAGTTCAACATCAACAAAACCGATTTCCAAATGACACGAAAAATCGAAGATGCAAAAATCACCGGAGACGGAGTTCACAAACAACTCGAGCCACTAGACCCTCCTAGAATCAAGATATCACTCAAAACAAAACCTCAACTCGAAGACGATTGGACTATCGTTGACTTGGACGATATGTTTTAGAAGGCTTTTGGAAAACGACCCCTGAACCAATTTCTAACACGAGCACCCCACGCAACAACAGGATGTGGAGGAGTCCATTCATAAGTCTCATCTTTCCCTTTCAAAACAGTCTGAGCCTTCTCCAACAGAGGTTTCGCCCAGTCTTGTTCGTTATAAACCCCATAAGCATCCATAACAAATTCTGGTTTAGTTTTGAGAATGACCGGAACAATATCTTCCAAGAATTGAGCATCCTTTCGTTGTTGCACCATATAGTCCAAAGCTCTAGCTTCAGATTCTTCTTGAGAACGACCGCTACCCAAAAGAGCAACAAAAAGCGACTTAAAATCTGAAAAACGCTTGATGGTCTCAATTCCCCATCGTTTCTTCATAACAGTGCCTCCTCTTTTTTTCCTATCCCCAACCCTCCCCATAAGGCTTCTCATAAAATCTTCATCCGGACAATACTTAAGAGTAGCTTCAACTACACCACATGTATCATTAGATCTAGCCAAATTTCTCAACACTTCTTTACACTCCTCAATTCCATAGAAATATTCGATATGCTCACTATATTCTTTAAGCTCCTCGTCCTTCAAAAACATAACAAAAAATCTCGAAAGCCACTCAACATCATTCGTCGATTTCAAAAACCCAAAGCCAAACTCCCTAGACTTTTTCAAAAGCCGAATCCCCGCCAAAAATGACCACTCTTTATCCTTATGCTGACCAACAAGCTCAAAAGCCCGCGCAGAATCTTCACGTCCACAAACCGCTTCCTCCATCACTCCTTCAGCCCATGGCATATCACAAACTTCCGGGTATAAAGAGACAAAATCATCAGAAGCCCCTTCAGCGATTTTCTTGAAAAACAGCCCACTATCTGGTTTAGCCAAACACGCAGCTAGTTCTTCACGAACAAAATCAATACCATAAATCTTATACAATAAATCAATTTCAACTCCAGAAGCCCCAAAACTCGCAACTCTTCCCAAACCAACCTTAGCCGCACCTCTACACCATTTAGCATCTACAAACACAGACAAATTCCTCATAAATAAATCAGGAACATTCTCCACAAACCTAACACACAAAGCTTCAGCCCAAGCCTCATCTTTATACAATTCATAAGCACCAACCACTAATTCCTCATTTCTCCTCAAAACAACATCCATCAAAACCTCCATCCACTCACAACTAATATAATCTTTCCCATATTCCCAAAGGAATCCATCAAGTTTTCCAGGCTCAACCTGCTCAGCAGCCAACAAAACCATGTCACTTCCCCAGGAAGCCTCAATATACCTTTCAATTAAAAATAAAACTTCAACAGGATCCTTTTCGAAAATTCGCCCCAAAATACTTATTTGCAATTCGTCAGACACACCATGGAAATCTTCAGATTTTACAAACTCAATCAAGATAGCTGGTTTTGCCTTAAACACAGCAGCTAACAACACCTCCTGACTCCACTCCTCTCCAGAATAAGTAGAATAATTTTTAACCAAACCATTAGACCAAGAAGACACCATCAACATCATAACATCCTTAGCCCACTCTTTATCCTTAAATTTATCAAACACACGAAACAATTTCGCCGGATTTGTTTTGGCCACCTTCTTATAAGCAGTTTCAGCCCAATTTAAATTTTTCAAAGAATCAAATCGCCCATTAGACGTTAAATACACAGGAACAAAAGAATCAAAAGATACCAGATCCAAAACAAGACCCGAAGCACTAGGATCTTCGTGATACCTTTCAGCAACCTCAATCATTGCACCAATCCTTTCTTTTTTCCCTTTATTCCTCCATTGCAACAAAACCATATCTAAATCATTATCAAGACGCCTATGAGTAGAATACAGAGACAATTCAGATCTTTTGTCATCCTCCAGCCCCTCTTTCACTATTTCGCCCCATGCCTCCAACAAACCTCTTAAGTGATTAAGCACAATATTACCCCAAACCTCCTTGCCACATACTTCATCAAAATTGAACCTATCCAAATGAGAATCCTCCAGTAACAATCCTGGAGCCTCGGCAATTTCATAATCACGAAATCTTGCATTAAACCCAGACGTCATAACTTTCAACACATATTTACGCAATTTTTCAAAATGACTAGCAATCCCCGCACCAGCATAAGCATCTTCAAAATCAGAGGAACGATCACAAACTTGACCCAACAGGTCAGGTAAAATACGTTCAAATTCAGCCATTACCTCCTGCAATTCATCCATATCCCAAAACTCTGTGCCATTTATTGTCTTTGCATCTAAAAGTAAACCTTTTTCAAAATAACCAAAACCTTTTTTCTTTGCCCCAGCCGCCAACGCATCCCTGAAATTAGCAAAAGCCACTCTAGCACAAGTGTCATTGCTACCATCTTCAAATTCTTCAGCCATTAAATTTCCCAATTTGCCAAACACCTTATCAAAATAATCAAAAACCCCATACCCCTTAGTCATCATCGGATTTTCCAAAGCAAGATTCCTCAAAACATCAACAGATTTTCCGTTCTGTCCATCACTCGCCAAATACCAAGCCAAAGCAAATTTTGCTTCAAAGTTACGTTCATTTTCCTCAATTGCATCTTTAGAATAACTGATAGCAGATTTGCGACCATCTTTTTGATAATCTTCCTCTTCAGAAGACAAACCCACAGAGTAATCCAACTGAGCCAGATACATACACAAAGTAGATCTTAATTTTGCCGCAGATTCAGATTGGGAATGAGGTTCAACATTCAACAAATCCATAGATAAAATAAAGTCAGCTTTAGCACCCTTATAATCATTTTGATAAACACGACACAATCCACGTTGAAAATAAGGCCTATAGTCACTTGGATCCTTATCAACAGACCTGTCAAGATGCTCCAAAGCAACATCAAACCTTCCTACCTCCAACATCCTATTGGCAATCCTAAATTCTTCATCAGCTCTCAAAGCCGTTTGATTTCTTGCCAACTCAATCGATACTTGATCAGAATGACGAATAACCTCTGCAACACTTTGAATACCACCAAGAATAGAATGCATAACATCTTGCTGAAGAAACAATTGCTGTTCAATTGACGCCAGCGCACCCCCCATTCTTTCCGACATTTGCAATTGAGCCAACGCAATTCCCCCCAAAGCAGAAACCTGATCACTTATATCTCCAATGTCACCCTCAACTCGACTCAAATCAATATCAATATTCATGTCGGGCCTAACAACAAGAGCTTCACTCCTATCAGAACCTGTCGCTTGCCCACCATCCACAATTCTAGCTAACGCCTCTCGAACACGCACAGACTCTCTCAAATCCTGCTCACCTCTAGTCAAAAACAAATTATAAGGAACACCAAAAAAGAATTTTTTTGCTAAACCCTCCGCAACCCCCGGTTTTTCACCTCCTGCTTTCGGCATGCAACAAATTTAAGAAAATGGGAGTAAATATAAAACAAACTTCCCACATCTGTCAATGGCCCCACTAAAACAAATCCTGCGGATGATGCCCCTTCACTAGGGTTTCTTCCAACACATCGTAGTACATCCAGTCCATAATTTCATATTCGGTAGGATCAACAAGGTTGAATTTGATAAATTCATAAGGTTCGCCATCTACATCCTCACCATGATAATACCCAGTACAATCACCTATGAAAACCTCTCCATACGTAGCCGCCAATAACTTCTTCAAATTCTTGTAATTTGAGAAATCATAAGTAGGAGAATAAATCTCAAAAGCTCCACCATGCATACTCAAATCCTCATTACACGTATAAAAATACCTGTCGTACTTAGTAAACCCGTAATGATAAGGAGTTCCATATTCAGCAACAATTTCCTCCTTATCCTTATCATAAACTCTCAATAAATACCCCTCTATACCATTCACTTTATAAGTGAAATATCTCCCAGTACGTGAGAATTCAATATCCGAAATATTTTTAAAAACATTGTCTACCAAATTTCTTTTCAATTCATCCACAATAATAGTTCCATCCCCAGTAACCAAAATTAAAGTTTCAACACCTCTCGCATCCGACCTAACATAAGCATATTCTTCATCATCCAATTTCCCATAAGCCGTAACAATCATCTCATCAACAAGCTCAGAAGAAATCGTTTCCAACTTGTCACCATGCATCTTCATCTCCACCCTGTATTTTTCAAACTTCCCACTCTTCCCTCCCCAATCAACTAAAAATCGATAAGTAGAATCGCCCAACCCCTCAACACCATAAGCACGAGTCCACCGAGTATCACCATACCAACCAGAAAATTCCTCAAAAGAGACTTCTGGCTCATACTTCATATCATAAGCCTCCTTCAATCTTGAAGCAGCAGTCAACAAACTGTAATACTTAGAAATAACTTCAAAATCAGCTACATACTCTCCAGGAACAACCTCCCCATACAAAACAACATCCATACCATCTAGACGCTCCAGAACCTCCAAGTTCTCCAAAACAGGCCTCTCTGGTAAATCCGCCAGTTCTCCATCATAAAACTCATCTTTTCTCTTGTCACAATTTTTCTGCACGGTCTCTGGAGACTTAGTGGAATTTTCTCGAAAGTCAGTACCTTTACCACCTTCAGAAATACAATCCGCATCAACATCAGCATAACGATCTTCAACTCCACAACCAGGCAGAACCAAAAACACCAATACCATAATGGAAATTAACTTTTTCATAATTCGAAGGTTAAAATCTGGTGGGTCATCCGGGATTCGAACCCGGGACCTTCTGCTTAAGAGGCAGTTGCTCTACCAACTGAGCTAATGACCCAAATTTCGCCAACAACCCTACCTCAAAACCTATTCAAATTCAAGAAAATTTCAAGTATAGTAATCCCCGATGAAGCCAAAACAAAAGAACATTCTTTTCTTTACCGATACTCCAGAAATTGGAGGAGCTGAGCACCAAATGTATCTGCTCGCCAAATTCCTCGACCGCTCAAAATTCAATCTAACTCTTTGCTGTGGACCATACGAATCTCTAAATGATTGGGTTCAAAAATTCAAATCTGAAAAAATCCCCGTCATTCGCCTCGAGATCGATCACAAAAACGACACCAAACAACTAAAACTTCTCAAAGACATTATAAAAGAAGAAAAAATCGACCTAATCCACGCAAACCTATGGAACCCAGCAAGTGGACGGTTCGCTTTCTTAGCAGCAAGAACAAAAAAGATTCCACTCATAATAACAGAACATGATCCATTCAAATTAAACTTCCTCAAGACAATTTTCAAAAACAAACTCATCGACTACACAACCAGAATCATCGCAATCTCAAAAGACAACAAAAAGACCATTTCTAAACTTTTCCCAGACTCAAAAAAGAAAATCAAAGTCATCCACAACGGCATCGATATAACCTGGTGGAAATCCCAAATGCTATCATTCGGCGAAAAAGACAGAACCGAAATCCGCACAAAAACATTCAAAGCCAACCCCAACGACCTAGTCCTCCTAACAGCCGCCGAACTGCACCCACGAAAAGGCCTACACATCTACCTACAAGCAATCCAAAAACTTCTAGAGACACTTCCCGAAAAACACAAAAATCTACGATTCATCATCGCAGGCGCAGGCCACCAACGCGAAGTTCTAGAAAAACTCATCCAAAAACGCAACCTCCAAGACCACGTAGAATTGATCGGCCGCCATTCACAAATCCCACAATTAATGAAATCCGCAGACATATTCGTATTGCCTTCAATCAGAGAGGCCTTCGGCCTCGTAAACCTGGAAGCCATGCTCTCAGGCCTACCAGTCATAGCAACACGCACAGGCGGAATCCCAGAAATAGTCATAGATGGGAAGAACGGACTCCTAGTCCCACCAGAAAATCCAGAAAAACTAGCTGAAGCCATCAAAAAACTCATCACTTCACGGACCCTCCGAAAACAACTCTCAAAAAACAATCCATCCTATGTCGAAAAAATCTTCAACACACAAAAGATGGCAAAGGCTTACGAGAAAATCTACAAAGAGATTTGACAAACATAAAAGCGATAATGTAGCATTAACGACCTACTTTTCACAAACCATCGATGAAAGATAAAATATTATTCGCAGAAGACAATAATGACCTCAGAAGATCAACATTAGACATCCTAGAAAGACTGACAGGCAAAAGAGATTTCAACAGAGAAAGTACCACAAAAGTCCACGGAGAAGATCTAGTCCGAAGAATAGATAAAACGCGAAAAACTTTAAGCGAAATAGAAATCATTACTGCCAAAGACGGAGAAGAAGCAATCAAGCTCATTAGAGAGTTCGCCGAACAAATAGTTTTCGTTCTCACAGATATGAGAATGCCATTGGCCAACGGAAACCAAGTTGCAAGAGAGGCTCTTTCGAGAGAAATACCCGTAGCCATATGCAGTGCAACATTAGAGGATATATCCCCTGACATAAAAGACCAGCTATCAGTAACTCTCGAAAAACCAATAGACTTTACAAAATATTTAGATATTCTCGAGCTAGTTGAAGCACAAATCACCACCTAAATCCCAAAAAACTTCTTCGTATTAGCCTCCAACACCACCTCAGCATTTTCCAAACTCAATCCTCGGAGCTCCGCTACAGCACGCGCAACCTCCACAACATACGCAGGTTCATTCCGTTCTCCTCGATATTTCTGAGGAGCAAGATAAGGACAATCCGTCTCGACCATAAACCGATCCGCAGGACACTCCTTCACAACCTCACGTAATTCATCTGACTTCGGATAAGTAATTATCCCAGTAAAAGATGTGTAATACCCCCTAGACCACAATTTCTGCGCAAATTCCAAAGACGACGCATAGCAATGAAAAACAACCTTCAAATCAGGGAATCCATCCAAAATCTCCAAACAATCCTCATCCGCTTCACGATCATGCACGATCACCGGCAATCCCATCTTCGCTGCAAATTCAAGCTGCCCACGAAAAGCTTTTTTCTGAATATCATGAGGCACAGGCGCTTTGAAATAATCCAATCCAATCTCCCCCACCGCCACAATCCGCCCATCCGCAACCGCAATCATTCTCTCCCATTCCTTCAACAAATGCTCATCCAACTCAGACGCATCATAAGGATGCAATCCAACCGTCGAGAACATCTCTACACCATATTTGTGAGTATGCTCCTCGATCTGAGCAAAAGCCTGCTTAGACGCCTTTTTAGAACATCCTACATTTATCACTCGACCCACCCCAGCTTCACTAGCTCGCCGCAAAACCTCAGGCACTTCACCTTCAAATTGCTCAAACATCAAATGTACATGTGTATCAGTAAACATCAATCAACAAAAGTTATCCATTTTTTAAATTTCGTAAGTCGCCCATGAATCAGATCATCAAATCCATCTCGAAGCACTGTCGTAACATCCCCCATTTTCCCATCCCCAATCTTCTTTCCATCAATCTTCACCACAGAAGTCACTTCAGTCGCAGTCCCAGTCGTAAAACATTCATCAAATTTTCCAATCTCGCTAGGTTTTATTTTCTTTTCAACAACTTTTAAACCAAAGAATTCAGCCAATTCAATAACACTATCACGAGTCAAACCAGGCAAAATCGCACCTCGCGCAGGAGTATAAAGAGTCGTACCTTTCACAAAGAAAATATTCGCACACGAAGCCTCCGCAATATAGCCATTCTCATCGAGAAGCAATGCTTCATCCGCCTTTGGCGAAACATTTTTCGCGTGCTCCGTTGCATAGTTCGAATTCACATAATACGACCCAACTTTCGCCTCAATTTTCACAGCCTTATTCGACAAACGTTGGAACGGACTAATTTTCAATTTCATTTCATTCGGCAGATACGCACCCCAAGGAAAAGCAGCAATCGCAACCTTCACCGGGACATCTCCCCAAAAAATCCCCAACCGATCATACCCATAAAAAGCAATCGGCCGAATATACCCATCAACAACCTTGTTTTTTTTCAAAAGCTCAACACAAACCCTCTTCAATTGTGTTTTAGAATAAGGAGGTTTCATCGCAATTTCCTTCTGAGATCGCACAAATCTCTCCATATGATCATCCAAACGATAAATCCCAGCAACAGCACGTTTTCGCCGACCAGCCTTCCCAGCAACCTCTACCGGATACGTCCGCATACCTTCATACACCGACCCCCCGTAATGAAGTCCATGCGTCAAAACATGAATTTGCGCCTTTTCCCAAAGTACAAACTTCCCATCCATCCAAATATACTTTCCTTTATTCATTGACATAAAATTCCCAATTAAAAACTATTCACACTCTCTCCCAAAACATCCACCCGATAATTCTTCCGCAAAAGCTTCAAGACCTTCTCAACACTCTTTCTATCATCCAATCGCAAACTCAAAAGAAATCGATAATCCCCCATTTTCTTCCGAGTAGGACGCGATTCAAGACGAGTCAAATCCACTCCATTGTCATTAAACGGCTTCAAAATATTAAACAAAACTCCAGCCATATTTTTCTTCGGAGTCACTACTATATGCATCTCATCTTTTTCATGATCCGGATAAACATCCTGTGACGAAATCACTCCAAAAATCGTAGAATTCCCTTTTTCATCCTCAATTTTTTCCCTCAACACAGGCACACTATATTGCTCACATGCGAAAATCGACGAGATCGCCACAACTTTTTTCGAACGACGAGCTCTCGAAACAGCCTCCGCAGTACTACCAACATATTCAATCTCAGCACCCTTTAAATTTTTTGAAATAAATGAGCGACATTGAGCAATCGCCTGAGGATGAGACACAACTTTTTTGACCTTCTTCAAATCCTTAGCTCTCCCAGCCAAAACATGATGCACAGGCAACCTGAAAATCCCACATAACTTCAACCCAGCATCAGCAATCCCATCCCAGCTCTGCCGCACAGTCCCCTCTATACTATTTTCCAATGGCACAATATAGACTGTAGATTTCACAGCTCCACCAACATTCAAAACATCATAAATTGTAGGCTTATATTCAACCTTTACTCCTGGAAAATACATCCTCGCACCCTGCGAAGCATATGTCCCGTCCGGCCCCAATGTGACTACTTTTTTGACATCCATTTTTGCATTTCATTAATGATTTGTTCACTCTCATCAAAAGCATTTTGCGAAAACTTTCCCAGAAACTTTTGTACATTTGAAAACCTTTTGTCCAACGCTTTAACATTGCCAGTCTCCACTTCTTTCAAATAAGAATCAACTGTTTTCTTCAAAAATTTCAAAAGATCCTTCGTATTCGGATTGCCTGCAACTATACTGGAATAAAGCATACCTTCCTGCGAAAAAATTCTTCCAATAATATCCAATTCCAACCTGTAAATCGGTGTAGAAATCTCACGAGACTTGTCTGGATGAATTCCCAAATGCCTCAGCAATTCCCCTGCCAAGATCGTCTTCAAATGCGGCACAACTTGCACCACAGTCATCAGCTTATCATGTTCCTCAGCACTCATCTCAACCACCTTCATCCCAACCATTTTGAAAATTTCACCAACACCTTTCGACGTAAGCTTCCTGCAATTTCCAGGACACAAAATCAGAGTCAAACCATCAAAACTTCTCTTTGTCGGACCAAACAAAGGATGCATTCCTATCACTTCAGCCTTCCCTTTATTCATCATTTTGACCTGTTTAGTTTTCAATGAACTAACATCCAAAACTATTTGGCCAGATTTCAAATTCCCAACTTGAGCCCTTATAATTTCCTCAGACAAATGGAGCGGCACACTGAAAACCACAATGTCTGACCTACTAATAAGTTCTTCGTTCGACAATCTAGTCCGAAGATCCGAAACCAAAACATCGGCACCCAATTTGCGAAAAAGCCTAGCAAACTGACTCCCAGTCTTACCTTTCCCCCCTATAACACCTACAGTTTTATTTGACAAATCAATCATGGTGACTTACGATATTCCTGTATTTATCTTAAAAATATCATGCGCGAAGCAAAAGTCAAAATCGCAGTTCTAAAAAAACCACTACAATGGCTGGTTGATTTTTACTTTTACTTTTTGGAGAAACTCGGCATGAGATAGTACTTTTAAGAAAAAACTACTTACCACCTCATGCCAAAAAGCATGAGATTTTTTTTATTTCTTAACCACAAAAAAAATGGTAAAAGTAAGATCGACAACAGGAGGAATAGTAGCCTTTAGAAACAACCGGACTTATTCCTATCAAAACTAAATCATTAAAAACACTAACCACTAAAAATATGATAATCGTAATGGAACGAGGCACAGAAAGAAGCAAAGCTGAAACTCTGATGGCCCAGCTCAAAGAACAAGGTCTAGAACCAGTCCCTCTGTTCGGAGTCGAACGAACCGTTATCGCCGTAATAGGTGAAGAACGCAACCTGAACGTCAGCCACTTGGAATCAATGCCAGGCGTAGCCAAAGTCATGCGAGTAGTACAACCATTCAAACTCGTTAGCCGGGAAACTCAACCAAAACCAACAGTAGTTGAGGTAAACGGTGTGAAAATTGGAAGCAAAGAATTGGCAGTAATCGCAGGTCCATGCTCAGTAGAATCAGAAGAACAAATGGAGGCAGCAGCCGCACCTTTGGCAAAAGCCGGAATCAAATTACTCCGCGGAGGAGCCTTCAAACCAAGAACAGGCCCATACGCCTTCCAAGGACTCGGTGCAGACGGCCTCAAGATCATGCGTAAAGTCGCCGACAAACACAAAATGGCAGTTGTGACAGAGATTCTCGATACCAGAGACATCGACCTGATTGCAAGCTACACCGACGTAATCCAAATCGGGGCACGCAATATGCAAAACTTCACGCTACTCAAAGAAGTTGGAAAAACCAAAAAAGCGGTTATCCTAAAACGCGGTTTGTCAGCCACAATCGAAGAATTCCTAATGGCTGCCGAATACATCCTGTCAGAAGGAAACCCAAACGTTATTCTTTGTGAGCGCGGAATCCGAACATTCGAACAATACGTTCGAAACACATTGCCACTAGCAACTGTCCCAAGAGTAAAAGAGCTCAGCCACCTACCAATCATCGTCGATCCAAGTCACGGAACAGGAAAACCAAGATTGATAGGCCCAATGGCAAAAGCATCTATAGCAGCTGGAGCAGACGGACTAATGATCGAAGTCCATGCAAACCCACAAGAAGCATTGTCAGATGGCTCACAAGCACTACTCCCAGATCAGTTCGCAAAATTATTGGAAGAGCTAAAACCATTAGCAAAGGTAATGGGAAAAACTATAAAATAGAACCAACCATCTCCGGAGAGAAAATTTTTACAGGTTAGAAAAAAAACTCTCCGGAGAGAAACCATGAAAAACCCAACAATAAAAAAAGGAATCTCCCTAGAAATCCCCAAAAAGCTAAAAAGCTTAAAACTTGGTGAAAGCTACGCAATCATCACCGACTCAAAAGTCAAAAAGCTGTACGGAGGAAAACTTCTATGGAATCTAAAAAAAGCAGGCTTAAATGCTGAAATTTTTTCATTCCCATACGGAGAGAAATCAAAGAACCTGCAAACCGTAGAAAATCTCGAGAATCAAATGATAGAAAAAGGCTTCGACAGAAGCTCATGCATCATAGCATTAGGAGGCGGCGTTGTCGGGGACATCGCCGGATTCGTCGCCTCTACTTTCATGCGAGGAATCCCATACGTCCAAGTCCCAACAACACTCCTCGCGATGGTAGACAGCTCCATCGGCGGAAAAACAGGAGTAAATCTCAAACATGGGAAAAATCTAATAGGTACATTCCATCAACCTTCACACATTTTCACAGACCCAATCTTCCTCAAAACACTATCAACAAAACACCTAAGAAATGGACTCGCTGAATGCATCAAACACGGCATCATCCAAAGCAAACCACTCTTCAATTTCATCGACAAAAACATAGAAAAAATCCTAAAACTCGACCCACAAACAATAGTTAAATTAATCAAAGACGCCAGCAAAATAAAAACAATAATAGTCAAAAAAGACAAGAAAGAAAAAGGCCTGAGACAAATCCTAAATTACGGCCACACCTTCGGCCACGCAGTCGAAAAACAATCTAACTACACCCTTTTGCACGGCTTCGCAATATCGATTGGAATGATCCTCGCAAATCAAGAATCCGTCCGCCAAGGCCTCCTTTCGCAAGAAGACGCCAGTTGTATAAAAAAATTACTCAAGAAAGCCGGATTGCCAGTCTACACAATGCACAAACCCACCTTGAAAGACCTCTCAAAAGACAAGAAAAAGCACTCAAACCACGTAAACCTAATACTCCCAACAAAAATCGGAGAAGTAAAAATATGCCCTCAAAAAGTATAACAAATCGCGCACAAATAATTAGCTTCATCGCCAAACTCCAAACAGGCAAAAAGCTCAAACTTTCAAACATTGGAGAATGCGACGACGTTCATTACCTACGCGAAGGTCTCAAGAAACTCAGCACAAAATCCCCAGGAAAAATCCATCTCGGCAACGCAGGCACAGCCGTGAGATTCATCACAACTCTCGCCTGCTGCCTCAACAAAGAAGTCGTAATCACAGGCGAAAAACGAATGAAAGAACGTCCAATCAAACCTCTCACAGATGTACTCACACAACTCGATGCAAACCTGGAAACAAACAAAGGTTGCCCACCAATCAACATCAAACCATCAACCCTCACAGGAGGGAAAATCAAAATCCCAGGCAACATTTCAAGCCAATACATCACTTCCCTACTCCTCTCAAGCCCATTGATGCAAAAAGGGCTCACAATCCAAATCACAGGAGATCTTTTGTCACGTCCATACATAGAAATGACAATCGCCTTGATGAAAAAATGCGGAATAAAAGTCGAAACCTCAAAAAATTTCCGCACGATAAAAATCGCTCCAAACCAAAAATACAAACCAACCCAACTCCAAATAGAAAAAGACGCATCATCAGCTTCATACCTGGGCGAATACGCAATTCTCAAATCGATCGAACTCCAAAAACCAGTAAAAATCACAATAAAAAACCTACCAAAAAATTCAATCCAAGGTGACATTTTCTTCACAGAATACCTCAAAAAAATGGGATGCCACATAAAACACACAAAAGACATTCTAGAAATCACAGGCACCCCAAACCCAAAACCACTCGGAACCATAGACATGGGCCAAACACCTGACCTCGTCATGACATTCGCAGTACTAGCAGCCCTGATCCCAGAAACAACAACAATCACAAACATTTCCACCCTAAAGATCAAAGAATCAGATCGCATCCAAGCCCTCAAAAACGAACTAACAAAACTAGAAGTAAAAGTCACAACAACAAAAGACCAAATCAAAATCACAGGCCAAAAATCTCCAAAACCTCTAGCAAATAAACGCAAAACAATAGACACTTACAACGACCACAGAATCGCAATGGCATTCGGAGTCCTCAAAAAAACACTCCTCCCAAAACTAACAATCAAAAAACCATCAGTCGTCCGAAAAAGTTATCCAAAATTTTGGGCAGACATAAATAAACTAAATAAAACCCACAAACCAAATGGCAAGCACAACTAAAAAAATCTGGGGGCTATCAACCTTTAACGCAACCATAAAAGGAATCACAACCGGAATCTTTTTCTTTTGGGCAATATACTTCGCATCAATAGGATTTTCAGGACTGCAAATAGGGGCAATTTTCGCAGCCCAAGAAATAACAAGCCTAATCAGCATTCTGCCATCCGGCTTCATCAACGACCGATTTAAATCAAAAGATCTCGCCACAATAGGACTCATTATGCTTGCAGCCCAATTCATCGGAATCAGCTATTTCCACACATTCCCAATGGTTATGATGTTCGCAATCATCGGAGGAATCGGCCACAGACTTTATGCAATTTCAGCAGACAGCATCTTCTACAAAACCATAGAAAAAAGCCAAGCAACCAAAAGAATCGCAGTATACCAAAGTCTAAACTACTTGTTCATAGGTCTAGGAATCATCCTAAGCGGCCAAGTCTTGCAACTCAACGTGCCATTTGAAAACCTCATAAAATGGGGCGGCGGACTATACCTAGTAATGGCTGGGATCTCCCAAGCACTCCCCCGCACAATCACCACACATTTCGATTTACTTAAATATAAATCCGATATATTTAGACCAAAAGTCCTCTTTTTCTTAGCAATTGTTTTTCTTTTCTCAATTCACTTTGGGGCAGAAGGAACAAGCTACGGATTATTTTTGAAAAACACCCTAGGACTGGAAAACCAATGGGTAGGTCTGTACATGGGAACAGCCATATTCTTGATGGGATTTTGGGCAATTTTATTCTCACGAATGCTAGAAAAAATCCAAGTAAAAACACTATTATTTACAGGGTTAATCTTCTCAAGTATTGGACATATCTTGATGACTCATCCTGATCCTGTTTATTCTTGGTTATTCCGTGTATTTCACGAAGCTGGAGACGCTGCAATGTTTGTATTCTTTGCGTACGGAATATCAAGCATGTTCGACAAAAATAGGATAGGAGGAAATACAAGTATTTTCACATTCATCACAATAATCGGCGGAACAATCGGTAGTGCACTATTCGGACCACTAGGAGAAAAATTCGGATACAACCTCCCATTCATCGCAACCGGTGGAGTGATATTTGTAGCATTCATTCTTGCACTATTTATGAACAGATATATCCTTCATCATCCAAAAGACTAATCAACCCACAATGAATATAGTACTCACAGGCATGCGCGGCTCAGGCAAAAGTTATTACGCAAAACAATTAGCTAAATTTTTGGAATGGAAACTGATCGACACCGACAACATAATAAAAACTCGCGAAAACGCTTCAATAACTGAGATAGTCCAACAAAAAGGCTGGAAACATTTCCGAGACCTAGAACGCAAAATTGTAGAAGAAGTAGGCCAACTCGACGAACACATTATCTCAACCGGCGGAGGAATGATAATAGATCGCGAAAACGAACAAACACTCAGAAAAAACGGCAAAATAATCTTCCTATACAGAACAATCGAAAAATGCACCCAATTTATCGAAAACGGCCATAACAAAGACCGACCAGCACTCACAAACAACCAATCAATCCTAGAAGAACTCACCGAAATTTGGGAAAAACGCGAAAAACGTTACCGCGAAAGCGCCGACCTCATAATAGATGTAGACACCGAAACAACCCCCGAAGAAATCTTAGATAAGATTCAAGAGCTTTAGGCTACAACAACCCTCCCTCTCAAAAGCCCTCCAACCTTCAACCCCTTCCCCAACCTGAAGTAAATATCCTTGGCACCTCCATGAGCAACATCCACGCTCTCTTTATCCAACCCTATCATTTCCTCAATCTTAACTTTCTTAAACATCTCCTCACACCCAGGCTCAACAACCTCAATTTCATCACCAACCTCAACCCTGTTACGAACCTCAACTCGATACAAATCATCCTGCCCCAAAACATCAGCCTCACGTACAACACCAACAAAATAATGATCCGCCTTCGACGCCGGACTTTCCAGATTAATCTGACTCGAACCAGGGAATCCTTTCAAAAATCCAGGTACATACCCCCTATTCGCAATCTTGTCCAATTCCTCTCTCAAACTCGGATCAAAATCACGCCCAGCCACCATATCATCAATAGCACGACGATAAGCCTTTGTAACAGAACCAAGATAATAAACCGTCTTGTTTCGCCCCTCTACTTTGAAACTACATACTCCAGCTTCCTGCAAATCACGAAGATATTCAATCTGACAATTATCCTTTGAATTCATAATATAGGTCCCATGCTCATCCTCCTCAACAGGCATAAATTC
Source organism: Candidatus Peregrinibacteria bacterium (assembly GCA_018655275.1). Taxonomy (GTDB): domain Bacteria; phylum Patescibacteriota; class Gracilibacteria; order UBA1369; family LOWO2-01-FULL-3; genus JABIJZ01. The sequence goes on along the minus strand of JABIJZ010000003.1, from coordinate 28,942 downwards.
CCCAGGCCGAAGCTCCTCCTCCAAATACATTTTGTATTTCCATCTACAACTCTGCGCACAAATCCCTTGATTAGAATCACGCCCAGTCAAATAATTTGAGATCAAACATCTCCCAGAATACGCCATACAAATAGCTCCATGCACAAAATATTCAAGCTCCATAGAAGGCACCTTCTCATGAATCTCAGCAATCTCTTGCAACATCAATTCCCGAGGCAAAATTACACGTGAAACTCCCTGCTTCTGCCAAAACTCAACTGCCTTATAATTCAAACAATTCGCCTGAACCGACAGATGCACACACGCCTCCGGATAAACCTCTCGAACCAATTCAAGAATACCAGGATCAGCCAAAATAATCGCATCAGGCTTCACTTCATCACGCACATAAGCCAAATGTTTTTTAAACGCTTCAACTTTGTTATTTCGAGTAAAAATGTTTTCAGTAATATAAAACTTCTTGCCAAGTTTGCGCACAAGGTCAACACCCTCCATAAAAGATTTCTCATCAAACTCATTCGTCCGACTCCTCATACTAAAAGACGGCAACCCCATATACACAGCATCCGCCCCATATTCAAAAGCAAATTTCAACTTATCAAGATCCCCTGCCGGGACCAAAAGTTCTGGAGCAATACCCTGATTTTTAGTTTTATTCTTTGTCATGCGGGAAAAGCCTACAGAAAAGATATCCATTTTTCAACAAATTTGCTAATCTTACCGAGCTAACAATCCAAAACACATGAACAGAACAAACTTTCTCATAATTGGCTCAGGAATCGCAGGATTAAATTTCGCACTTCACGCAGCAAAAAAAGGCCACGTAACAATTCTCACAAAAAAGAAAGTAGCAGAAAGCAACACCAACTACGCCCAAGGAGGAATCGCAGGTGTATTAGACAAACTCGACTCCGCCAATCAACACATCGAAGATACATTCAACGCAGGAGCAAGACACGGAAAAAAGAAAGCAATCAAATTCATGGTAGAAAAAAGCAAAGAAGCAATCACAAGGCTCATCGAACTCGGAGTAGAATTCGAAAAAGAACACGGAAAATTAAAACTAACCCGCGAAGGTGGCCATTCACACAGACGAATCGCATATGTCGGCGACTACACCGGACAAGAAATAGAGAACATCCTCATAAAACGTGTCCGCGAACATCCAAACATTGAAATCGTTGAAAATGCATTCGCTCTCGACCTCCTAAAGAAACGCAAAACAATCTACGGAGCATCATTCACAAAAAACAACAACATCGACTACATATTTGCAGACGCAGTGATTCTAGCAACAGGAGGTATCGGCCAACTTTACCAACACACAACAAATCCAAAAATCACAACCGGAGACGGAATAGCCATGGCAATCCGAGCAGGCGCAACAACAAAAGATTTGGAATTCACACAATTCCACCCAACCGCATTAAACAAAAGACGAACACCACTCTTCTTACTCTCAGAAACACTTCGCGGAGAAGGCGCAAAACTCAAAAATACAACAGGAGCCCGATTCATGCACAAACACTCCCCAAAACTAAAGGAATTAGCTTCCAGAGACATCGTAGCTCGTGCAATATACTCAGAATCCAAAGATGGCCCCGTAACACTAGACATCAGTCACAAATCTCGAGACTTCCTCAAAAAACGATTCCCAAAAATCTACGCCGAACTTCGCAAATACAAACTCGACCTAGCCAAAGACCTAATCCCAGTTATCCCAGCCGCACACTACACATGCGGTGGCATCAAAACAAACCTCAAAGGCCGAACAAATCTCAACCGACTATTCGCATTCGGAGAAGCAGCCTGCACAGGAGTCCACGGCGCAAACAGACTCGCATCCAACTCTCTGCTAGAAGCTCTCGTATTCAGCAACCAAATAGCCCAAAACGTTAAACCACTTCGCACTTCAAAAGTCCTTTCACTCCCCCACCAAACAATTTCAAAAGACAAAAATCTCATAAAAAAAGCCAACGCCATCCAAAAGGAAATCAAAAAAATAATGTGGGAACACGCAGGAATAGTCCGCTCACACAAAAAAATCCAGGAAGGCCTTATGCGCATGAAACAAATCAAAAAATCCCTCGCCAAAATCAAACCAACAACAGAAACAACTCGAGAAGTTCAAGAAGCAATAAACATGCTGGAAGTCGGAACCTCTATCCTAAAATCAGCAAAAAAACGCAAAAAGACACTAGGATGTCACTTTATTGCCTAAGCGCTTTTCATCAATTCCTCTTTTTCAGCATTCCTCAAATCAACAACAATATCTTCAATATCCCCATCAAGCCTACCAGGAAGATTACTATAATTTTGATGGATTCTATGATCAGTAACACGATCCTGCGGAAAATTATAAGTACGGATTTTTTCAGAACGATCTCCAGTCCCAATCTGACTCGACCTAGCATCTCCACGCTCTTTCGCAAGCTTCTCCTCCTCCACAGCATACAATCGAGCACGCAACACAGACAAAGCCTTCGTCTTATTCTTCAATTGAGATTTTCCATCCTGACAACTAGCAATCAATCCAGTCGGTATATGAGTAACACGCACAGCAGAATCAGTAGTATTCACACTCTGTCCACCAGGCCCACTAGCCCTATAAACATCAAATTTCAAATCTTCAGCCCTTATCTCAATATCAACTTCCTCAGCCTCGGGTAATACAGCCACAGAAGACGTTGAAGTATGCACACGTCCCTGACTCTCAGTAACAGGAATTCTCTGAACTCTATGAACACCACTTTCAAACTTAAATTCACCATAAGCTCCATCTCCAAGCACCCTAAAAACCACTTCTTTTATAACCCCAGGTTCAGGCTCATTTTTGGATATCAATTCAATTTTATACCCCTTCCCCTCAGCATACCGCATATACATCCTCATCAGCTCACCAGCAAATAAAGCCGCTTCATCTCCACCTGCACCACCTCTAATTTCCAAAATAATATTCTTGTAATCGTTAGGGTCTTTTGGAATCAAAGCCGTTTCAATATCAGCCTCCAAAGTTTCAATTTCCTTCGAAGCCTCACCTTTCTGCTCATTCGCCAAAGTTTTCATATCAGGATCAGATTCATTTTTCAAAGTATCCTCAGCGTCCGCCAAAGACTTTCGAGCTTCCTTGTACCGTGAAGCCAAATCAACCATCTTCTCCAATTCTTTGTACCTCCTCGACAACAAAGCATATTCTTTTTGATTCGCAATAATCTCAGGATCCGAAAGTTTCCCTTGGATTTCCAGATACTCCTCCTCCAATTTTTCTAAAGCTTCAATCATGTGAATAAATTTACAAACCGAATTATACTACTTAATCTTCTTAACCACAAAAATTCTTGGAATTCCTGCCAAATCATCCTTGATTTCCCACTGAAAACCTTGATCAAAAAACTTATTCAACAATTGCTTCACACCATCAACCTGCCCAAACCCAAACTCACAAACCAACAGGTTGAAATCCACATTTTTCTCCACAATTTGTTGTATCAATTTTTTGTACAAGTCTAGCCCCGAACTACCAGCAGAAGCATTCTTTCCATACAAAGCTGAATGAGGCTCACTTTTTTTCACATCATCGGTCGCAGTATCAAATTTACCAGCACCAATGTAAGGCAAATTCGAAACAATCACATCAAACTCCCTACCATCAACATTCGACAACAAGTCACTATAATAAACCTCAACCCAAGTTTCCAAATCATGATATTCACGATTCATCCTCGCAACTTCCAAAGCATCTTCACTCACATCCACAGCATCAGCACAAACATTATCAAAATTCTTCAAAACAGCAGTAGTAATATTCAAACTCCCAGTTCCAACATCCAACATAGTAGCCACAGGCAATCGAACCTCACTAACACCCTCTGCAACTCCAGCTCTTTTCACAAGCTCCTCAGTCATTTCCTCGCCAGTCAAAAAATCCAAAACCTCATCAACGATCAGCTCAGTTTCAGGTCTTGGCACAAGCACTCGTTCATCTACATAAAAATCCAATCCATAAAACTCCTTAGTATGAGTAATATAGGCGATCGGCTTACCATTGGCTCTTTGCTCCAAATACTTCAAAAAAACATCCCTATCCCCTGCTTCAACATTTTCTTCTCCATGAGAAAGCAAATATTCTTTCTCAACTCCAAGAGTGAACGCCAACAAAATTTCTACATCCAAATCCTTATCCAAATCCAAACCAGCATAAAACTCCCTCCCCTCCTTTAATAGATCTAAGATAGTCATACTAATAGAACTTACTTCTTTCTCTTTGAGCTCTATAGCCCTCTCTCATAACAGCAGACTGCCTCTCATACCTTTTGGTAGGAGATTTCTTATGGTAACGACCATTCCTGATTGCAGGAACTTTTCGGCTTTTTTGGACAGCCTTACCAAAACGAGTGATTAAACGCTCATTCGATTCTTTTGGGTCTCTAACGACTACTACTTTCATTCAGATAATTAAGAAATTAACGGCCAAATTATATACACAAGATATTCAAAGTCAACCTTATATGTCTAAATTCTCCACCTTCTTGGCGTGAGCATTGATAAACTTCTTTCTAGGAAGCACTTCCGCACCCATTAAAGTGTCGAAAACTTTATCAGCAGCCTCAGCATCTTCTATAGTAACTTTCAGGAGTCTTCTCTGTGAAGGATCCATTGTTGTGTCCCAAAGTTGATCAGGATTCATTTCACCCAAACCTTTATACCTTTGGACAGAAGGATTCACATCTTTCCCAAACATCTTTAGAGCCTTCTCTTTTTGCGCTTCCGTATAAACATATTCAATCTTTTTACCATACCAAATCTTGAAAAGAGGTGGCTGAGCTATATAAATATGACCTGCTTCAACAACAGATTTAAAATATCTATAAAACAATGTAAGCAAAAGCGTTCTAATATGAGAACCATCCACATCCGCATCCGTCATGATAACAACTTTGTGGTACCTCAACTTCGAAAGATCAAAAGCTTCTCCAATTCCAACACCAAGAGCAATAATCAAAGCTTTCACTTCATTATTAGCCAGAATTTTGTCCATTCGCGCTTGTTCAACATTCAAAATTTTACCACGCAATGGCAATATAGCTTGATGTTCACGATCTCTACCTTGCTTGGCAGAACCACCCGCAGAATCTCCCTCGACTATGAACACTTCACTATTCGAAGGATCTCTACTAGAGCAATCGGCAAGCTTACCAGGAAGAGTCATTCCTTCCAAAGCTCCCTTTCTTATAACAGTATCTCTAGCAGCACGAGCTGCCATTCTTGCACGGGCTGCCAAATGACATTTGCCAACCACACCTCTTGCATCATTCGGATGTTCTTCAAGATATTCCGCAAAAGCCTCATTGAAAACAGATTCAACAGCAGTTCTCATTTCAGCATTACCAAGCTTACTTTTCGTTTGTCCCTCAAATTGAGGATCTTTTAATTTAACAGAAATTACAGTAGTCAAACCCTCACGCACATCATCAGCAGTCAAATTACCATCTTTCTCCTTCAACAAATCATTCTTACGAGCATAAGTATTGATAGTTCTAGTCAAAGCAGCCTTAAAACCAGTCACATGCATACCACCTTCTATGGTATGGATATTGTTCGCAAAAGAATAAATCTGCTCCTGAAAAGAATTAGTATATTGCATAGCAACCTCAATCTTTCCTTCAGCTGTATCTTGTTCAATATAAACAACATCTCCTATCGAATCTCTACTTTTATTAAGATGTCTTACATAAGATTTGATACCACCTTCAAAGTAAAACCTACATTTATCTCCATTTCGTTCATCAACGATTTCAATAGTAACACCTCTAGTTAAATACGCCTGTTGTCTCATCCTCGCTACAACAGTAGAAAAATCAAAGTCAACAGAATCAAAAATAGTTTTATCAGGATAAAAAGTGATCTTAGTTCCAGTAAGCTTAGTTTCTCCAGAAACTTTAAGCTCAGCTTTCGCATCACCTTTTGAATAAGTTTGTTCATGAACTTTACCATCTCTATACACTTCAGCAACCAAAGTCTCCGAAAGAGCGTTCACAACCGACACACCAACGCCATGCAAACCTCCAGAAACTTTATAACCAGAATTATCCTCACCAAATTTACCACCCGCATGAAGAACCGTAAGTACAGTCTCCAATGCAGATTTTCCAGTTTTCTTATGTTTATCGACAGGAATTCCTCGACCATTATCACAAACACTAACCCCACCATCAGCTCGGACATTCACTTGTATCAAGTCACAATAACCAGCCATCGCTTCATCAATCGCATTATCAACAATCTCCCAAATCAAATGATGCAAACCTGCAACATCAGTAGTACCAATATACATCCCAGGACGCTTTCTAACAGCAGCCAATCCCTCCAAAACCGTAATTTGATCAGCACCATATGAAGAAGTCTTTCCAGCCATAATAAAAACAAAGTTACCAAAAAAATTCAGAAAAACTTTATCACAACAGTCTTTCACAAGCAAATATTAATATTTACCACTCAGAACAAGTCGCCTAAGATCGTCAAGCGGGAATTCCCCAGAAATATTCACTCCCTCCCCTTCCTTCAAAATAAAGAGATTTTCAACAGACGCCTCATTCGCCAAGTAGTCAAAAGAGATAGTCACAGCTTCCCCTTCCTCCTCCACCAAAACATCATTCACCCTATAAACAGCGTTCACAGGATCAATAACTTCGACATCTTCCATATCAACTCCAAACCCAGCCTCTACAAGTTTTTTCGCAATTATTGATTTAGCAATTTTTTGAGCATTGGTCTCCATTGAAGCCTCTTCATCAATACTAATATTAGTATCCTCAACAACATCAACCAAAGAACCAAACAAGAATTCTTCAAGAGCAGTAAGCTTCACCGAAGCACCACTCAACAAAGATCCATAAGCATAAACATTTTTGACAGTTCCATAATCACGATCATACTCAGCATCAAACACATGCCCACCCAAAACTGCAGCAACTCTAATATATCTTTGAGTTACACTCGCAGGCATTTCAACACGCACATTTTTCGCACCAACACCCTCCAACTTCGCTCGAATATCTAAAGCAACCTCACTAGGAGACATCGATTGAACAACATCACCCAACACATCCCTTTGAACATCCAAAATACTCAAAACTTGATCCTTTTCTTCCAAATAAACCGCATACCTTTCTTTGTGAGAACTTCCATACAAAGAGGATTTCGAATATTCAATGTCATTTATATATCCCCAGAAATTTCCGATATCCGTAAGCTCCCTTTCAAAAAGACCAATCACAGCATTTTCCGAAGTTCTAGTCGGCATATAGTCATCAAGGTCTTCAACCAAAATACTTATCACAGATCTAGCCTCAGACAACCCAACCTCTTCCTCAAAGAAAAATCTTTTTAATTTTTTAAGAAAATCAATTTTCCGTCTAACAAAACTTTGCTTTGCCTCTTCCTTCAACTCTCCACCATAGTACAAAGAGTACAATTCGTTTTCCAAAGCCCTCTTCATAGTAAAAGCCTCTTTTGTATAAATATCCGAATGTTGAAGCAACAACATATCTAACACTTGGTTGTAAAAAGATAAGAATCTTTTGTATTGAACAACATCATCTGTATATCCAAACAATTTCTCAATTCCTTTGTAGTAAGCCCTATAAATATCATCAACATCCTCTTCCTCATAAAGACCAACATTGTATCTACTCAACCGAACAGACAACAAATAAGGAAGTTCAAAAAGATCAACTGCATTGTCCAAAACCGATTCAAAAACCTTGTACTCAGAATCAACCGATTCAAAAACAACAAGGTCCGATAACCATCTCAGCACAAACTGCTTACCAAAACCGTTTTCAACCAAATCAGAAGGGATCTTGTCATAATCAGCTGAAAAAGCCTTAAGCGATGCCTTCACAACATCTGAATCATAAGACGAAACAGCTTCATACAAATGCTTGTCCAATTTAGTCATATAAAACTCTTCTTCTTTCGATTCAAACATAATCAAATTTTCTCTCAATAAATCCGAAAGAGCAGAAGAAACTCCCGCAGGAGCACTATCATAAAAATCCTCTCTTTTGACTTCTTTCAAATCCTCCGAGAATTTAAAACTTTTCTTCAAATTTTCTCTAACAAAATCATCTTCATAAGACTTTGACGATATAAATGAATATCCAACTTCCTTTATAAGCTTGAAAGGCAAAAGTTTACTAATCCTCTCATCAACTCTGCTCAAAGGAATTTTCACCCTAGCTCCAGACGGAACCAATTGGATATTTCCAAAAGACTTAGAATACTCATTCATATATTCAAATTGATCAAACCCACCCACCAAAAACCCAACATAAGTATTTCCCATATAACTATTCAACGTAACAACCCCACCTTTGTACTCAAGATCAAAATAAGAAAAAGTAGGAACAACAACCAATTTGCCCTCCACGGAAATATTTACCAACGAAAAGCTATTCCCAAAATTCCCCCAAATCCGACCTTCATTTTCCATACTGATCAGATACGCACCATCTTTCTCTTCCAAGGTTAACAATTCAGCGATTTCCCCTTCTTCAGCGACAATATAAGCATTATCAGGAATAAACAATGTATCCTCCACAAACTCAACTTCACCAGATACAGCCACCAACATATTCTCAGTATTTTGCTCCCAAAAAAAGCTCGCAACCAAAATCGCAATACCTACAAGAGCAAAAAATATTGATCTAACAACAGTTTTCGCATGTACGACTTCCCTATTAACCATAGCTTTAGTTATCTTTGGATCTTTGTTTTGCATAAAATATTTTAATATCTATATATTATACCATAAAGAGGCCCCATCATCAACGCACAAAGAGCCTAATATTAAGATGTGCAAAACAAAAAAGAGTATAATCCCGACGTCTAATTTTAACCTCAAAACCTATGAATATGACCAATATATTCAGAAAATTCACTGTCCCTGCAGTGATAATTTCTATACTAAGCACAAGCACCACTTTTGCATACTCAGACCTCAAAAGAGAACACCTTTTTTACGACGAAATTGCATATCTGGAAAACAGCGAATTGCTCCCTGAAGAATTCGGCGACAATTTCCAGCCAGACAAGAAAATCACCAGAAGCGAATTGTACGCAATGATATTCAGTTACACAGGAGCAGAACTACCAACAAACAGCGAAATAGACCTCCCATTCGAAGACGTACATAACCTTTCAGTCTACGCAAAATACATTCAAGCAGGATTGGACAAATTCATCATACGAAAACCGATGAGAAACAAAAAGTTCTCACCCGACAAAGTGATGAAAAAAAGAGAAACAATCCAAATTCTATTCAGCAGTCTAGGCATAGGTGTTGATAAATTTTTCGACAAAAGCGACTTCCCATTCAAGGACATTTCAAAAGACAGCCTCTTCGCACCATACGCATATGCAGCATACAAAACAGGAATTATAGACGAAGAATACCCTACCTCAGTAAGAGCAGCAAAAAGCCTGACTCGAGGAGAAGTAGCAGGAATGATTTATCAAATAGACGAGAACAAAGGAAAGTCAGGGACAGTCACAATCAGACTCGAATCAAAACCAAGCGCATCATCAACCTCATTTTCAAAAACCGAAAAAACACTTATAGAAAATGAGAAATTCGACATCCTTTTGGACGTGTGGGCAGAAATTCAAGACTCATATCTTTACCAAAAAGAAATCGACGAAGAAAACATGATATATGAAGCTATCGACGGAATGGTTAATTACTTGGAAGACCAACACACAGTCTTCACAAAACCAACTGAAGAAAACTCAGCCTCACAACTAAACAACAACGAATACGAAGGCATCGGAGTTTCAGTCGAAATGGTCGATGATGACATAAAGATAGTAAGCCCATTCAAAAATTCTCCCGCAGAAAAAGCCGGCTTGAAACCAGGAGACATTATCAAAAAAGTAGACGGAAAAAGCATCACAGGCCTAACCCTACCAGAAGTAACAAACCTAATAAAAGGGCCATCTGGATCAGAAGTAAAACTAATCATTAAAAGAGGTACAAAAAACCAAACAATAAGCATCGAAAGAGGTTACATCCTATACCATACCGCATCCCTTGATTGGAAAGCCGTGCCAGACGGACAAGCTGCAGTAATCAGCATCCTCACATTTTCCCAAGACACACTAGGAGAATTCCTAAAAGCAGCCCAACTCGTAGAAGATCGCCAAAAATCACACAACGACGTCAAAGGCATAGTTCTGGACCTAAGAAATAACCCAGGAGGGTATCTCGACGTAGCAATAGACATGGCTGGATTCTTCTTTGATTCAAAGAAAACAATGGTGATTTTGGAAGAAAAAGACGGCAAAAAAACATCATACAAATCCGACGGGACAGGCCTTCTCGCAGATTACAAAACAGTCGTTTTGGTAAACGCGGGCTCTGCTTCAGCATCAGAAATCGTCGCAGGAGCATTGCAAGACTGGAATAGAGCAAAGATTTTCGGAGAACAATCCTACGGAAAAGGCACAGTCCAAGAATTAGCAACATACGCAGATGGATCAGCATTCAAACTCACAGTCGCAAAATGGCTAACTCCAAAAGGCCACAGTATAAACGGAAAAGGAGTCACACCCGACCGAAAACTAACAAACAGCAACGGAACCGATTGGCAATTGGATACTGCACTTGAGGAGTTCTAAAATTCGGGCTCAAGATTCCTTAACTACAACCTCTTTCCCAAAAATTCTAGCAATAGCTGCAGCTATTACAGGTTTGGCCTCTTGAAAAAGTTCTGAATCATAAGAAAAACTTCCTTTTGCTGTATCACCAACATAAAGCTCCCATTCATCATCAAAAAATCCTACATCATCCCTCATCTCAAAAAACGAATTAACTGGAACAAATTCATACCCCATTTGAGCACAATACTTGCGAGCAAATACACCATGTGTAACTCCACAAATTAAAGCTCCAGGATGCTGTTCAGCTATATCCATAATCAAAGAAATACCACAAGACAATATAACCCCTTCATTTCTAGCCTCCGGAAGCACAACAAATTTTGTATACATCAGTACATCTTTCCCATCACCAACCTCCCCAGCTTTAAAAAAACTTCCCATTCCCAAACATCGCTCCCCTTCAAAAGCCGCTACCGTATTAGGATCTTCCAATACTTCAATAAAAGTTCCACCCAATCTCTCAATCTCAGCATCAACAACCTCTTTATCCCCAGGAAATCCCTCAACCAAAGACAACACAAATTTCCGCAAATTCTCTTGCGTAATTTCAATTCCAGGACGTCCATGAATATATTCGATCTGCCTTTCCGCCATAAAATTACAAAACAATAAATTGGTAAAAAATCATAAACCAACCTCCTTGATAAAACAACCAAAAGATTACTTCTCCTCAGTCGCAAACTCAGCATTTTCAGACCTCGCTTTGAGTATTTCCTCAGGGTTTGTAGTCACGATTTTGTCCTCTATATAAGACGCAATCACCTGAACAGCAACGTGTTTATTTCCAGCAAAGAAAAGTCCTTGCCCCACACCACTATTCAATAGAACATACTTCTCACCCTCAGTAAGATTAAACATCTTCGCAAGAATATCGATCGCAGCAGGAGCTTGTTTCAAAAGTAGCTGCATTGAAGAGTTTGTAATAATAGGTTTTCCGTGCGGACTCTTCACAAAGTCCTCAACATCCTGAGTAATTGTTGTCACACCAAGATAGTATTTTCGCGCTCTTTTAACCAAGCCATAAAGAAATTTCGCACTATCCTCATGCTGCATCATGCTCCAGGCCTCGTCTATCACAAGAATACGTTTCTTCATCTCACTTCGAACCTTATTCCATATAAAATTAAGAATGACATACATCGCAATTGGACGAAGCTCATCCTCAAGATCTCTAATACAGAACACCATCAACCCACCAGACAAATCAGTATTTGTAGGTTTATTGAAAATTCCAGAGAAAGATCCAGTAGTAAATTTCTGCAAACGTTTTCCTAAACTTTCCGCACCTTCCATAGAAGACAAGATGTCATAAAGGTCTTCCATAGTAGGAGGTTTGAATTCAGAAGGATCAGTAACTTCCATTGTAATCCCCTTCAACGCATAAACATCAAGCAAAGCTTTATCAAGCAAGCTCTCTTCCTCAGCACTCATTTTCCCAAGCATCAATTTCATCAAACCATGAAGATTAATCACAGCCGATCGAACTAAATCACCAGGCATAACCTGATCACCCTCGATAGGCTTTGGCAAATCAAAAGGATTGATACGTCTATCGCTATTCAAACTTAATTTCAAATAAGTACCACCAACAGTTTGGCTCAACGCCTCATATTCATTTTCCGGATCGATAATAATCACATCTGTGCCAAGCATCATCATCCTCAAAACCTCAAGCTTCACAGCGTAAGATTTACCAGCACCAGATTTCGCGAACACAACACTATTTGCATTCTCCAAATCAAACCGATCAAAAATGATCAAACTATCGTTATGTCTATTAATTCCGTAAAGGATTCCCGTGTCAGATGTAAGATCAGACGAAGTGAATGGGAATGTTGTAGAAAGCGGCGACGTGTTCATATTTCGCACAGTATCGAGCTCATCCAAACCTTGTGGGATGGTAGAGTTGAATCCATGCTCAGCCTGCACCTGACATCTTTTTGTCATCACAAGCTTACCCGCCAACAAACTCTCAAGCTGTTTAGAAACTTTATCCAGTTTCTTTTCCTCATCAGCATAAATAGTAAGATACAAAGCAAATTGAAAGAATTTCTCTTGTCCACGTTGAATCTGAGTTCGAAGAACTTCAGCATCCTGAAGAGCAGTTTCCAAAGCAGGATCACGCACTTGTCCTTTTTCAGCCATAATCGACCTACTTGACTGCATTTGCGCAACTTTCTTTTTCAAAGTTTTCATTATTTCATCAGATCCGATTGGATAAACAAACTGAGAAATATCCATCGTTACATCAAAATTGATTACCGGCGCAAGCCAGTTTGTATTCAAAAAACGAGGATACGAATAAACATAAAATGTTCTCGCATACATACCATCCAACCTCACAGAATCATAATTAATCTCCATAGCAGAAGGCGCAATCAAATCTTTGATCGATGCCAACCCATCCTGGAACAATTTTTCAGCTTCAATATATTTCTGACGATCATCTCCTGAAACAGAAGCTTTATCACTATGATCGACTCTCTCAACTGTAGATTTATTTTTAGCAGTATTAATTAAAAGGAAGTCCTTCATTTTATCAAAAACCGTCTTTTTGACAGCCGGCATATGTTTAGAAACACCAGCCTTCATCCTTTCGACAGGATCTTTCAGCTCATCAACAACCTTTTCAGCAATATTTGCAACTTTGGCCAAAGGATTCTGATTAGACTGTTTCGCCACAACCTGCCCTTTACCAACTTCCATAGTTTCTTCCTTAGTTGTAGAGACAACCTCTCCTTTTTCATCAAAAACAGGCTTTTCAGCTCTCAAGTCCACTCCCCCTTCAGCAACCACTTCATTTTGTTTTTGTTCGTCAGCCATATATTTTTATTTTTTGATTAATTCTATTTTTTAGCCCATCACAACACGATTCCCCCCCCCTCTCTTCGCAATATACAAATTATGATCAGCCTGCTCTACAAACTCATCAATTTCAAATTTTTTGTCATACTGCTCAACCCCAACACTCACAGTAACATTAGGAATTTTTTCACCTCTATAATAAAAATCCGTACTTTCTATTTTCTTTCTAATACGTTCAGCAAGCTCACGAGCAGCAGGACGGCCCTTACACCAAGCAACTATTGCAAACTCCTCTCCACCATAACGTCCAACCACGTCGGAGTCACGAACAGCCCCTTTCAAAACATCAGCAATACCTTTCAAAACTTGATCTCCAGTAGAATGCCCATACTTATCATTCACATTTTTAAAATGATCAGCATCAATCATCATACAAAACAATTCATCCTCACTTTCCTCAGCCCCATCCAAAAGCCTAGAAGCCTTCGAGGTCTCTCTTTCCAAAGCCTCAAAAAGATTCCTCCTACTGGAAAGACCAGTCAAAGGATCAATCATAGACTTGCCCTTATAATCATCTCTTTCAACTTCCACTTTCTTTAAACTTCCCTCAACTTGCTTTAAGGTCCCCTCCACAAATCTTACACGAGCATCAGATATATTTTTATCATGAAGAGCAACATCTGTAGCTCCACCAAGAGCTTTCGTTATATCAATCTCCCTTTTTCGAATAGCTCTCGCCAACTCAGGTGAAATATCATCATCCAAATCCAAATAATCATCCTTAAGATCATATGATCCATCAGGGTTAACCTTAGCACCAGGAAGAGCTTTTAGCTCTCTCTCTCCCCCCTCACCTGCATCTTCTTGTGGAACATCTTTCGCCATTAGAATTTCAATTAGAATTATTTTTAATTTATCATACTATTCTACCAGATTTAGGATAGTTTTTCAACCCGTAAAGGGCCCTTCTGTCAAGTTTTTAAAGCAAAAACAATACCACCAAAAATAAGTTTTATGCTAGAATACGCCCGGCATTTTCCATATTTAGCCAAATATTTCTGTAACCAACAATTCCGTGGCAGATACAGATAAAGATAAGAACCAAGACAACCAAGAAGATTCAGATAAAAACAAAGAAACTGACCCTTCCCTATTCGACGACCAACCAACCAAAAAAAAACCGGCTGAAGAAGTACAAGGTCAAATAGTAGAATTTGCAGATAATATATCTGATAGAGCAATAACCGAGGAAATGGAGACAAGCTACCTCGAGTACGCGATGAGTGTCATCGTTTCACGTGCTCTTCCAGATGTCCGAGACGGAATGAAACCCGTTCACAGACGTATTTTGTACGCAATGAACGACATCGGACTGAGATCTTCAAGCGGATTCAGAAAATCTGCATCAGTTGTCGGTGAAGTATTGGCAAAATACCATCCACATGGAGATACCGCAGTATACGATTCTATGGTTAGAATGGCACAAGATTTCGCAATGAGATACCCACTTGTAAGAGGTCAGGGTAACTTTGGCTCAATCGACGGAGACAATGCAGCGGCCATGAGGTATACAGAAGCAAAAATGGAAAAAATCTCAGACGAAGTACTCGCAGACATAGATAAAGGAACTGTAAATTGGAGACCAAACTACGACGGAAGACACAAAGAACCAACAGTTCTTCCAACAAGGATTCCACAACTTCTCTTGAACGGTAGTACAGGTATCGCAGTAGGTATGGCAACATCTATTCCCCCACACAACTTGGGAGAAGTAGTAGACGGCCTCATGCATCTTTCTGAAAATCCTGAAGCAGAAATTGAAGACTTAATGGAATTCATAAAAGGACCAGACTTCCCAACAGGAGCCATCCTTTACAATATTGAAGACATAAAAACAGCATACAAAACAGGAAGAGGAGGAATGGTGGCAAGAGCCAACACAGAAATAATAGAGAAAAAAAGCGGAAGATTCTCAATCATAGTTACAGATGTCCCATATCAAGTTAACAAATCAAACCTAGTCACAAAGATTGCCGAACTAGTCAGAGACAAGAAAATTTTGGGAATATCAGATCTAAGAGACGAATCAAACAAAGATGGTATCAGGATCGCAATAGAGCTTAAGAAAGACTCATATCCAAAGAAAATACTGAACCAACTCTACAAATTCACTCCAATGCAAACATCATTCAACATGAATATGATTGCATTAGTAGATGAAGTTCAACCACACCTTTTGAACCTGAAACAAGTCCTAGAACACTTCATCAAACACAGAAAAGAAGTCATCACTAGAAGAACACAATACGAACTAAATGTCGCAAAAGCACGTGCCCACATATTAGAAGGTTTAAAAATCGCACTAGACCACATAGACAAAGTCATCGAGACAATCAAAAAATCCAAAACAAAAGAGGAAGCCAACGAGAATTTGATGAAAAAATTCAAACTCTCAGAGCTACAAAGTAAAGCAATCCTAGAAATGAGATTGCAAACTCTCGCAGGTTTGGAAAGACAAAAAATCGAAGATGAATACACAGAGAAAATAAAACTCATAGCAGAACTTGAAAGCATCCTAGGAGATCCAAAGAAAATTACAAAAATAATGCAAGAAGAGCTTGCAGAAGTTAAAGAAAAATACGCAGACAAAAGACGAACAACAATCGTTCCAAACGCAATAGGCGAATTCTCACAAAAAGACACAATCCCTAACGAGCCAATGATGATAGTTTTGTCAAAAGCAAACTACATCAAAAGAATGGCCCCAACCTCATTCAAAGCACAACACAGAGGAGGCAAAGGCATTATCGGTGGAACTTTTAAAGAAGAAGATGAAATCAGACTAATCGTCCACGGAAACAACTACGACGAACTAATGTATTTCACAAACAAAGGCCGAGTATTCAAACTCCCAATTTACGAGATACCTCAAGCTTCACGACAAGCAAAAGGTCAAGCAATCGTAAACATATTGCAACTGCAAGAAGACGAAATCATTACAGCAATCCTGAACGGAGGCGAACAATACTCAGGAGAATATTTGATAATGGCAACAAGAAAAGGAACTATCAAAAAAACAGCAGTAGCAGAATTTAAAAACGTAAGAAAAAACGGATTAATCGCAATCAAATTAAGAGATGACGATTCACTCGAATGGGTACGTCAATGTTCAAAAGACAACGAAATAATGATGATTTCAAGAAACGGAAAATCAATTCACTTTAACGAAAAAGACGTTCGCGCAATGGGACGCCCATCAATTGGAGTACGAGGAATCGCCCTAAAAGATGGAGACAAAGTCGTAGAAATGGATGTAATCACAGACACAGAAACCGCAGAATTGTTAGTCATAATGGAAAACGGTCTCGGTAAAATGACCAAAACCATGAACTACAGACTTCAATCTAGAGGAGGAACCGGAGTGAAAACAGCAAACATAACAGAAAAAACCGGGCAAGTAGTAGGAGCAAAGATCCTTGAAGCAACAACAGATGGAGATTTGATCTTGATGTCAAAGTCAGGACAAACAATCAGAATGCACACAAAAAGCATCCCTAGCCAAGGAAGAGCTACCCAAGGAGTCTACCTAATGAGGTTAAGACCAAAAGATAAAGTCGCTTCACTTTCATTAGTTGCATTAGAGATCGAACCTATAAAAGAAGAGAATCCTGAAGACAAGCAAGCTAAAATTGTTGATGAAAAAGAAAAAAAAGGAGACACTGAGGAAAAGACGCCAGCCAAATAAATTTGTTAGTTAAACTTCCAAACATGAAAAAAGGGATTTTAGCACTGTTCACCACCTTCATATCAACCCTGCTTTTTGCACAAACAGTTTTCGCATTCACAGGAGACATGTCCATAAACGAACCTAACGTAAGATTTTCAACAAGCAGTTTTCTAGAAGGAAACTTAATCAGAATCTACGCATCAGTAACAAACAATTCCGAGGCAGACCTCCTAGGCGTAGTAAGATTCCAAGACAACGGAAACCAAATCAACGGAGATCAACCGATATCTTTATTTTCAGCAAAAACAGACGATGTATTTGTAGACTGGGTACCGGGATGGGGCTCTCACAATATAAAGATTTCTGTACTTCCATGGAACGAAGAAAACGATGATCCAGCAAACAACACAATAACTAAAGTAATTTACATTCACCAAGATACAGATCACGATGGAACACCAAACGATCAAGATGACGATGATGACAACGATGGTGTAAACGACGACGACGATACATATCCACTAGACAACAGTGAATCAGCAGACACAGATGGAGACGGTGTCGGAGACAACGCAGACGACGATGCAGACAACGACGGAGTTCCAGACGAACACGACGATCTTCCTCTAGATCCAAACGAATCAACAGACACAGATGGTGACGGAACAGGCGATGTATCAGATTCAGACGATGACAATGACGGAGTGAGCGACAACGACGAAACAAACAACGGATCTGACCCTCTAAACCCAGATTCAGACGGTGACAACATAAACGATGGCTCTGACCCATTCCCAACAAACAACGAAGAATGGGAAGACACAGATGCAGACGGCATAGGAAACAACACAGACATCGATGATGATAACGATGGCTTCCTCGACATCGACGACGATTACCCACTAAACAAAGGACCAATCGTACGAACAGACCAAAACTCATACACAGTCACAATAAACAAAAGAACATCGTTTGACGCTTCACATTCATTCGACGAAGACGGCGAAATAATCAGCTACAAATGGCTAATTGACGGCAAGTACCTCAAAGAAGGCCAAATAGTAAATCATAAATTTAGAACTCTGGGTACACACAAATTAGCCCTAACAATTAAAGACAATCACGGTGAAGAACGCACAAACGAATTCCTAGTAAACGTAGTAAACATAAGACTTTACACACAAGTAGCAGTCCTAATTATAACCTTCATTCTAGGTATAATAATTGCACAAAAATACCTCGTTCCAGAAAAAGCAAAAGCTGTCAAAAATTTCTTTAAAAAGAGTAAATGAAAATTGCAGTAGTCTTCGGGACACGTCCTGAGATAATAAAACTTTCTCCCGTTATTCGGGCGTTGGAAAAGTTCAACGCCGATTATTTTATCATCCATACAAACCAGCACTACGACGAAAATATGGATAGTATTTTCTTGCAAGAACTCGAACTACCAAAACCAAAATACAATCTAGGCATAGGCTCTGGCACCCACGCAAATATGACTGGAAAAATGTTAATAGAAGTCGAAAAAATCTTCTTAGAAGAAAAACCAGACCTTTTGATAGTCCAAGGCGACACAAACACAGTTCTCGCCGTATCACTCGCAGCTTCAAAAATGCATATCAACATTGCTCATGTTGAAGCAGGTCTCCGCAGCTACACAAAAATCCCGGAAGAAACAAACCGGATCCTGACAGATCGCATCAGCGATTACTGCTTCACCCCAACCAAAAAACAAGAAACAATCTTAAAAAACGAAGGAATCGAAGAAGAAAAAATTCATATAGTAGGAAACACAATCGTCGACGCAGCATTTCAAAATCTAGAAATCGCAAAACAAAAACCCGACAACCTCCTCAAAAAATTAGATTTCAAACCTGAAAACTACATCCTCCTAACAACACACCGAGAAGAAAACGTCGACAACAAAACCAAACTTCAAGACATTCTCACAGCAACAGACACAATTAGTACAAAAAACAACCTGCCCGTAGTATTCCCAATTCACCCAAGAACCCAAAAGAACATAGAGAAATTCAACATACAAATCCCACAATCAATCAAAACAATAGAGCCCACAGGATATCTCGACATGCTCACCTTGATCCAGAACGCCAAATTAATCCTAACAGACTCAGGAGGCATCCAAGAAGAAGCGTGCATCCTCCAAACTCCATGCCTGACACTCCGAGAAAGCACAGAAAGACCTGAGACAGTTGAAGTCGGCGGAAACATCATCACCGATACAAACAAAGAAAAAATCGTAGAAGAATCTCAAAACATAATGAACAAAAACATAGATTGGAAAAACCCATTCGGAAACGGAAACACAGGCGAATTAATAGTGAAAACTTTTCTATGAATATCTACGTACTAACAATCCACAACCCAAAATATTCCCTAGGTCCACACGCAAGACTGAAAAGCTTCATAGATAGCACAGAAGGATTGGACATCAACTTCATCCTTCCCAAATTCACAAACAAAAAGTCCAAAAAAGATACCTTAGGCATCCTCATCCAATCTTTTTTCAGAATACTCATTAACAGAAGGAAAATCGATCTATTACACGTCGTGACTCCCCCATCATATGTGGGTCTCATAGCAGTATTCGCAAAAAAAATCCTCCGACTCCCCTACATCGTCGACATAGGAGATCCATACGCAGAAAACATGGCAGTAGAACGCAACATCCCCCACACCAGTCTGCATTTCAAATTATTGAAAAGACTCGACAACTTAGTGTATAGAAACTCATCTCATTTGATCCTGACCTCACCATTACTCACAAACTACATCCCAAAATACATTCACAACACAACAATAATAACAGGTATAGCCAGAGAAAATGATATCAAAGAAGTCCAACTCACAAACAACAAAAAATTCATATACATAGGAAATTACGGCCCTCTCCAAAACCTAGATTACATAATAGAAGTTTTCAAAAAAGCCGCAAAAAAAGACAACAAAATCCGCTTAGACATAGTTGGAAACGGAGCCCTCAACGAAGAAACCAAAAATAAACTCCAAGTCGAAGACAAAATCAAATTCCTAGACCCAATCCCACAAGAAAAAATCCCAGACCTACTAAAAAACTATAGCTGCGGAATAGTTTCCCTAAATCTGGATAAATCCCTAGATTACGCAATCCCAACCAAACTCCTCACATACCTCACACAAGGTCTCCCAGTATTCGGAACAGGAGGCAAAGCAGCCGAAAAACTGTTAAGAAGCACAAAAGCAGGATACATAAGTACAAATTACGACAAAGACAGAGACGCCAAAGAAATGATAAAAATAATCAGCAGCCCAAAAATGGCGCAAATCCTCTCCCACAACGCAATCCAGTATTCAAAAAGACACCTAAGCCTAGAGAATTTCGGCAAAAAAGTAGCTCTTATCTATAAAAGCTATAGAAATTGACTTGCATTCCATCAGTTATTTAAGTATATTTCGAGGGCAAATTTTTTGAATCGAGAATAAAATGAAAAAAGACATTCACCCACAATACAACGGACAAGTAGTAGCCACATGCGCCTGCGGCGCAACATTCATGGTTGGCTCAACAAAAGACAGTATCACTACTGAAATTTGTTCAAATTGTCATCCATTCTTTACCGGTAAACAAAAATTGGTAGATACAGCAGGTAGAGTCGACAAATTCCGTGCAAAACAAGCTAAAGCCGAAGAAAAAAAGGCAGCAGCCAAAAAAGACGAAGACACTGAGGAGGAAACAACAACTGAAGAAACTCCAGTCGTTGAGGAAACTCCAGCAGTCGAGGAAGAAGCAAAGACCGAAGAAGAGGCTCCAGAAGTCGAAGAGGAGACTCCAGCCGAAGAAGAAACTCCAGAAGAAGAGCTAAAAGAAGCTGCGTAAGCACAAACCTTCAAATAACTTCAATATAAAATGGCAGGAAACACCTTTGGAACTGCATTTCGCGTTACAACATGGGGAGAATCTCATGGTGTTGCTTTGGGCACAGTCATAGACGGATGTCCCGCTGGCATTCCCCTGTCAAACGAAGATATCCAAAAAGAAGTTGACCGAAGAAAACCACAAGACCCAAAAATTTCAACAACAAGAAAAGAAGAAGACAAAGTCGAGATTTTGTCAGGAGTTTTCGAAGGGAAAACAACAGGAGCCTCAATCTCAATCGTTGTATATAACAAAGACTCAAAATCAAAAGATTATAGCAAAATAAAAAACATATATCGCCCAGGACACGCCGACCTCACATACGATCTCAAATACGGAATCAGAGATCACAGAGGTGGCGGACGAAGTTCAGGACGAGAAACTCTTTGCCGAGTAATAGCAGGCGCAGTCGCAAAAAAAGTACTAACACTCCATCCAGCCACAAAAAACACAAAGATATTCGGACATACAGTTCAAGTTGGAGAAGTTTTCGCAACAAAATTCACAAAATCTGAAATAGAAAAAAATCCACTACGCTGCGCAGACAAAAAAGCTGCCACAGAAATGTACAAATTCGTAGAAAAAACTCGAAAAGACAAAGATTCAACAGGTTCAATTATCGAAATCATAATAGAGAATCCACCAGTAGGATTGGGAGAACCGGTTTTCGACAAACTCGATGCAGACATGGCCAAAGCAATGATGTCCATAGGCGCAACAAAAGGCTTCGAAATAGGAAGTGGCTTCTCAAGCAGCTTAATGACCGGATCAGAAAACAACGACGAAATGGAAGCAACCAAAGGCGAAATCGCCTACCTTTCAAACAACGCAGGCGGAATATTAGGCGGCATCTCAAATGGCAACACAATAGTAATGACATTGGCCATCAAACCTGCACCATCCATCGCAAAAAAACAAAAAACAGTAACATCTTCAGGCAAAAACACCACTATCGAAGTCACAGGCAGACACGATGCATGCCTAGCACCTCGAGTAATCCCAGTCGCAGAAAGCATGGCAGCAATAGTCCTCCTCGACCACCTTCTCCGCTAGGCCCCTTTCAAATCCAGACCTCCAGAATTGACCAAAACACCTCGTTGTGGTATAATGAAACGATAACTTTTTTGAAAAAAACAAAAACAAAAAATGGGGTTTATAGGAGAAAAAGCACAGGAGTACTCAAGCAAAGCAACAGATCTCTTCAAAAGAACTGCAGGCAAAGCCGAAGAAACTTTATTTGGCCCTAGAAAAAATGCCGCACCTGACGAAGGGATCCTTGGTGGATCTGTAAGAACTATTGCAGATGTCACCAACGCTTCTGTAACAAACGCACTTCAAAAAACATCTGAGTTCGCAGGCGAAACTGGAGAAACCGTAGAAAATACAGTTGCTGAACCAATAAATGCATTAAAATACTTAGTTCGAGGCCGAATCTTTAAAGCACTTGGCCACGCAGCAAAATCAATAATTGCAATTCCAAACGAAGCAGCTCTTTGGGTAGGAAATACCACAGGAACAGCAATCAAAGGCATTAGAGATGCTGCAGAAGGAATAAGACGTCCACTTGATCAAGTTGCACACACAATAGGATCAATCCCTGTCGTAGGAGGAATCGCAAAAGGCGTTGTAAACGCAGCACACAAAGTATTCGGAGCTCCTATTGACATAGTAGATGCAGCTCGAGAAAAAGTTGGCTCAAAAATAAACAACATCTTCAAATGGGTGCGAGGCAAAATCGTAGAAGCCGCACCTCAAGCCGGCCTTGAACAAGCTGCCTAAATCATGCTATTTTCTGCGTGATGTTTAATTTTTCAATCAAAAAACAGCAAAAGAACTCCCAAGCAAGAACCGGAGTTTTCACGACACCTCACGGCAAAATCAACACGCCAATCTTCATGCCAGTAGGAACACGAGCAACAGTCAAAGCAATCTCGCCAGAAGAGCTAAAAGAACTCAACACAGAAATAATCCTGGCAAACACATACCACCTAATGCTCCGTCCCGGAGAAAAAACAGTAGAAAAAATGGGCGGACTTCACAAATGGATGAACTGGGACAGACCCATCCTCACAGACTCCGGCGGATTTCAAGTTTTCTCACTAAACCAAAAAGAAGGTTTGGTCAAAATCGACGAAAAAGGTGTAGAATTCCGATCACATTTAGACGGCTCACGCCACTACGTCACTCCTGAGAAAGCCATCAAAATCCAACAAAAACTCGGAGCAGATATTATCATGGCTTTCGACGAATGTGCCCCAGCAAAATCATCAAAAGAATACTTCACACAAGCAATGCGCAGAACACACAATTGGCTCACAAAATGCAAAAAAACTAACAGTAAATCCAAGACACAAGCGCTATTCGGCATAGTTCAAGGCGGCACATACAAAGACCTCCGAATAGAATCAGCCAAATTTGTAGCCGAACAAAACCTCCCAGGCAATGCAATCGGCGGACTCGCCGTAGGTGAATCAAAAAAGAAAATGTACGAAATGATTGAGACAGTAATCCCCCATCTCCCAGAAGAAAAACCAAGATATTTGATGGGAGTCGGAACCCCAGATGATTTGCTTGAAGCCGTAGACAGAGGAGTAGATATGTTCGACTGCGTCCTTCCCACAAGAATCGCCCGTCACGGAACATTCTGGACAAACAAAGGAACCCACCACATAAAAAACCAAAAATTCAAAAACAGCAAAAACCCACTTCAAAAAAACTGCGACTGCTACACTTGCAAAAACTACACCTCAAGCTACCTTCACCACTTGATAAAAGAAAACGAAATTTTCGGACACAGACTAATGACTATCCACAACATACACTTTTTGTTAAACTTGATGCACAAAATAAGAGAAACAATCGACAAAGGAACATTCCCCACATTCAAAAAATCATTCCTGTCAAAATATAAAAAGAAACAATGATCGCATACCTCAAAGGCACAGTCATGAAAGGCCAAGAAAAATCAATAATCCTAGACACAGGAGCCATTGGCTATTTGGTTAATGTATCAAGAACATTGGCAGCAGATGTAGAAGAAAACGAAGAACTGGAACTTTTCACACACACACACGTACGAGAAGACGCATTGGACATATACGGATTCAAAACACACAAAGAACTCGCATTTTTCAAACAACTAATAGCCATCTCAGGCGTCGGCCCAAAAACAGCACAAGACATTGTCGCACTTCCACTCAACGAGCTCAAATCATCAATCCTATCGGACGACATAACCTTAATTTCAAGCGTTCCAAAAGTTGGTAAAAAAATCGCACATAGAATAATCATAGAACTCAAAAACAAAATCGACCCAGACGATTTGGAAATCTTGGACCGCAGCCACACACAAATAACAACAGGTCTAAACGAAGACGTCCTGTCTGCATTAGAGAAACTGGGATACAGCAGAAAACAAATCCAAAAAGGTCTCACAAAACTTCCGAAAGAAATAACTGATCCAGAACAAATCATAAAACATTTCCTTCAATATGCTTAAACTCTCTTCCACAAACGTCAAAATAGCAAAGATCCACAAGCAACATCAGAACAAACTCAAGAAAGCGCGAATCAGCCTCAAAAAAAGAAAATACTCAGAATTCCTCGATCTACCAGACCAAGACCTCAGCGAACTAATAAAAACAACAACCCCACTCAAAGCCAAATATTCAGACATCGTCGTGATCGGCATGGGCGGCTCAATCCTGGGCACCCAAATGATATTCAACATATTCAAGGGCCCAAACCACAACCTCACAGCAAAACCAAGATTCCACTTCATCGACACATTGGACCCAAGCTTCATCAAATCACTCGAGCCAGTTTTGGACAAAAAGAAAAGCCTGTTTATATTCGTTTCAAAATCAGGCAACACTCTCGAAACATCAACATTGTTCGCATTGGTATACAAAGGCGCACGAAAATGGTTCGGCCCAAAATGGCAAAAACACATCGCAATAATCACACAAAATCCATCCGGACTTCTTCACAAATACGCAATCAAAGACAATTTGACATTATATGAAATCCCAAAATTTGTAGGAGGCAGATACTCAATTCTAACCGCAGCAGGGCTAACACCTTCACTTCTAATGGGCATAGACCCAAAGAAACTACTCCAAGGTGCAAAAAAAGCTAACACCTTCGCTACAGCCGAAAGATTAGCCGCTCTTCAATATCACATGTACAAAGAGAAGAAAAAAACTTCAACAATCCTATTCCCATACATAAACGGATTCGAATTCTTCAATAAATGGGCAATTCAACTCATCGCAGAAAGTTTAGGCAAAAACTCAAAAACAGGCCCACTACCAGTCGGACTCATCGGCCCATCAGACCAACATTCGACCCTACAACTCCTGCTCGACGGCCCAAAAGACAAATGGGTTACATTCTTTGAAGTAGAAAAAAGAGCCAACGACTACAAAGTAAACAACCAAAATTTTTCAAAAGTTCTCAAAGCACAAAAAGAAGGAACACGGAAAGCCCTCGACCAAAAAAACATTCCAACAGTCACCCTCACACTCGACAAAATTTCTGAAGAATCAATCGGAGAACTAATCCAAACATTCGAAATTGCAGTAGCATTAACAGGAGAAATGCTCAAAATCAATCCTTTCAATCAGCCAGCCGTAGAACTCGGTAAAAAGAAAACAAATGAACTGCTTAATCACAGATAAAACCAATATTGAGTACCTTTGTGGATTCAATGGATCAAACGGATTCATGCTAATCACAAAAAGCCACAAGATCCTTTTCACCGATTCCCGATACATCGAACGCGCAAAATACACCGTCCCAAAAAACGTTGAGGTCGTCGACATCACAAGACTTTGGCGAAGCCCAGCAGACCTCAAAAAAGAATGGCAAAAAATCCTCCGCAAACTTCGGATAAAATCCATAGGTTTCGAAGGCAACAACCTCACCGTAAACCAACTCAAAAAATACAAGAGCATCAGCCCAAAAATAAAATTCGAAGACATGTCCGGAAAAATAGAATCTCTCCGCGCAATCAAAACACCTGCAGAAATCAAACTAATAACAAAGAGCCAACGCATAAATGAGCAAGTCTTCGAGCTGATCAAAAAATTTATACACAAACAGAAGGCCAGAGCCCTTCGCGAAATAGACATCGCATGGGAGATCAAACGTCTAGCCCACGAACTTGGAGCAGACGACGTATCATTTGACCCCATCGTCGCATTCGGAAAAAATTCAGCAATCCCTCACCACAAACCCACCACCACCAGGTTAAAAAAAGGCGACCTCATCCTCATAGACATGGGCATGAAGTACAAAGGATACTGCTCCGACATGACCAGAATCATCTTCACACAACCACCAACAAAACTTCAAAAAGAAGTCTACAACACAGTGCTCAAAGCCCAAGAAAACGTTTTGAAAAACGCTCATAACGGGTTTGTTGAACAAAAAATTGATTCACTAGCGCGAGACACCATAAAAAAAGCAGGATACGCAGAAACCTTCGGCCACGGCACAGGCCATGGAGTTGGTCTTCAAATCCACGAATCCCCTAGCCTATCCGACAAAGGAAAAAACAAAATCAAGCCAGGAATGATCATTACCATAGAGCCCGGCATCTACCTCCCAGACAAATTCGGAATCAGAATCGAAGACATGGCCCTGGTCACAAAAACAGGCCTCAAGAACCTCACAAAAACAAAAAAATAACAACTCTACGTTGTCAATCTATACTCCTTCCTACCACCCAGCTTTTCAACTAGAATAACCCGCGTATTTAAACCTAAATAATCAAAAAACTATGTGTGGAATATTCGCTTATATCGGCAACAAACACAACGCACCAGAATTAGTAATAGAGGGTCTGAAAAAACTTGAATACCGAGGGTACGACAGCTGGGGAATCGCCTACAAAAAACACAACAAAGTAAACATACACAAAGAAATCGGTAAGATCAGTGAGTTTGATCCCAAAGATCTTTCGAAACCAGGTGAAAGCGAATTATCTCTAGGGGAAACTGAACAAAACCTATTCACAGCAATAGCTCACACACGTTGGGCAACACACGGCGGAATTTCAGAGAAAAACGCTCACCCACACTCAGGTAACAACGAAGAAGTAGTAATCGTCCACAACGGGATCGTAGAAAACTATACCGAAATAAAAAAACGTCTCAAAAAAGACGGCCACAAATTTCAATCAGATACAGACACCGAAGTCATCGCACATTTAATAGAAAAACACTTAGAAAACAATTCACTCAAAGAAGCGGTCCAAAAAGCAACCGAAGAAATGGAAGGCAGATATGCAATCGTAGTTATTTGCGAAAAAGAAAATACAATAGTCGCAGCAAGACGCGGATCACCTCTCATCATAGGAAAAGGCAAAGACGAGTACTACATCGCCTCAGATCTACCAGCCTTCATAGAACACACAAACCAAGTCATGTACCTAGACGACAACCAAATTGCCGTAATCGAAAACAACAAAATCGATTTCTTCGACATGCTAACAGGAGCCACAATCGAAAAACGTTTGATCGAAATCGACCTAAAGCCAGAAACAGCAGAAAAAGGAAACCACCCCCATTTCCTCATAAAAGAGATAATGGACCAAAAAGATACACTCACAAAAGCCGTCAACCAAGATCCAGAAGTAATTCGCGAAGCTGCAAAAGCCATTCAATCGGCATTTGGAACATACTTCATCGGATGCGGAACCACAGGGAAAGTCGCAATGGTCGGTGAATATTTATTCGCAGAAATTTCAAAAAAACACGTAAACTCAACATTCGGATCAGAGTTTTCAAACTACAAAAACTTCATCACAAATAAATCTTTACTCCTGGCAATATCACAATCAGGAGAAACAGCAGACACAATGGAAGCAATAGAAACAGCAAAAGAAAAAGGAGCCAAAGTAATGTCCCTAGTAAACGTTGAGTCCTCAACAATGGCACGAGTATCAGACATCGTCATCCCAATCAAAGCAGGTCTAGAAAAAGCAGTAGTCTCAACAAAAGCCACAACAGCACAAATCGCAATCTTGACCCTACTCGCATACGCATGTGACGGAGGCATTGAGAAAGGCAAAAAACTTCTCATAGACACGGCAAGCCAAATCAACGACATGTTGAATCCAAGATACGAAGACCACATAATGGAATTGGCCGAAAAAATCAAGGATGTTGAATCAATGTACTTGATCGGTCGTGGCCTCAACTACCCTATCGCACTCGAAGGCGCAATCAAAATCCAAGAAGTTTCATACATTCACGCAGAAGGATTCGCAGGAGGAGAATTGAAACACGGCCCAATAGCATTGATCTCAGAAGGAACCCCATGTATAGCAATCGTCGCAAACGACGAAACCAAAAACGAAATCATATCAAATGCAATCGAACTCAAAGCTCGAGGCGCATACATCATAGGAGTTGCCCCAGAAAACAACGAAGTCTTCGACTACTGGATCAGGGTTCCAGACGTCTCACACGCATCCCCTATCGTAAATATCATTCCAATCCAGCTCCTCGCATACCAACTCGCAATCCTCCGCAAAAACGACCCAGACATGCCAAGAAACCTTGCGAAAAGTGTGACGGTGAAGTAGGAGAAACTATAAACCACTTCGAACCTCCCTGCTTGACAGATTTTTCGTCAAAAAAGAACTTCTAATCTGAGAAAGTCACCACGTGGTGAAACCCAAACCTGTAAAATTACACCACAAATTTCACGCCGAATTTGACTAGCCACCCCAAAAAGCCGACAATGAGAAACAAGACAACCAAACCCGC